>NCGC01000067.1 GCA_002281475.1 Methylophilales bacterium 28-44-11
TGGCCGATTACGTTGTGGACATTGGGCCGGGTGCCGGTGAACATGGCGGCCAAATTGTAGCTGAAGGCACGCCTGCCCAAATTCAAGCCAATCCCAACTCTTTGACTGGTCAATACCTGAGTGGCAAAAAGCAAATTCAGTACAAAAAAGCGCGTACCAAAGTCGATCCAACCCGTTTACTAAAACTGACTAATGCCACGGGTAACAACTTACAAGATGTTTCAGTAGAGATTCCAGTCGGCTTACTAACATGTGTGACCGGCGTCTCCGGCAGTGGCAAATCCACACTTATCAACGATACATTGTACCGCTCAGTCGCCCAGCACTTATACGGAAGCAATACTGAACCCGCTACATTTGGCGAGATTGAAGGCTTAGCGTTTTTTGATAAAGTGGTGGATGTGGACCAAAGCCCGATTGGTCGCACACCACGCTCCAACCCTGCCACTTACACCGGTTTGTTTACACCGATTCGTGATTTATTTGCAGCCGTGCCTGAAAGTCGCGCCCGTGGTTATGGCCCAGGCCGCTACTCATTCAACGTTAAAGGTGGTCGCTGTGAAGCCTGCCAAGGTGACGGCGTAATACGTGTAGAAATGCACTTTTTACCAGATGTCTATGTGCCATGTGATGTCTGCAAAGGTCAGCGCTATAATCGTGAAACTTTAGAAATCAACTTTAAAGGCAAAAATATTCGCGAAGTGTTAGAGATGACGGTAGAGCAAGCGCACACTTTTTTCAGTGCGCAACCAGTGATTGAACGCAAGTTGAAAACGCTATTAGATGTAGGGTTAGGTTATATCACCCTAGGCCAGTCAGCCACTACGCTTTCTGGCGGAGAAGCACAACGAGTTAAGCTAGCATTAGAGCTCAGCAAGCGTGATACTGGGCGCACGTTGTATATTCTCGATGAGCCGACGACGGGTTTGCATTTTGCTGATATCCAGTTATTGCTTGATGTCATCCATCGCCTACGTGATGCAGGCAACACCATTGTGATTATTGAGCATAATTTGGACGTGATTAAAACAGCAGATTGGATCATCGACATGGGACCAGAAGGTGGTGATGGTGGTGGACTAGTGGTGGGTGTAGGTACGCCAGAAACAGTGGCAGAAAATAAACACAGTTACACCGGAAAATACCTCAAACCAATGTTGGCTTAGGCAATATAGTTAGACCAAAGTTTTTTATAAGTAGCTTTTCGCCTCAACTACAAAATGATGATAGCTTTCTATCTTTTCTGACAGTGCACTGTGTTCTGTCATGCGTATATATTGTGCAATCGATACATCTAAGGTTTCTGCAGACACGTCCGCAGTTTTATCTTGTTCAAAATCGGATGCAATATGCACAGCGGCATACACCACAGGCGCTAAAGAGCAAGCATCGGCTTTAAACGGATCAGCGTAGTGGCGAATGACACATAAAATTTCTTCAGGGAAATTCCACATTTTTGCGAGTATTTCACCAATCTGGCAATGATCAATGCCCAAAATGGATTGTTCGATATTTTTTCGTTCTAGCACGTTTTGACCTCGGCAAGTTTGTAACACTTGCGCGCCCGCCGCTGGAAAACCAAATGTATGGGTAATTGACCAATACTGTGTAATAAGCCGGCAATATATTCAGTGCCAGCATGCAGGCCTAAGTCATGGCTAATTTGGCGCGCAATACTGGCCGTGACCAAACTATGTTGCCAAAACCGATGTAAATCCATACCCGGCACGTTGTTAAAGGTAGTAGTCACGCCAGAAGCCACCACCAGCGTTTCAACATTTTCCAACCCAATCAGCGCCACCGCATCTTCTACCGTTTTAATGCTACGACTGCATCCAAAGTAAGCTGAATTTGACATACGCAACACGCGCGCAGCCAACACTTGGTCATGATTGATGGTATCTGCCAACACATGCAAATCAATATCTGCTTGTTTAAGCTGCGATGTCACCTCTTGCACTACCTTTGGTAGCATAGGCAATTGGTTAACTTTCTCAAAAAAATTGTCGATTAAATTCATGTTGATGGATAGTCCATTGACATAGATGTAGTATCACTTTACCGCGAACCAACCCAATCTGATTGAAAAAACAAAGAGGAAAAAGTGCAACTACTCTTGGAATCTATACGCTTGTATTGATCACAAAACTAGGGGTAACAACTAAAAATAGGCTTAAGCGAATATTCCCAGCATGGCTTTCAAGGCACTTCTGCAAAACGCATTCGCGCTTGAATAGTCCTAGTTCTTTTATTTAAATATCGTGTCATGCGATGCTTATCATAAAAGCGTGGGTTGGGGATCATGGCAGCCAACTTAGCCGATTGTTGCTTATCCAGGCCACGGGCACTGGTTTTAAAATAATGCCTCGCTGCGGCTTCTGCCCCAAACACGCCGTTACCCCATTCAATCACATTCAGGTAAATTTCAAAGATACGACGTTTAGTCATCATCTTTTCTAACATCATCGTGATAATGACTTCTTGCCCTTTACGCCAAGGCGTTCGCTTACTGGATAAAAATAAATTCTTTGCCAACTGCTGACTGATGGTAGAACCACCCGCAACAATTTTCCCTTTTTTCAAATTTTTCTCGTAAGCCTTTTCGATGCCTTCCCAATCAAATCCTTCATGCATTGTAAATTTAGCATCTTCAGAAGCGATCACTGCACGTTTTAAATGGGTAGAAATCTTATCGTAATCAACCCATTTATATTTGAGTTCTGCCTCTGGTTTATCTTCATGGATCACCTCTAAGCGCTCATTCATAAACGCGCTGGAATGTGGGTGATGGTCAATCCACCACCATATGTGTATTAATATCCATATCTGATAAGCAACAGCGAATAGAAAAATTACCACTAAAACACGTTTTATCATGCCACCTATACTCAGTGCAGCCGCGTTTTTGTTTGAGTTAAATAACCAACCTATCAATTCATGCTACCTTTTTTAACGCTCTTAACATGGTCATCACTGGTGGTGTATTAGGACGCACATGATGCCAAATATAAAATGCTTCTGCTGCCTGCTCTACCAACATACCGAGGCCATCATGAACATGTGCACCTGCTACCTTGGCTTGTTTCATAAATGGCGTGTCGCGACCATACATCATGTCATAAGCCAAACAGTCCTTTGAAAATATAACGTCTGGAATCGGCAATTGTGTATCAGTCAAGCCGGTAGAAGTTGCATTAATAATGATGTCGTAAGGATCGCTCAAGGTTGCAAACTGGCATGCTGAAAATATTGTTTCATCTAATTTCGCCACAATAGCGTGGGCTTTATCCACTGAGCGATTGGCAACTGTGACACTTGCCGCGCAAGCAAGATGTTGCAATACCCCTTGTGCCGCACCCCCCGCTCCAAGCACCAAGACACGTTTGCCAGAAATTCTAAATTTTAAATTATGCTCAATATCATTTAGCAAACCTACACCATCTGTGTTATCGCCAAAAATATTGCCGTTTTTAAACACCAACGTATTCACAGCCTCTGCAAGCGCATGCTGTGCACGTTCACTCACTTCATTACAGAGTGCAAACGCTTCAAATTTAAAAGGCACCGTCACATTGGCACCTTGATACCCTTGGTCAATGAGCGTGCGCACCGTCATTTCAAATGCATCGATAGGCGCTAAAATGCGCTCATAACTTATGTCTTTATTGCATTGTGCTGCAAAAGCTTGATGAATCAAAGGCGATTGGCTGTGCGCGATCGGATTTCCAATCACAGCATATTTTTCAGTGCTCACTTAGTTAGTCCAGGGTAAGCCTGCATGTCGCCAGCCATTGATCATGGTGCGTTGTTTTAAACTGTTAGCCTCACCCTCAAAACCCTCAGCCATATTGTATGCATCCAAAAAGCCCAATTGTTGTGCAAGAACAGCAGCATTATGACTACGGCCCCCGGTACGACACATAAAGATCACCGTTAACCCTTTATCAACCTGTGCAAGAAGTTGCGAGGAGAAGTCAGGGTTTGCCACCATACCAGGATAAAAGGCCCATTCAAGATGGGTCGATTGTGGCACTCTACCCACTAATTCTAACTCAGCACGCGTGCGAACATCGACCAACACTGCTGAGGGATTATTCTGCAACACAATAAAAGCTTCTTCCGGTGTTAATACACCGGCATAAGGTAAATTGGTTTGTTTAGCACGCTCACGTGCAGTTTCTAAAACCATTGTTGTTTTTTCCAACGCCATTCTCCGAATTTTGCGTAATGATGTATTTTCGCACAGAATATATCGCTAAATTTATTTAGAATGACACGATTAATTGAATGCACTTTTATGGTGCATAAATGATCATAACGCACTGTTTTGTTTCTATTCTCTCAATGCTATTTTTGAAGGTTATCGGTTTAATGCGGGGTTTAGCTATTTTTCACTGGCATACTTCCTGCTAATATTACAACTTAAGATTTTTTTGTTTTAAACCATAACAATCTCAAATCCGTACTCACCCAACATTAGGAGAAGGTAATGTCTGTTGCAAATGTAATGAAGATGGTAGAAGAAAATGACATTAAATTTGTTGATTTTCGTTTTACCGATACGCGCGGTAAAGAACAGCACGTCACAGTGCCAGTTTCAGCGTTTGATGAATCAAAGTTCACCGAAGGTCACGCGTTTGACGGCTCTTCAATCGCAGGTTGGAAAGGTATTCAAGCTTCAGATATGCAATTAATGCCTGATGCATCAACAGCCAACATCGATCCTTTTATGGACGAACCAACCCTTATTTTGACCTGCGATGTGGTGGATCCGACTGATGGTAAAGGTTATGATCGTGACCCACGTAGCTTAGCAAAACGTGCTGAAGCTTACTTAAAATCAAGTGGTCTAGGCGATACAGCTTACTTTGGTCCAGAACCAGAATTCTTCATTTTCGACTCTATCAACTGGTCAGTTGACATGAGCGGTTGTGCAGTAAAAATCAATTCGGAAGAAGCTGCTTGGTCATCCAGTGAAAAATTTGAAGGTGGCAATACTGGTCACCGTCCATCAGTTAAAGGTGGCTATTTCCCAGTACCTCCAGTCGATTCATTACAAGACGTACGTTCTGCAATGTGTATGACATTAGAAGCGATGGGCGTGCCTGTTGAAGTGCATCACCATGAAGTTGCAACTGCTGGCCAATGTGAAATTGGTACTAAATTCGCGACATTGACACAACGTGCTGACTGGACGCAAATCCTTAAGTACGTGGTTCTTAATACAGCGCATGCGTACGGCAAAACAGCGACTTTCATGCCTAAACCAATGTTTGGTGATAACGGTTCTGGTATGCACGTGCACCAATCCGTATGGAAAGATGGTAAAAACCTATTTGCAGGCAATGGCTATGCAGGTTTGAGTGATTTCGCTTTGTATTACATCGGCGGCATTATCAAACATGCACGCGCTTTAAACGCGATTACTAACCCTGGCACCAACTCATACAAACGTTTAGTGCCACATTACGAAGCGCCAGTAAAATTAGCTTACTCAGCTAAAAACCGCTCTGCTGCGATTCGTATTCCATTCGTGCACGGTGAAAAAGCACGTCGTGTTGAGGCGCGCTTCCCAGACCCAATCGCTAACCCATACTTAGCGTTCTCTGCATTGCTAATGGCTGGTTTAGATGGCGTACAAAACAAGATTCACCCAGGTGAGCCAGCAACAAAAGACTTGTACCATCTGCCACCAGAAGAAGATGCATTGATCCCAACTGTTTGTTCATCATTAGAGCAAGCGCTTGAATACTTAGACAAAGATCGCGAGTTCTTGACACGTGGTGGTGTATTCTCTGAAGACTGGATTGATGCTTACATTGCATTGAAAATGGAAGAAGTCACTAAGTTACGTCAAACTCCACACCCAGTAGAGTTCGGCTTGTACTACTCTTGCTAATTACCCTTTAGCAACGCACTAAAATAGGGCAGCTTAGGCTGCTCTATTTTTTTGTATACAACACCGTCAACCAAATCTATAATTCCTCGTTGCTAACTATAAGACTCTCATCTAAACTATTGGTATGAATAAACAAATTATATTTTTGTGCATGGTACTTACGGGCTTCATTGCCACGGCAGTTCAAGCCGAGATATACAAGCATGTAGATGCAGACGGTCGTATCACTTACTCCAATGTTAAAATCAAAAACGCCAAAAAATTAGATTTAGAACCTGCCGACACTAATTTTGGCAACACACCAAAACCTGCAAATAAAAATTCTGATGGTGCTAAATCGTCTACTCCCAGTGACTTCCCAAAAGTAGACTCCAATACGCAAAATCAACGCGATGCCAAGCGTAAAGACATCCTAAAATCAGAATTAGCGTCTGAAAAACAAGCACTTGAGCGTGCTAAGCAAGCATACACAGAAGGAGAATCTAACCCCGAAGTGTACCAAGTGAAGAATGCCAATGGCAGCACTTCGACTTTCCGTAACGTTCCTAAATATCAAGAAAAAATGAAAGCGCTACAAGCAGAAGTTGACGCGCATCAACGCAATATTGATTTGTTAACCAAAGAGCTTAACCAAATCAATTAGCCATTTCTGGTGATTTCTGAGCAAAAGTAAAGCTGGCTTGTCTTTTGCTTTAATACAAGCAATTACATTTATTGCTTCGTTTTTACAAGGCCATGGTTAAACAAACTCCTTCTCATTTCTCAGGTTTAGAGCATCTTGCAACAGCAGTCATGTTGCTAGACTCTTCGCTAAAAGTTATCTATACCAATCCAAGCGCTGAAATTTTGTTTGCTTTAAGTGCAAATCAAATTTCAGGCAATCACATTTCGGACGTTTTTTTAAATTGTGAAATTTTGCAATTAGCGGTTGATAATGCACTTAATACTAATAGTCCCTATCGTGAGCATGAATTTGCACTGACCACCGTCAGGCAACATTCGTTTGCAGTCACTTGTACAGTGACCCCTATCCAATTTGAGAACGTCACACTCATTCTTGAATTTCAACAAATGGATCAACAGTTGCGTATTGCCCGTGAAGAGAGAATGTTGATTCAACAACAAGCAAACTCGGAGTTGCTTAGAAACTTGGCGCATGAAATTCGCAACCCATTGGGTGGATTACGTGGCGCCGCGCAATTGCTTGAGCATGAACTACCACAACTGAACTTGCGTGAATATACGCAAGTCATCATTAAAGAGGCAGATAGATTACATAGCTTGATGGATCGATTGCTTGCACCGCATCGCGTGCCTAAATATGAGTCCACAAACATTCACGAGGTGTTGGAACGTGTGCGAAGTTTGTTATTGGCGGAATCTCCGCATAATATTACCGTGCGTCGCGATTACGATACCAGCTTGCCAGAATTAATTGGCGATCGCGAAAAGTTAATTCAAGCAGTACTCAATATTGCACGCAACGCAGTACAAGCCATGCAGTCAAATGGAACTGATCATGCTACTGTGATATTCAAAACACGGTCAGAGCGCCAAGTGACATTGGCCAGAAAGCGCTATCGAGTCGCCATCAAATTACAAATTATTGATAATGGCCCTGGTATTCCTGCAGACATTCGTGAAAAGATTTTTTATCCGTTAGTATCTGGTCGTGAGGGCGGTACTGGGCTTGGGCTTGCGCTAGCGCAAACCTTTATTACACAACATCACGGTATGATAGATTGTGATAGCCAGCCCGGAAAAACCTGTTTCACCATACTATTACCCATTGAGAGTACGCTGTTAAAGCATGCTGTCATTGCACAATAAAATGCAATTAATAAATGTATTTATATTAAACAATGTTTTTGAATTGAAATCGAGAGAAGTATGAAACCTATTTGGATATTAGACGACGATAAATCAATACGCTGGGTGTTTGAAAAGGCGTTGGCACGTACAGACTTGGAATTTAAAACTTTCTCCTCCACCGCCGAAGCTTTAAATGCGCTAAATCGTGAGCAACCACAAGTGGTCGTCAGTGACATTCGTATGCCTAACGGCTCAGGTTTGGATTTCCTTTCAGATATCAAGCAAAAATATCCCGAGATTCCTGTCATTATCATGACTGCATATTCAGACTTAGAGAGTGCCGTGGCGGCCTTTCAAGGGGGTGCATTTGAATATTTAGCCAAGCCATTCGATGTAGACCAAGCCATTGATATTATCAAACGAGCTGTCGATGAAAGCATGCGTCAGGCAGTTGAAAATGTGGTGATTGAAGAAACACCTGAGATCATTGGTCAAGCACCTGCTATGCAAGAAGTGTTTCGTGCCATTGGTAGGCTAAGTCGTTCACACTCTACCGTGCTCATTAATGGTGAATCAGGCAGTGGTAAAGAATTAGTGGCAAGTGCTTTACATAAACACAGCCCACGTGCAGATAAACCCTTTATCGCGATTAACACAGCCGCAATTCCAAAAGATCTTCTCGAGTCTGAGTTGTTTGGTCATGAACGTGGCGCATTTACAGGCGCTGCAGCTGCAAGACGTGGACGCTTTGAACAAGCAGATAACGGAACGCTCTTCCTTGATGAAATTGGGGACATGCCGGCAGACTTACAAACTCGTTTATTACGTGTGCTTAGTGATGGTCAGTTTTACCGTGTCGGTGGTCACCAACCGTTAAAAGTCAATGTGCGTGTGATTGCTGCAACCCACCAAGACTTAGAAGAACGTGTCAAACTTGGACTGTTCCGTGAAGATTTATTTCATCGTTTAAACGTCATTCGTTTGCGTCTACCGCCTTTAAGAGAGCGTCGTGAAGACATTCCCTTACTTGCTAAACACTTTTTAGCACATAGTGCCAATCAGTTGGGTGTTGAACCAAAACAACTCTCTCAATCAGCATTACGCTACCTTACCTCAGTTAATTGGAGCGGTAATGTTAGACAGTTAGAAAACGTGTGCCATTGGTTGACCGTGATGGCACCAGGCCAAAATGTAGATGTCGCAGATTTACCACCAGAACTTAAAGAAGAATCAGCAAAACCTTCTAGTGGTGGCTCATGGCAAGAGTCACTCGCCAAAGAAGTAATGGATGCGTTGAATCGTGGAGAAACCAATATATTAG
>NCGC01000068.1 GCA_002281475.1 Methylophilales bacterium 28-44-11
TAAACCTAAGAAGCCTAAGCCACAGGATTTTTCAGTGCCAGAAGTGATGACGCAGCCAACCCCAAGTCCATTACCGATGCCTGCGCCAAACAAGCAACCTCCTGCACCGAATGAGCCGCCTGTGGATATGATGGCGATGGTGAATCAGCGTCGCGCGCAACGGCAAGCAGTTGAGTCTTATGCGGCACAACAGAATGCAGAGGCAGCAGCACGGGAGCGTGGTCCCAGTGAGGATGAAAAGCGTGATCGCCGTATCATGGAAAATCTAAAAGTAGGCACTAACGGCATATTTGAAGTCAAACGTATCGAGACTAATAGTGCCAGCTTTAGCTTTAAAGGTTGGACAGACAATTACAACAACGCCAAGATGCAGTTCTATCAGGTGGAAGCGCGTAGTGGTCAGGACATTCGATTGGTGATGATTAGGCGTATGATAGATTTGATACGCGAGCATTATCAAGGAGATTTTGATTGGGAGTCCCATCGCCTTGGCCGCTCTGTCGTGAAGTCAGCGCGTATCGAGGATAGCGCTGAGCTTGAAGACTTTTTAATGCAAGAGTTTTTCGGCCCTCACTATAAAACGCAATAATAGTTTTAACTTGTAACAAAATACATCGCCATGCACGTTGCACCATCGAGTTATATCAATTTAATCCCGCTAAATTTTTCGGCACACACTTCTCTGATAATGCGCGCTAAGTCTTGCGCGTAATATGTCGACATGGTGGTGGCTGCTCCCACTGCGTATAACTCAGACCATAGCCCCTGTTCTGAAATCGGTTTGGCAGCAATGAAATCATGTTCTAGGTAGCTTTGAATGCCCCAACTCGGAAGTGCTGCTATGCCACGGTGGCTTGCCACAAGTTGCATGATAGCAATAGTAAGCTCGGCTGTTCTTCTGTTAAATGGGATATGAGCAGGAGATAAAATCTGGCGTATCAGATCTATGCGCGCTTCAGGCACAGGGTAGGTGATCAAGGTTTGGTTGGTAAAATCTTCAGCATGCAACCGTGATTTTGTTTTGAACGGATGGTCATTGGGCAATACGGCCATGATTTCAAATTTAAATAATGGTATATGCGTTAAATTGCGAGATGTGATATTGCTGGGCAAGCCACCAATCACAATGTCTGCTTTGTCCACCTGCATTAGATGCCATGGGTCACTGTGGAAACCCGCCACCAAATCAATCTCAATTTCTGGCCAAGCTTCGCGATATTTATTCATCACTGGCATCAGCCAATCAAAACAGGTATGACACTCTAATACAATTCTTAACTCGCCAGATTGGCGCGCTTTTAAACGTACCAAGTCGCGTCCTGCTCTCTCCACCAGTGGTAGTAGCTCATGAGCAAGGTCTAACAAGCGTTGACCAGCCGATGTAAATGACAGGCCCGTTGGCGTGCGTTTAAACAAGATGATGTCGTAGTGTGTTTCAATTGCACGGATTTGGTGGGACAGCGCGGATTGCGTTAGAAATACACGTTCCGCTGCCAAGCCTAACTTACCTGTCTCTGCAATGGCTTTTAATGATTTTAAATGGCGAATTTCTAGCATGGTGGTTTAGTGGTATGAATTTAATTCAAATTTATCACAAAAACTTTCGCTTTATTAAAATATTTTCAGGCATCAAAATGCCAGCCTTTCTATAAGAATGAGGTGAAGCATGGCTGACAATAATATTAAAGCCCATATTTTAGGGTACCCACGTATGGGCGAAAAACGCGAGCTGAAATTTGCGCTGGAATCTTTTTGGCGCGGTGAGTTAAGCCCCGAATCCTTGCAACAGACAGCCAAAGCGTTAAGACTTCATCATTGGGAAAAGCAACAATCTGCAGGGTTGGATTTTATTACCAGCAATGATTTTTCACTGTATGACCATGTGCTAGATCACACGGTGTTGTTGGGTGCGCAGCCCAAACGTTTTGACAAGTTACCTTTTGGTTCTAAAAGCAATTCGGCAGAGAGTCAATACTTTGCATTAGCGCGTGGCAATATTGAGCAGCCTGCCATGGAAATGACAAAATGGTTGGACACCAACTACCACTATATTGTGCCGGAGTTAAACGCTGACACTGAATTCTCGATCAACGCACATGACTTTTTGTTGCAATTGGACGAGGCGCAAAAAATAAGTAAGCACGTAAAGCCTGTGTTGTTGGGGCCGGTTAGTTTTTTATACTTAAGTAAAGCAAAAGGCGTCCATAAGCTGGATTTGTTATATAAGCTTGCCCAGCAGTACCTCTACTTATTGCAAGAGCTACACGCAAGAAAAATTGAATGGTTGCAAATTGATGAGCCTATATTCGCGTTAGACTTAAATGAGGAATGGTTAAAAGCATTTAAGACGGTCTACGCATGGTTTCGAATATCGCGACCTAAACTTTTGCTGACAACTTATTTTGCCAATGTCTCGCGCTACCAGCACGTGATTTTAGACTTGCCAATTGATGGTGTGCATTTGGATTTGGTGCGAGCACCAGAACAGTTATTGCCTTGGGTGAATGCGATGCCAGCGCATTGGGTGCTGTCTGCGGGTGTCATTGATGGACGCAATATATGGCGGAATGATTTAGATAAAACATTAAAACTGTTAAAAGTGCCGACCCAACGTTTGAAGGGGCGGTTATGGCTGGCCCCTAGTTGTTCGCTTTTGCATACGCCAGTGGCCTTATCGCATGAACTGAAGATGGATCCTGAAATTAAATCTTGGCTTGCGTTTGCCGATGAAAAATTGGATGACTTACGTATTTTGACACAAGCACTGAATGAAGGAGAGGCCTCGGTTGCTGTAGAGTTAGCGGCAGCACGTGCTGCGATTGCATCCCGTTACCAATCGCCACGTGTACATGCTCCTAAGGTAAAAGCTCGCCTTGCTAGCATCAATACACTCAATGAAAACCGTCACAGTGCGTTTGAATATCGTCAAAGTCAGCAAAAAACTCGACTTAATTTGCCATTGCTTCCAACCACAACAATCGGGTCGTTTCCACAAACAGCAGACATTCGTGCAGCACGGGCAGAATTTAAAAAAGGCGCAATGAGTCTTGAACAATATGCGCTAGACATGAAGTCTCATATCGCCCATTCAATTCAGCAACAAGAAGAGATTGGGTTGGATGTGTTGGTGCATGGTGAGGCAGAACGGAATGACATGGTGGAGTTTTTTGGTGAGCAATTAGCCGGATATGCATTCACGCAGCAGGGTTGGGTGCAAAGTTACGGCTCACGCTGCGTCAAGCCGCCAATTATATTTGGGGATGTGGATAGACCTGAACCTATGACGGTTTCTACGGCGCAATATGCACAATCTTTATCCACCAAGCCAGTCAAAGGAATGTTAACGGGTCCAATTACCATGTTGCAATGGTCATTTGTCCGCGATGACCAGCCACGCGAGACCACGGCGTTGCAATTGGCGTTGGCGATACGTGATGAGGTAGATGATTTACAAAATGCAGGCATCTCAGTGATTCAGATTGATGAGCCTGCGCTGCGTGAAGGTTTGCCGTTACAAAAAGCCGCTTGGCCACATTACTTAAATTGGGCAGTACGGGCTTTTAAGTTATCAGCCAGTGTGGCACGTGATGATACACAAATTCACAGCCATATGCGTTATGCGGAATTCAATGACATTCTGCCTGCCATTGCCAGTATGGATGCCGATGTAATTACGATAGAAACGTCTCGTTCAGCCATGGAACTGCTGGACGCCTTTGGAGAGTTTTCATATCCAAATGAGATTGGACCTGGTGTGTATGATATTCACTCTCCGCGCGTACCAAGCGTGGAGGCAATCGAGAAACTGGTGCAACGCGCCGCAGAAGTGATTCCAGTTGAGCGGCTTTGGATTAACCCCGATTGTGGCTTAAAAACACGTGGCTGGGATGAAACCAAGTCAGCATTAAAAAACATGGTACAAGTGGCAATCAAAATGAGAGTTGCCTATTCTTTACCTTAAACAAAATGAACCTATGAGTCTGATGCTAGATGAAGTCATATAAGCTACATCTAGCGATTCTTCAACATAATCGAACGCTAATACGCGTCTTTAAGCTTTTGGATGAGGTGGTTATATGATTGTTGCGAGGCATGTAAAGCATGGATTTTACTATTTGCTTCGTTGATTAAATGATTGAGTGTTGAAAAAGCTTCAATGTCTAAACGTAAACTAAATGCACCAATTTCTAACTCGGTGGTTTGATGTGTTTCACAATAGGTCACGCGACAACCTTCATTGCCAGCGAGCAGAATTTTACTGCATGGGATATTAGTGCTCATGTGTTGATCTTTCATTCAGCATGATTTCATCAAGGCTTAATAGGCCTTGCATGATTTGGAAAATGGTCGCTATCCACAATCTTTTGGATAACCTCAGGTAGTTTGATGCATGCACATGTCGGTAACTTCACCAACGCATATTTAATCTCTATTTGTCTTGTACTGTGCCTAGCAATGATGTCGGCTATATGTTTATTGGGGCGCATGACTAAATGTATGACGAATATGTCTGTTGTGATAAAGATGGCGTTTACGCATCAATGCATATCTGCCAGCGTTGCTGATATTTGCAAATGCTCATAATCTTGCACCACAAATCTCCATTGCATGTGAATGCGCTTAGAAACGCTACAAATCAAATCGGATTCAGCATACTCGGGTGCGGTCAATGTTTCAGCCAAGCTAAGGGCTAATTTTGCCAGTTCAAGGGATGGCTTGCCCGCATAAATAGTGGTGACAGACAATAACGACGCCATCACGGCGCTGGCATCTGGCATCTCAGGGTCATACAGAGGGCTTCTGCCCGCAAGTTTAGAGTGGTTCATATTCGTTCCTTTACGTTGACATTACACAGAAAATACAATGTCTGTTTGCATGACAATTTTGGCCGCTGCTTTACGAAACATTTCATTCATGACAATAAAACTATCAGCTTCAAATTTAAGCGAAGTGCCACCTACTTCAACCTCAACAGTGTCCTTAGCCTTGTTGTATAGCACCTTGCAAACAGTGTGGCCAGGTAGCATGGCTTGACCTACGATGGTTTGCTGTTTCATTGATTGCTCCTTCACAGTGATAGTTTTTAAATGATAATCATTCTCATTTAAAGTGTCAACTGTCGTTAAAAAAAATATCATATTCAAAAACAATTGGTTGGGTGTAAGAAGTAAATAAATACAACATATTGTGTTTTATTTGATTGATGGACACTTTATGTTGGGTTATAGTGCAATCATATGGTTCTGAATGTTTAATCGAATGTTCAGATAAAAGGGAATCCGGTGCGCATTTTTTTACAATAAATGCTAAGCCGAAGCTGCCCCCGCAACTGTATTCAGCGAGTTGTTTGCCTAACATGCCACTGCCTTTTAAATGAGGTGGGAAGGCCGGCAAATAGCCTAGACCTGAGAGCCAGGAGACCTGCCGTATACATGTTTGCATGCCTAAGTTGATCGCTTAGGTGATGTAAATGCATTTTTATAACGTTTGAGGCGGGGTGTCCTCGGCAGATGGAGTGAGTTATTCAATCGTATCCCTCCGCTATGCTGGTTTTTATTGCATGAATACATGGTGTCTATTTGCATCATCATTTTGTTTCAATAAAAAGTGTCCTGCCCTTTGAGAAAAGGGAAATTATCATGGATGATGTTGTTCTTCGTATCGATACATCGAGTTCTAATGGCCTAAATGCCGAATCCTATCAATCTTCGCCAACACTGCAAGTCATTCGACGAAATGGTGATGTGGTGGCATATCACTTAGACAAAATCGCAGTGGCCATCACCAAAGCATTTCTGGCTGTGGAGGGCAACCAAAGCGCAGCTTCGCAACGAGTACGGGATCAGGTGGCTATATTGAGTCAGCTCGTCAACCACGCGCTCATACGTCGCTTGCCTGCTGGTGGCGCAATTCATATTGAGGATATTCAAGACCAAGTGGAATTGGCGCTGATGCGCAATGGCAATCACGATGTGGCACGTGCATATGTGTTATATCGTGAAAAACGCAATGCAGAGCGTATCGCAGAAAAAGCAACTAACAGCGAGCAAGGTCATATTCTAAACATCAATATGGATGGAAAATTAGTCCCACTGAATATACAACGTTTAAATGAAATGGTAGTAGAAGCCTGTCAGAACTTGGGGCAGGCGGTAAACGCAAAACTAGTGGTAGACCAAGCCGTGCGCGATTTATACGACGGCATTCCATTTAGCGAAGTGTATAAAGCGCTTATTTTATCTGCACGCAGCTTGATTGAAACTGAGCCTGCCTACAACTACGTGACAGCACGTTTGCAGTTAGATTTAGTTCGTGCAGAGGTCTTGGGTGAGCGTGTAAGCCATGCAGAAATGGATACGCATTACCCAGCGTATTTTCCACGTTACATCAAACTTGGGATTGCTGCCGAATTATTAGATCCACGCTTAGCGCAATTTGACTTAGAAAAGCTAGCCAAAACGCTTGCGAAAGCGCGTGATTTTCAATTTGGCTATTTAGGCATTCAAACTTTGTATGACCGCTATTTTTTGCATATTGAAGAGCGACGGATTGAATTGCCACAAATATTTTTTATGCGCGTGGCCATGGGCTTAGCCATCAACGAGATTGACCGAGAAGCCCGTGCTATTGAGTTCTACAATGTTTTGAGCACATTTGATTTTATGAGCTCAACACCTACCTTATTTAATGCGGGTACTTTGCATTCACAGCTTTCTTCCTGTTATCTCACCACAGTCAGCGATGATTTAGATGGTATTTATCAAGGCATTAAAGAAAATGCAATGCTACAAAAGTACGCTGGCGGCTTGGGTAATGACTGGACACCCGTGCGTGCGTTAGGCGCACGCATTAAAGGCACCAATGGCAAGAGTCAGGGCGTAATTCCGTTCTTAAAAGTAGTTAATGACACCGCTGTTGCGGTCAACCAAGGTGGCAAGCGTAAGGGTGCGGTGTGTGGCTACTTAGAAACCTGGCATTTGGATATCGAGGAGTTCTTAGATCTTCGTAAAAATACTGGCGATGACAGACGCCGCACGCATGACATGAATACTGCGCATTGGATTCCAGATTTATTTATGCGTCGCGTGACTGAGGCAGGCGAGTGGACATTATTTTCACCCTCCGATGTGCCTGATTTGCATGATAAATATGGCAAAGCGTTTGAATCGGCTTATGTTGATTATGAGCGCCGCGCCGACAATGGTGAAATTAAGCTATTTAAGCGCGTGCCGGCTTTACAGATGTGGCGCAAAATGCTTTCCATGTTGTTTGAAACAGGCCATCCTTGGATTACCTTCAAAGATCCTTGCAATATTCGCTCGCCACAGCAGCACGTGGGCGTAGTGCACAGTTCTAACTTATGTACAGAGATTACACTTAATACTTCTGACACTGAGATTGCAGTATGTAATTTGGGTTCTGTTAACTTATTGCAACATTTAAAAGAAGTTAAAGGCAATTTAGTGTTAGATGGTGACAAGTTACAAGCCACTATCAAAGTTGGTATGCGCATGTTAGACAACGTAGTAGATATTAACTTTTACCCTGTTGGCAAAGCACGTAATGCCAATACACGTCATCGTCCGGTGGGCATGGGTATCATGGGGTTTCAAAATTGTTTGCATGCCTTGCGTATCCCATATGCCAGTATGGAGGCGGTGGAATTTGCTGATCGTGCCATGGAAATGGTGTGCTACAACGCCTATTACGCATCTACGGTGTTGGCAGAAGAGCGCGGCCCATACTCTAGCTTTAAAGGCAGTTTGTGGGATCAAGGCATCTTGCCCTTGGATACCTTGGATTTATTATTGGCTGAGCGTGGAGGCTATGTAGATGTCGATAGAAGCAAAACTTTGGATTGGGATGCACTCAGAGCCCGCATTCAAAAAGTTGGCATGCGTAATTCAAATTGCGTGGCGATTGCACCAACAGCCACCATTTCTAATATCGTGGGTGTAGCTGCTAGCATTGAGCCCGAATATCAAAATTTGTATGTGAAGTCGAATTTATCCGGTGAGTTCACGATTGTAAATGAGCAACTTGTCAATGATCTGAAAGCACTTGGGTTGTGGGATAACGTAATGGTCAGCGATTTAAAATACTACGATGGTTCATTGCAAAAGATAGACCGTGTGCCAACGGATTTAAAACAGTTATATGCCACTGCGTTTGACGTGGACCCCACTTGGTTGATTGAGGCGGCAGCGCGACGTCAAAAATGGATAGACCAAGCGCAATCGCTTAACCTGTATTTTGCGGTGCCATCGGGTAAATATCTGAATGATACCTATTTGTTGGCTTGGCAACGTGGCTTAAAAACCACGTATTACTTACGTTCACTAGGTGCAACCGCAGCAGAAAAATCGACAGGCAGTGGCGGTGAGCTCAATGCGGTAGCGTCGCATGTGCCAGAGGCTGCGCCAAAAATGTGCTCGATAGACAATCCAGACTGTGAATCCTGCCAATAGAAAGTTAACACTAGTCGCGATACGGCGTTGTGATCAAATTTTTTTCGCTTACATACTTAATAACTATGCCGCGCAACATTTGCTCTCACGCCTCGTCTCGCATAGAAACTTTTTTGGAAGATATTGATTAAGAATAGGAAAAAACATGCTTTCATTTGAAGATGATGCAGTAACAGAACAAATTGAATCCGCTTTGGCGCCAAACGTAACGCCAAGTTTAAGAGTAGTCCCTTCCGCGGACGTTAAATCCACGCCATTGGCCGCCAATCAACCGTCACACTCAGGTCGTGTCAATGCATCCGATAAGCGCATGATCAATGGCCAAACCGACGTGAATCAATTGGTACCGTTTAAATACCATTGGGCATGGGATAAATATTTAGCAGGGTGTGCCAATCACTGGATGCCCCAAGAGGTGTCTATGAGTCGTGATATT
>NCGC01000226.1 GCA_002281475.1 Methylophilales bacterium 28-44-11
AAATCCACCGGGAAAATTACGCGTGGCTGGCTAGGCATTGCAATTCAAGAGCTGACCAAAGATTTGTCTGAGTCATTCGGTATGAAAAATACCAATGGCGCATTGGTAGCTGGCGTAGAAAAAAATGGCCCTGCGGACAAAGGTGGTTTAGAAGCAGGAGATGTCATCACTAAATTTGATGGCAAAGCGATTGTTGTTTCAAGTGACTTACCACGCGTTGTAGGAAGTACAAAACCTGGTAAATTAGTACCCGTTGAAATTATACGTAAAGGCACCAACAAAACGATCAATGTGGGCGTGGGCGAAATGCCGACAGATACCTTGGAGATTGCAGCGCCAAATAAATCGATGCCAAAAGCAGAAGCCAATAAAATTGGGCTGACATTAAAAGAACTGACACCGCAACAGAAAAGAAAACTGAATGGCAAAAATGGGTTGTTGGTGATTGAAAGCACAGGCGTTGCGGCACAAGCGGGTATTCGTCGAGGCGATGTAGTGCTTGGCTTAAATAATAGTGAGAGTCAAAGTGTAGATTTGTTCAACAAGCAAATCAATGCTGTGCCTGCTGGTAAAACCGTGGCAATACTTGTGTTACGTGGAGAAAGTACATTGTATGTGCCAATCAAAGTAGGAAAGTAAAAAGTATGATGTAAAAAAAACCGCACACGAAAGTGATGCGGTTTTTTTACAAGAATTATTTGGTTTGTGGGTGAGATGAGGAGCCAGTTAATTGCAAAGTTGATTTTACTTGGCGTGTTGGCGTGCTTAAGTTGACGCGAATATTACCTTTCAGTTGTTGATCTTCTTGGATAGTAAATGCGCCACTGGCCCGCATGTTGCCTGATTTTAGCAATAGTTGGTCATAACTGTAGCGACCGTTTTTTAACGTTAATTGGCCACTGAGTTGATCAAAATTGGTAAGTCCATTAATGGCCATATTCTTTTTGGCTACCTGAATAGCGCGAACGATATCAATCCAGTTTATTTCACCTTGTTTAATCGTAAATTTTGCTTTCAGAGTGGGTCTGTCCAATATCTGCTCAATATCAGATGAGACGGTAGCAAAATC
>NCGC01000069.1 GCA_002281475.1 Methylophilales bacterium 28-44-11
AAAACATAAAATGACAACCCCTGGGTATCAGGGTATTACCAGCGCACAAATTCCAGAAATTCGGCTGGCGGGTGAGGCAGGCAAAGTACGTGTGATTGCCGGTGAATATGCGGGTCATGCTGGCCCAGCGCATACGTTTAGCCCCATAAACGTTTGGGATATCAGATTAAATGCGGGTAGCACGACCACATTCAATCTTCCCGATGGTCACACCACTGCCATTTTTGTTTTGCATGGTGCAGTCAAGACTGGCGATGTACATACCATTCGCCCATCAGAACTTGCAGTGATGCAACGCGAAGAGACAGAGCTGGTATTAGAAGCGCAACAGGATACCGTCTTGCTATTATTAAATGGGGCGCCACTCCATGAACCAGTGATTGGCCATGGCCCATTTGTAATGAACTCATGGGAACAAATTGATCAAGCGGTAGATGACTACAACCATGGCCGTTTTGTAGCATCAGTAGCATAAACTTATTAATGACTAATCCTTGAGGAGACACACATGAACAAACCCTATGTACGTTTAGATCGCGATAACGCTATTGTTTTATTGGTAGACCACCAAGCAGGCCTATTGTCTTTGGTGCGTGATGTAGACCCAGACCGTATGAAGAATAATGTGCTGGCGTTGGCCGATGCAGCAAAATTTTTGCCGACCATACTTACCACCAGCTTTGAGACTGGGCCCAATGGCCCGCTCATGCCAGAGTTAAAAGCCATGTTCCCTGATGCGCCCTATATTGCTCGCCCTGGCCAGATCAATGCATGGGATAACGAAGACTTTGTGAAAGCCATTAAAGCCACGGGTAAAAAACAACTTATTATTGCAGGGGTGGTGACAGAGGTGTGTGTTGCATTTCCTGCCTTGTCTGCAATCGAAGAGGGCTTTGAAGTGTTTGTAGTGGCAGATGCCTCCGGTACATTTAATGAAATGACACGCGCTGCAGCATGGGATCGTATGTCTGCGGCGGGTGCACAAATGATGACTTGGTTTGGCATGGCATGTGAACTGCATAGAGATTGGCGTAATGACATCGAGGGTTTGGGCACATTGTGCGCCAACCATATTCCTGATTACCGTAACCTGATGACTGCATACAACAGCTTAAGTACTAATTCACTTTAGATTTAGTCAACATCACCTGTTCACCAAGACTTTACAAAGGTCTTGGTGAACATTGTACGAACCGAAGCAACCAAACGTCATCTCCGCATTGAAATCTAAATTTTCAAGCATATTCCCAAGCATTCGCTTCCATTTAATTTAACCAGCTAGCAAAACATCCGTATTCATCAAAAATTTGTACAACACTGCAATATCTAACCATTGCACCAATACTTTGCCTTGATTTGCTTGAATAATCTTTTTCACCAGCACCTGCTTTCCATCGGCTATTAATGGCGACATGGAAATTTGGCTTAAATCAAACGCGGTCACTGCATTTAATGCATTCACCAACAAACCAATTTTTTGCCCGGCAAACTTCACCACCACCACTTGGCTTGCCGTGTTCATTTGGGTGGATAGACCTGTGAGCAGATAGGCTAAATCGTACACCCACACATAACTATTATCCGCCTCAACTTGTGTAGGAAGTAAACCCACACGCTCAGCGCTAGCACCCATTGAGACTGGTGAAATTTCAGAGGCAGCAATCGCTTCCAAAACAAACTCAACCTCTAGCGCAAAAAAACTACCATTGATTGTGAAAATTGCAAACTCTAAGGACTCATGCACGATGGGCGCACCCTCAATAATCAATCCGCTGTTTTGGTGATTAAACTCGCGCTCTTCACCCAACATATAAAACACCACTGCAATGATGTCATCTTGATAACCATCATTGACTTTGAATTCACGGTATCCACTTGAAACGCTACATCCCATAATGGCGTAATGCGCATCATGTACCACAATTTTTGAGGCACTTGCGCCATTGCTTAACTGCATCATCTCGGTATCAACGATCAATTGCGTGCCCACAGGCCTAGTGGGATCAGTGCTGGATAAAATGTTGCCCGCTCTATCTATGTAAAATGCCTTCACTGAATCCACCCCATTGATGCCTGCGTGCAACATGGCTAAGAATTCTGGTGTAGCATCAAACACAATGCCAATGCCTCCAACAATCGTGTTGCCATCTGGGGAGCGCACAGCGGCATGGTAAACATAAGTTGCCGCTTGGTCATACAAGTCTGTCGATTGAAATGCGGATACCACATACTCTTGTTCGTTTCGTAGCAACCTTACTTTATCTAAGGTATCTTGTGGCACGTATGTCCCCACAACAGATATCTTTTGCGTATCCTCCCCTGTGCTAGCAACAATCTTGCCTAACTTATCGTACACAAACACGCGGGTATACACGGTATAGAGCTGATTGATGTACGTTAAAATGCCGGTCATTTTTTGGATGGAAGTTTGATCAAACTGCCCACTTGCTAATATGGTTTTAAGTTCTGGTGTTAACGCCCACCAGCGACAGTCGTTCGAGCGCTCATATAAATTGCGATCCAAAATATCCACCAGCAATTTGGATACAAACTCACTGTCTTGCAGTTTTGAAGCGAGCACGGTTTCATACAGCTCATTAATCGATTGCGAAAATAGCTCGTTGCTTCTGACCCCAGTCTCACTGATTTGGTCGAGTATGGTTTTAAGACGTGTTGAATCATCGCCTTGTCCTGCAGTTGTCACTTGTCCGTTCCACACCACACGTTTGATGGATTCTGCGGCATTCATAATCTCGTACAATGGAGGACAAAATGATTTTGCGTGCGATAGCAATCCTTCCGCCATCACTGCGTCAATCGCCAACAATGCTTCAGATTCTTGTGCCGTAAATGCAACGTCAATCGGCGTCATGACTTGGCCACGCCAACCACGTGGTCCAAGATAGCCTTGATATTCGTTCGCAAAAAAACTGCATGCCAAATATTGACGACCACAGTACATCACCATCCCTTCTTGCTGATGTTCGCACATTGGCACGTAACTTCCCTTTGAAATCCAACGATGATCGCTAGACTCAATCACATGATGCTGTTCATCCACCAATAGCATGACAGAGCGCCCAGTCGGGTCGCCATGTGATGAAAAGATACCAGCCATCTCCTCAGAAAAATTAAAACACAAGCACAATACGCCTATTGGCTCACCGGTGATGGGATGGTGCATACGTTTTGAATATATCAGCGATTTTTCATGGTGCGGCCTGAGATCACTCGCACGATAAGTCTCTACATATCCATCCGTTTGCATGGTTGCTTTAATCAGTGGGTCTGTGCTGCCCTCTATCGGCGTTTCAGGATTAATCTGTACCAACACATTGCCATCATCATCTAGCAAGATAATTTCATCGTACACCGTGTATTTGTTTGCATAGGCGCGTAATCTCATTCGGATTACGTCTGCATTACCATGCAACCCTGCTACAAAAGAGCATAACTCGTTATCCGTTGCTAAAAAGCCGACATCCGCAGTACGCTCATAAAGATTTCTGACTAACAAATCGATTATATAGTGTGCTTTCGTACCGATTTCTTCGATCACTGTTGATACTTTTTGATGCACTAAACTCAACACCAACTCATGCTCGAGACGATTAAAGCCCTGCCTAGTTTCTGCCATGGTCGGTAAGATGCTTTTGGCGTCCTCGCTACAATTCATTTTTGCTGAAGACTCGATAATCCGCCACATTAAATTCAATTCATGTAAAGACTGCTCACATCGAATCACATCGCGCATGTAGGGTAAAAAACTCTCGGTTTGGTAAGTATTTAACGGTTTCATTGAACATCCACAGCTGATTAAGAAATACACCATGCGTTGTAATACACAGCAAGATATGCGCCAAACAAAAAGTTGATATCTTTCATTGATTTACATGAATTATATGAAGTAAGTTGTGTGGTTTTGGTGCATGTAGAAGTGCATTTGCACCACTTATGCTCACACCGATTTACACCAAAGCACAACCAAAGGCATCACTTTCAAGCGCGCCAATTGGTTATACCAGTCGTTTACTTAACCAAATATTCACTGGCACAAATAATGCTTATTGATTTTTGATTGTCCACTATTTTATTTGCTCACTAATATTTAAAGGCCTTATCATTTTTAACCTGAAAGTTATCCCTCAGCAACCTGACGTGACATTTGTACACGACCGTCAGCTCATGCTCAATAAGGTGGTCGATAACCTGAAAGGCATGGTGTATTGCAATATCTATGACGAAAATTGGACCATGTTATACGTGAGCAATGGTTGCACTGGACTTACTGGATACAGCCCAGAGCAACTGATCTACAACCACAGCATTTCATTTGAAGAAGTGATTGTGGAGGAATATCGCGTGTATGTTCGTGAGGAAATAGCAAAGGCTGTCAGCCTCAACTCTTGGTTTGAAATTGATACCCGATTCGCCATGCCAAAGGCAACCTGATATGGGTAAGTGAGCGCGGCTACCCCATTTATGATGAGTTTGGCCAGATTCAAGCACTAGAAGGTTACATTCAAGATATTTCAGACAGAAAAAATGTCGAGGACTCGCTTAAAAAAGCAGAAGCGCGTTACCGCTCCATTTTTGAAAATGCCATTGAAGGTATTTTTCAAAGTAGTTTAGAAGGTCAGTATTTAGTCGCTAACCCTGCGCTTGCCAGCATTTATGGGTATGAATCCAGCGAGGAATTGATTCAAGCGCTTAATAATATTCAACATCAACTCTATGTGCTCCCGACCAGACGAGATGAATTTGTGAAAGAAATTGCGACCAAGGGAAAGGTGCAAAACTTTCAGTCTCAAATTTATCGAAAAGATAAATCGATTATCTGGATTTCTGAAAATGCACGTTTAGTCTACGACAAAGATAATCAGCCCATCTATTACGAGGGCACGGTTGAGGACATCAACGATTTAAAAAATCATGCGGTGGAAATTGAACACCAAGCCACCCATGACCATTTAACTGGCTTGCCGAATCGATACATTCTCAATGACCGCTTGCAGCAGTCCATCAATTTCGCACATCGATACCAGTCGATGTTGGCAGTGGTGTTTGTCGACTTGGATCAATTTAAATTGATCAATGACAGCATGGGGCATTCGGTCGGGGATCAATTGTTGGTGTCGGTTTCTCAATTGATTTCAAATAATGTGCGTGAGATAGACACTGTGGTACGTCTGGGTGGTGACGAATTTGTCATTCTGATTCCCAATGTGCATAACCAAGAAGACATTGAACATAGTTTGGCGCGATTACTGCATCACCTATCAATACCCCTTACGATTAACAATTTTAACTTTACCGTCACCTGTAGCATGGGCGTTAGTGTGTACCCGAATGATGGAAAAGACCCTGACACGCTATTAAAAAATGCGGATTCTGCCATGTTTAAAGCCAAACATGCAGGAAGAAACAACTATCAATTTTTTACGCCTGAACTCAACGATATCCTGACAGACCGTTTTAATCTGGAATACAAATTAAGACATGGCGTGGAGCATGATGAGTTTATTTTGCATTATCAACCCAAGTACAACCTGATGACTGGTGATATTTGTGGAGCAGAAGCACTCATACGTTGGCAGCCACAAGATGAGGCACTGATTTATCCACTCACTTTTATTCAAATTGCCGAGGAAACTGGTCTCATCGTTAAAATTGGTCAGTGGGTATTAGAGACAGCCTGCCGAAAGGCAAAACAACTGCATACTTTGACGGGTCGCAATCTTCCTATCGCTGTAAACGTGTCACCCAAACAATTCAGACAATCGAATTTTGTTCAAATCGTCAAAGATGCACTTACACACAGCGGGTTAGCACCCGCATCGCTTGAGCTTGAAATCACTGAAAATATCATGATTGATGATACGCCAAAATTCATTGAAACCCTGCATCAACTAAAACTGATTGGGGTCAAATTATCCTTGGATGATTTTGGTACTGGTTATTCTAGTTTGTCCTACTTAAAAGATTTCCCTATTGACCAACTTAAAATTGATCGCACTTTTATCAGCGCTATTGAGGAAGACAACGCCAATATGTCAATTCTTAAAGCCATCGTTTTCTTGGGGCAAAGTTTAGGTTTAGGTGTTGTAGCGGAGGGAGTAGAAACACAGTTTCAGCATGACTTTTTATTATCAGTGGGTTGTGATGAGGTACAAGGTTACTTCTTTAGCAAACCGCTCGCAGAACATCACTTTGATGCATTAATCCTTCAACACTAACGCACGCATCCGTTCATTCACATTAATCCTTCTTATCAGGTAGATGCGGTGCGTCTTCCTCTGCATATTTCCTCACGCTTTGTAAGCCATTTCTTACAGCAGTTTACCTAGTTAGCCTATAAATCCTCGTCATTGGTATCTCTATAATTCAATCATTGTCACATCTACCACTATTTTTTTAGGAGTTAAATCATGGGTAAATATTTAATCGCTTGGTTACTTGGTGTCCCTGGCATCGTGCTGGTATTGATTTACTTTTTTATGAATTAATCGTCATGTAGACAATATATGGTGAAAATTTTAACGAATATAGAAAGTGAACAATACATGCAAACTAACAATAAAACTCAAGCAACTCCTTTTACTTTAGATATTTCTGCGGTACGCGCTAATGCACGTAAACAGGTTGAAGAAGGCGCGCAAACGGCTTCATACTCTGGAAACGTCAGTGAAATTATCGAACAGTTAAATCACTCATTGGCAACCGAGCTGGTGTGTGTGTTGCGCTACAAACGTCATTACTTTACGGCTTCTGGTATACACGCGCAGTCTATTGCCAATGAATTTAATATTCATGCGCAGGAAGAACTCGCGCATGCCGACCTCATAGCAGAACGCATCGTGCAATTAGGTGGTGAGCCTGATTTTTCACCAGATACATTGACCAAACGCAGCCATGCGGATTACGCGCCATGCCTCGACTTAAATGACATGATTAAAGAAAACTTAGTGGCAGAGAGAATTGCAATTGATGCGTATCGTGCTTTAATACGTTATATAGGCGATGATGACCCAACGACTAAACGTATGCTCGAAAACATTCTTGCGCAAGAGGAAGAGCATGCTGACGAATTAGCGGATTGGATTCAATCGTCTTAATGTTGTCAGGTAAGATTGTTTGTTTTAATTTGATAGTCAATCCGGGAGAAAAAAATGAAATTCAATAAATTAGCAATCACAGCACTACTGTTAACCACCTTTATAGGTTTATCAGCTTGCCAAGAAAAAGGCCCAGCAGAAAAAGCCGGAGAAAACCTCGACAATGCTGTTGAAAGCATGGGCGACAAGGTTGAAGATGCCACTGACAATGCTGGTAACGCATTAGAAGAAGCTGGCGACAAGATCGAAGACAAAACCGATTAAGGTGATCTAAAACGAAATAGCGCTGATGTACCGTGAGGCACTCAGCGCTTTTTTATTTCTCCGACTTTAGTTCTACGACTACTTTTTGGAATGGCTAAAGTAACTTTTGAATGATCTTAGACAATTGTTCTTTCATTCTTTCCAGAATCGATCGATTTCTCCATTCCTTCAATTCTACTTTTTTAGCTTTTTTCTTATCTTTCGCAAACTTTACATCCAATTGATTGGCGGTTTTACTCCCTAATACCACCACATCCACCTCTTCATTGAGTGTGGCACTTCTAAAATCAAAATTTGAACTTCCAACTACCGACCAAACGCCATCAATGGAAATCGTTTTAGCGTGTAAAACCTCAGTACTCATCTCATAGATCTGAATGCCTGATTCCAACAAATCTCCATAATGAGAACGTTGTACGTATAAGGACAGTGTTGAATCTGTCAAACCTGGCAATATCAATTCAACCGATGCCCCACGTTTTGACGCGTCAATCAATTCCTTTTTTTGGTCATCAGTGGGTACAAAATAAGCAGAACACATGACAATTGTTTTGGCTGCATTATTGATTGCAGCAACCAAGGTGGCATAAAAATAGTGCTTGTCGTCTTTTGGTGAGCTTCCTATGACATGGATGAATTCTGAGCCTGCTTTTTCCAACTCAGGAAAAAATCCTTGTTGATCTAAAGGTTGATTGGTGTCCCAGTGTTCTAAGAATAATGTTTGCAACGCTGCGACTGCAGGTCCTTTAATCAATAAATCCGTGTCTCGCCAGTAGGCTTCTTCTNNNNGGTTGATTGGTGTCCCAGTGTTCTAAGAATAATGTTTGCAACGCTGCGACTGCAGGTCCTTTAATCAATAAATCCGTGTCTCGCCAGTAGGCTTCTTCTGCATTTTTGGGTGCTTTACTGGCACCTGACGACCCAAACCTAGATTTTCTATGGTAAGCGCTACTTAAATTAACTCCGCCGACAATGGCCACTTTGCCATCCACAATCATCATTTTCCGGTGATCTCGATGATTGATGTCATTAATGTTTTCAAGATCAATCGAATGGTACTCAGTGAGTTTCACGCCAGCGTTTTTTAGGCTCTCAAAAAATAGCGCTTCGGTAAACGCACTGCCTAAAGCATCGTATATCACGTTTACTGCAATACCCTCACTGCGTTTCTTGATTAACAATTCTTGCAGTGATGTCTCTTTGTAAATAATATTTTCGAAAATAAAATATTCAAGATTGATGTGTGATTTGGCTGATTCTAAGGCATCAAAAATTGCTTTAAAAGTCTCTTCACCATCAAATAATAATTCGGTATCGTTCCCTGCAATCAATGGAAGATTAGTGATACTTTGCGTGATTTTAAGTTGTTTTTCCAGTAACGCTTCTGCTTCATCTGAACCTGCTAACCTGTTAATCACATTATCCACACTTGCTTGTGACAAGTTTTTATTGACGCCTTGAATTTCTAAATCCTGTGCTTGTGGATTAGACTGTTGCACCATTTTTTGTGTATCTGGGATGGTTTGGCAACCGCTTAAGCATAATCCCAGCAAGACAAGCATATAAAAAGCTGGCGTGGAGTAGATGGAGGCCATGCGATTGGAAATAAGAGGAAGGTTCATGGCTTTACTTGAGGTTAAACGTCAATAGTGACCACATTAATGATTCATACATATTACTATAACAGTGTGTGTGATTAACAAAGGGCGGAATAGAAACGGTAACCCACACCATCTTAGATTCATCATTGTGGTAATTCATCCACGAATAATAATCGAGCTTACGTTACGTTGGATGTTTTAGGGTTGTGTAGGATTTTATAGCATTAGAAATTATTGTGTTTGCGCTTGAGTAAGTGCTTTTCTAAACGCCATTGGATCTGAAATATTAGGAATTGGCGCCTGATTAAAGCCAGTGCCAGCAATACGCAAAGCGCCAAAATTAAACACGCGACCCATGACACTTTGTTCAACTTCAACCGATTCCACTTTGATAATATTGATTTCAATTATTTTTCTACTAATTAACCCAGTTTTGACCACCACTCTCTTGTTGGTTACCGCCAACTCCGTTGTTTTATAACGTATATAAGCCACTATCAGTAATATCAATCCAACCCCGACCGGCGTTAAGAGAATCCCCATAAAAATCAGTGGAAACATGGACCACAAGCTAATGTGCCCTTGATGCAAAATGGTTTCATCATTCAACAACGAACCCTCGATATAGCTTGCCATATAATTTCCTTATTCAATCAATTAGACATGATGTCATCTTGTTCAGCTTTACTGCTGACCAATGCCCACTTTTCAGGAGCAGAGAGTTGCTTGGTTGCATATTCTGCAATAGACGCTTCGGAACGACTGTTGAACACTAACACCTTGAGCAATTGTTTGGGTGGGTGTGAGCGCGTATATTTTGCGCCCTTTCCTCTTTGATGCGCCCGATACCTAGCAGCCACATCGACAGTGATGCCAGTATAAATACTGCCATCCACGCATTCAATCAGGTATAGGTACCATGGCTTATTTTGCATAGTGCTGATTGTAGCGAATCTTTTGGTCTATGATTGGTAAGGCTGTACCAAATTTATTCTTTTACGCAGTCTTTAGTGAGTTTTCATGATCAATGACAGAAATCAATCACATAAAAAATCTGTCTTTATTTAAGAAAGTACAAGTATGCATACCCATTTTTACTGTGTAATAAAAGTGGCAACATGTTAAGTTGCCACCACCCAAAGTTAACGATGATTAGAGATTAAAGGTCACTCCTACATTGATAGATCTACCCATCCCAGGCACAGCAAGCCCGTAAGGAATCGCTTGGTGCATAGTTTGGCCTTGGCCAAGATACACGCCCCCAAGAGGATTGTCATAATAGCGATCAAATACATTTTCGATGGCAAAGTCTATCCTGGCCGCTTTCCAATGATAACTTGCGTACAGATTCATCAGTGAGAAGCCTGAAGTGGCGATTTCATTACGAACCTCTTGCACTTTGTCTTTAGCATCGACTATCTTGAATTGTATGGCGTTTTGCCACGCACCCACCTTTTGTTCAAGCGTCAATGTGGTGTTAAGTGGCATGATGTTATTTAAGTCATCGCCAGTGCTGGTATTTTTACCACGTGTGTAATTCAGCCTACCGTTGATATTGAAACTTCCCCAATTTGTACCAGAGGCCAAAAGATAACTACCTACTGCATCTAGCCCATAAATCCGCGCACTTTGATTGTCTAAACTTAAATTGGAAAAGCCATCCGTTTGTGTTTGATTTGCAGGGCTCAGGTAACGTATAGGACACGCTTTACCAATCTCCGCACACGCCACAGCATCAATATAATCATGTACATAAGTGATGTAGGGCACTACTTTAATTTGCCATTGCGTTTGTGCATCATCATGCCAGTCACCCGTAAAGCTAATAGTATGCGCAGTTTCAGGCTTTAAGTTTTGATTGCCTACATACCCATTGCCATCCCCAAACCAATTATTCATATTCATGGCCATGGTGGTTGCATGATTAATCAACGGCACGCCACTTAAGCCACTTGCCCAAGTGTAGCGTTCATAAAGATTGGGAGAGCGCGTTTTCATGGCATACCCAAAGGCATACTGGGTCTGTGCATCTGGCAACATGATCATTTGCAGTGTGGCATTCCAATTGCCATCGGTTTTACTTCTGTCCGAGTTGTTAAACGCGGTTGCAGCTGCACCATACTGCGCTACGTTATACCCTTGCACTTCATCGACGGATGATTTGACCTGCTCGTAGCGAATGCCTGCTAGCCCAGTCAGTTGGTCATGCCATTGATGTTCGTATTCTGCAAACAAGGCATTCCGGTTGCGCTTACCGTCATGAATATTCAGAAATGTATTGGGCCACATAATCATAGAATTAGGGGAGGCGGCAGGCCAGTAATCATCTAAACGGTACCGTTGGATTTCTGACCCTAATGTGAATCTATCATGCGCATTCACATCAATATCCGCTTTAACTAACAAGCCAAGTGTTCTACTTTTGGTATCCATGGGCATACCTGGCACATTTAAACCAGCACCGTATAAAAACTGTTTATCATCACCAAAATTCATCTGATGACGAAGCGCCTCATGATACACATTCAATGTCAGTTTGCCCCAATCATACCTGCCGATATTTTTAAGACTCAATTGGCGGCTATTGTTGTCCGTCATATCCATGCGCTGATTGACAAAACCCTGTTGAGGAATACTTTGCACGCCCACTGTAAAATCAATGAGTTGATTATCATGCTGGTATGCAAACCCTAATTTATGGTTCTCAGATTGGTAGGCGGTCGATCCAATTTCATCTGCAGCTAAATAACCTTGATCGATGGCGGCTTTACCCGCTGGTTTAAAGTTTCCACCCGCCACCATATTATTCGCCTCCACATATGACCCAGTGTATCTTGCTGAAAATGATTCCGTAGCAAATGTAGTTTGAAGATTAACGCCACGCGCATCGTTATTACTCTTATAAAATGAATTGACACGTGTGCTCAGCTTGGTGGTGTCACCAATAGCAAAGTTTGGTGGGGTTGACTCTACCTGAATCACACCTGCTATATGGTCCCCGCCTGCCCTCACTGGTGAGATACCCGTTATCGACTCAATCTTGCCAACCGCGGCTGGATCAATAAAGGATAAAGGTGGATTCATATTATTGGCGCAAGATGAAATCAAATCCATTCCATCTACTTTTATTCTTACTCTATCTGCACTTAAGCCTTGCATCACGGGGATGCTAGACACACCACCCCCACTAAACAAATTGATGCCTAATTCTTGAGAAATCAGTTTGGCGCTATCCCCTGCTGCGTTCAAATGCTTGAGATCAGCATGATGTTGCTCCTTTTCAGCAATTACATGGATAGGATCAAGTGCTAAATGTTCAGCACTAGCTAAACATGGCAACACTGCCAACATGGCAACACATCGTTTTTTATACATAAAGACTCCCTAGTCGAGCAAACATCTGCTCAAATTTCACAGTAAATGAGGTCGTACTAACTTCACATGTTGGTCAGTGAATCACCAAGGTTGGTCAGCTAGATACAGGACATTGAATGAGGGGCTGGCTTACTTTTTTGCGTGTTCTGGCAAGATAGCTGACGGATAATCACTATCTAGTTAAAAAAACTACTCACATAAGGAAGCCATTAAACTACTGGTGGGGCGCGCGTTGGATGTGATTTTTGATAGGGTTGAGGTAAGCTGGGTGCGTGATAGCTTGCCAGCACGTGTGAGGCTTGCATCGATTGAATAAAAATCAATGCAACATGTAAACCTATAATAGCCGCCTGTTCTGTGCTAAAGGAACAAAGTGGGCAATGATCAAACTGATGTGTGAGCGAAGAATGCTCCTGCTCGCCTTTCACATCTATCAGCGTAGAGATTAAATTACCTTTGGTGGTGACGACACTCAGTAAATACCTGTCACCATTTTTGCTACAAATTTCTTGAACAAATGACTTAGCCGACGCAGGTGAAGCAATTGAAGCAATGAATGGACTGATTGACGCAAATGTAATGATACATAGCGCTGCAACACTCAGGAATCTCTGTCTTAAAACAAAAAACATTATATTATTATATATAATATAAATTAATTATCAATGACAAAAACATAAAGGCCCACAAGGAGCCTTTATGCGTATTCAAGTTCATGAATTAAAAAAACTCAGTTTTAGGATGCACCTAAAGCCTTAAACATCAAGGTTACCTACACCCAGGGCATTACTTTCAATAAATGCACGCCTTGGTTCCACATTATCTCCCATCAGCGTTGTAAAGATTTCATCGGCAGCAATAGCGTCATCAATTTGTACTTTCAGCAGGCGGCGTACCTTAGGATCCATCGTGGTTTCCCAAAGTTGTTCTGGGTTCATTTCACCCAACCCTTTGTAACGCTGAATATTCAAACCATGCTTGGCTTCGCTGAGTAACCAATCCAACGCTTGTTTAAACGTAGCAACTGATTGTTCCTTTTCGCCTCGTTTAATCATGGCACCCGCGCCTAACAAGTTATTGACCATGGCAGAAGCACGGCTGATCTGACGATAATCGCCACTGCCTAAAAATTCTGCATCCACTACACAACTTTGTAAGTTGCCATGCACATATTTGTTCACTTCCAGACGATAAGTATTGGTTTCTTGATCGAATCCAACAATAACTTCTGATCCAGTCGCGCCTAATATTGGGCGTAATTTTGCGGCGGCGGCTTCTGCATCAGCTTCTGTTGCAATACTCATTTCGCCTAAGTCTTGCATGGCACGCAAGACGCTTTCATCATACAAAGCGGCAATACGACGAATCACTGCTTCTGTCAGCACCATTTGTTTGGCGATTGCGGTTAAAGCTTGATCTTTAATCACTTCACCATCGGTTTTCGTGAGCAGTTCTGCACCTTTCAGCGCTGACTGCAATAAATACTCATCTAATTCGTGTTCATCTTTTAGGTAGCGCTCATCTCGGCCTTGTTTCACTTTGTAAAGTGGTGGCTGTGCAATATAAATATGGCCGCGCTCTACAAGCTCTGTCATTTGACGATAAAAGAAAGTGAGTAACAATGTGCGAATGTGCGCACCATCCACGTCCGCATCAGTCATGATAATAATACGATGATAACGCAATTTCTCTGCGTTAAAATCGGCTTTACCTATACTGGTGCCTAAGGCTGTGATCAAGGTGGCAATTTCTTGCGAGCCGATTAATTTATCAAAACGCGCTTTTTCTACGTTTAAAATTTTCCCTTTTAACGGCAAAATCGCTTGGTTTTTACGGTCACGCCCTTGTTTGGCTGAACCACCCGCTGAGTCACCCTCGACTAGGTAAATTTCACATAAGGCCGGGTCTTTTTCTTGGCAATCTGCCAATTTTCCTGGCAAGCCCATGGTGTCCATCACACCTTTACGGCGGGTAATTTCACGGGCCTTACGCGCTGCTTCACGCGCACGTGCCGCTTCTACAATTTTGCCGCAGATGATTTTGGCATCCACTGGATTCTCTTGTAAAAACTCAGCTAATTTTGCTGAAACCACCTCTTGGACCACCGGTTGTACTTCACTCGATACTAGTTTATCTTTGGTTTGAGATGAAAACTTAGGGTCAGGCACTTTGACGGATAACACACAGGTGATGCCTTCACGCATATCGTCGCCAGTGGTTTCCACTTTGGCTTTTTTAGCTAATTCAGATTGTTCAATATATTGGTTCAAAGTACGTGTCATGGCGGTACGTAAGCCCGTTAAATGCGTACCCCCGTCACGTTGCGGAATGTTGTTGGTAAAGCATTGCACTGTTTCTGAGTAGCTATCATTCCATTGCATGGCCACTTCTACGGTCATGCCTTCTTTTTCACCGCTGGCATAAAAGGTTTTAGGATGCAGCACTGTTTTGCTGCGGTTCATATACTCTACAAACCCTTTAATACCACCTGAATAGGCAAAGTTTTCTGACTTACCATTACGTTGGTCGACCAATTCAATTTTGACGCCATTATTTAAAAATGATAACTCACGAATACGTTTAGCTAATATTTCAAAGTGGTATTCCACCAAAATAAACGTTTCAATAGAGGCCAGAAAATGCACTTCTGTACCTTTTTTCTCAGTGGTGCCAGTTTCTACCAAAGGTGCTACAGGCACACCGCGTTTAAATTCCATTTGGTGCACTTTACCTTTGCGGTAAATCTTTAAGCGTAACCAATCTGATAGTGCATTGACGACTGACACACCCACCCCATGCAATCCCCCCGACACTTTGTATGAGTTTTGGTCAAACTTGCCCCCGGCATGCAATTCCGTCATCACAATTTCAGCGGCAGAACGCTTGGGTTCATGTTTGTCATCGTCTTTCACGTCTGTAGGTATGCCACGGCCATTATCGGAAACACTGATGGAGTTATCGTGATGAATGATCACTTTAATGTCATCACAATGCCCTGCAAGCGCTTCATCAATCGCATTGTCTAATACTTCAAACACCATGTGATGTAAACCAGAACCATCCGACGTATCGCCAATGTACATGCCTGGGCGCTTACGTACAGCATCCAAACCTTCTAAAATTTTAATACTGTCTGAGTTATATTCTTGTTGCTGTGCCATAAAACCTTCTTTTTTATAATATTGACTTAATGAATAGAATGTTAGATGCGCATTGGCATAACAACGTATTTGTAGTTCTCATCATTGGCTGTGGTAATCAAGCAGCTACTATTTGCATCGGCAAATGAAAACGCTATTTCCTCATCACTCACATTGTTCAGTACATCAATCAAATAGGTCACATTAAACCCAATGTCCAAGGCGTCCTTGCTGTAATCGATATCCAATTCTTCCTCTGCTTCTTCTTGTTCGGTGTTGGTGCTAATCAGTTTTAAATTATTTTGACTGAGGACCATACGAATACCACGGTATTTTTCATTGGATAAAATGGAGGCCCGTTGCATGGCGGTTAACACTGCTAAGCGATTGACGGTAAAAGTATTTTGATGCCCTTGTGGAATCACGCGATTGTAATCAGGGAATTTACCATCAATCACTTTTGAAATCAGTTTTATTTCTCCAAAGGCAAAATTTACTTGGCCATTGGCAATCTCAATTGCAACCTCTTCTTCACTATCGTTCAATAATTTGATCAGTTCCAGTACGGTTTTTCGTGGCAAGATCACTTCTGTTTTTTCATAGCTTTGCGTCAACATGGTCGATGTATAGCTTAAGCGATGCCCGTCGGTACCCACAATATTAAGTTGTTGACCATTTACTTCTATTAACAATCCGTTTAAATAATAACGAATATCCTGTTGCGCCATCGCAAACTCAACTTGCTTAAGTAATTTTTTAAAGGCTAATTGGGTTAATTGCAATTGAATGTTTTGACCTGCAGCTTTTGTCATGACTGGATAGTCAGAGGCAGGCAGTGTTTGCAGATTAAAGCGACTCTTGCCCGCTTTCAAAATTATACGGCTATCTTTGCTAGTTAAATCTATTTCTGAACCATCAGGCAATGAGCGACAAATATCTAATAATTTTTTATTCTGATGTTGAAATAAGACCTTTTGATTTTCGTTCTTAAAATCATCTTCGGTCGGCATGCGCACAGTAACTTTAAAGTCTTTCTGAGCAGCATAGTTATTCTCATCCGACAGAACTTCCGTTAACGGCATCACGCAGCCCCAACGCTCTAAAATATTATAGGCGGATTCCACTCGATAATCGCGTTTGTTCTTAAAGCTTAATTTTTCGCGATAGAAACTGAACCCCTCTTGCAATAGTGAAATCGAGTTCTCCTGCAGCATTTTGTAAAACGTCGTGATAAATTCCTTTTCAGGATAAGCCCACTTAATAAACTCCATAGAAATACTCAAATCATCATCTCTCAAAAACAAGTGCGCTTGAGCGGGTTGTCCGTCGCGGCCCGCGCGACCGATTTCTTGAAAGTAGGATTCAATAGAGCCCGGCATTTCATAATTAAAGATCTGCCGAATATTAGGTTTATCAATACCCAAACCAAATGCCGGCGTGGCTAGCATCAATACATTTTCATTTTTAATAAA
>NCGC01000227.1 GCA_002281475.1 Methylophilales bacterium 28-44-11
GCGCCTGGGGTCATGACTGGACCACCTAATAATTCATTGACAGTGGTGCCCAATTTACTGTCTTCATTTGGGCTTACATTGACAGCACGCAAACGTACCACCCAGTCACCTTGTTCAGCCTGCGCAAAAAAAGGTGTGAAAGTTGTTGCTACCAATAGGCTAATAATCGTTTTTTTCATTTTTTGAACTCCGTATGTGAATAAGAATATGATGTGTTGCATATTACTTGTGTATTTATTAAGAAGATTTGATATGGGTCAAATGGACTGATCTTAATTTTCATAAAATACAGACATAAGGAGAGCGCAAATGATTGGGAGCTATGACATGACAAATTTGAGTCAATTGAAAAGCAAAATCCAGACATCGTGGAATAAGTTAACAGATGATGATTTTGATGCGAATGATTTGAAACGCCAGCAAATTGTTCTTAAGTTACAAGAAAGATATGGTTATAAAAAAGAACAAGCAGAAAACGCTTTAAAGGATTGGGAAATCAAGAACAGAAGTTTTTTATAGCCTGATTGAAAGTATGAAATTTATAAAAGGGGCACAAGCCCCTTTTGTTTTTTGCAACCTGCATTCACCTATACATGCTAAGTCTGTGCATACCAATCTTTACTTCGATTCACGATAGCAACTATGGAGAGCATCACCGGTACTTCGATCAATACGCCTACCACTGTGGCTAAAGCTGCGCCAGAATTAAACCCAAATAAGGCAATGGCGGTTGCCACTGCCAGTTCAAAAAAGTTTGATGCACCAATTAGAGCAGAAGGTCCCGCCACACAATGCGCCACTTTAAATTTTTTGTTAAGCCAGTATGCAAACAGCGCATTAAAATAGACTTGTATGAGGATAGGCACTGCAAGTAAAGCAATGATTATGGGTTGCGCCAGTATCTGCTGTCCTTGAAAGCCAAATAATAAAACCAATGTCACCAGCAATGCGAGCAATGAAATAGGGTGTAAACGTTTGAGTGTAGCAGTGAGCGCTGACTCGCCTTTGGCAAGCAACCACTTACGCGCTATTTGGCTAATGATTACTGGCACAATTATAAA
>NCGC01000070.1 GCA_002281475.1 Methylophilales bacterium 28-44-11
ATCAGTGTGATTGATTTGGTGAATAAACTTGAAATTGAAAATGTCGGTTTAGTGACGGGACGTATTGGAACTTAAAGTATGCAAGTGACCTACGACCCCAATTTAGATGATGAAGATCCAAGTGCTCTTAAAGTTTGGTTAAAACGTATTGTACTGATACTGGTAGGTTTGTCGGTACTTGCAGCGATAGGTTATGGCATTAGTCAATTAACATCGGGCGGAGCGCCACAGAAAAAGCAGATGACCAAAATTAAGTTGCTGCCTGATACACCTCCGCCGCCTCCGCCACCACCACCAAAAGAGCCACCAAAAGAACAGCCTAAGGAAGCACCAAAAGAAGTCCCTAAGGAAATGCCTAAACCTGCAGAGACACCGCCAGCAGAAAACCTAAAAATGGAAGGTGCGGCAGGCGATGGCCCAAGCCCATTTGCGTCTGGTCCGGTGACCAATGATTATAAAGGTGGTGATGTTAAAACCATTGGCTCTGATGGAGGCGCGAAATTTAATTGGTATGCCGGATTGGTGAAAAGCCAAATTGAAAATGCATTAGAGCAAGACAAAAATATCACGCAAGGCCAATACAAATTAGTAGTGAGTGTATGGCTTAAACCCAATGGTGATGTGGAAAGAGTGGAATTAATTCAGTCGGATGCTAAAGACGAAGTAGAAGCAGCGGTGAAAGCCGCGCTGAATAACATGCCGCACATGCGTGAAGCGCCACCAGAGGGCATGCCGCAACCTATTAAGCTGCGCATCAGTGCGCGAAAACTAGGGTAATGATTAGTATAAAAGCGCAGGGACAACCTGTGTCAAAGAGGAAGATGAGAGAACATAACATGACAAAACATTTGCCAATGAAAAAATTATCGGTCGCTATAGCAGCCATGTTGAGCTTGCACACTGGTATGGGCGTAGCACATGCAGATGAACGCGAATCACTTGAGCAACTAAAGGCCACGACGACTAACTTGATTGATTTATTGGTCAAAGAAGGTGTATTGCCGAAAGATAAAGCCGATGCCATTGTCAAGAAAGCTACTGAAGACGCGGCTCGTCAAGCGAAACAACAGCAGGCATTGGACGCAATTGCCGCAAAACCAGCTGGTGAAGGTGAAACAACGACAGCCTTAGCGCAAGAAGATAAATCAGTACGTGTGCAATATGTGCCTGAACATGTGAAAAAAGAAATGCGCGCCGAGATTGAACAGCAAGTAATGGCTAAGCTTAATTATAAAGCGGGTGAGCGCTTAGAGATGCCTGCTTGGTTGGACCGCATTGAGTTTTATGGGGATATTCGCTTACGTGCGCAGGAAGATAGCTTTGGTGATGACAATGAGCTACCGGATGGTTTATTGGCAGATCCACTTCAAGAGATGAATTTAAACAACTCTACTGAAGACAGAAAACGTCTACGGGTAAGGGCGAGACTCGGTGCTGACGTAAAAGTCAATGATTGGTTAGTCGGTGGATTGCAATTTGTAACAGGCTTGCAAACTACACCGTTAACACCTAACCAAACTGAAGGCATCGCGCAGGGTAAGTATGTATTTGGTTTAGACCGTGCGTTTTTAAAGGCAACGCCTACGCCTTGGTTGATGGTGGAGGGTGGCCGTTTTGCCAATCCGTTTTTATCCACAGATATTTTATTTGACCCAGACTTAGCCTTCGATGGTGTTGCGGCAACGTTTTCACCCAAACTTACTGACAACCTGACATCGTTCACTACTGTGGGCGCTTTTCCCATTGAAGAAATTGAATCATCAAATACAAACCAAGCGAAAGACAAATGGCTCTATTCATTGCAATCTGGATTTAAATGGCAGGCACCAATGTCGAAGGGCAATCAAATTCTAATTTTTTAAATGATTTTAACGCGACCATCCCAGCGTTTAGGCAACGTGGGAATAGCACATTTAATATCGACCAACTCAATGGGGGAAATTCAGGATTAGCTAATCCTATTGCATTAGCCTCCCAGTTTGAGCAAATCAATATCATTGGCCAAATCGACTTCTTGAATTTTGATCCTGTACATGTCACGTTGACAGGTGATTATGTTAAAAATATAGGTTTTGATAAGAATGAAATCTTCCAAAGAACAGGTGAAATTTATGATGAAGAAACCGATGCATATCAAGTGAAACTAGACGTAGGTACTAGTCCGTTTTTGGGTACACGTCATGAAGTCATCAATAAGCATGATTGGCAAGTGTCTTTGGCTTATAAACGCATTGAGTCTGATTCTGTTTTGGATGGCTTTAACGATTCTAACTTTAGGTTGGGCGGCACTGATACCAAAGGCTGGGCGTTGATAGGTAACTATGCCTTTGATAAAAATGCTTGGGTAGGTGCACGTTACTTAAGCGCGGATACGGTCAGTGGCTTTCCGTTCTCAGTGGATGTATTTTTAGTTGATGTGAATGCTAAGTTCTAAAGTAACTGATAGAAGGAGTCATCGCATGAAATTTTACCCAAAAATAATCGCACTATTTGTAATCCCATTTTTGATAGGCCTGATGTTTTCTGAGCCTAGTTTTTCTGCGGAGAAAAAAGACAAAGCAGCGCGTAAAGCAGCCTTGATGATGCAAAAAATGAAGCAAGACATGGATGCTATGCAAGCGCAATTTGCGACTGAGAAAAAAACATTGGAAGACCAAATTAAAGCAGAAACCGAAGCCAAAGCCTTGGTAGAAGAAAAGCTCAGTGCTACAGAGGCTAAAGCGCGTAGCTTGTCGGCAACATTGGCGAAAACGCAAAATGAAAAAGCCGCATTAGATACGCAATTGACAGAAACCAAAGCCATTTTGGCATCTACACAAACCAGTTTGGCTGATTTAAAAATCCAACACCAAAAAGCCTTGGCTGATTTGGATTTTAATGATGGGCAACGTAAAACACTTTCTTCCAATTTGGCAGATACCACAAAAAATCTGAATACGTGTGAAGAGAAAAATGGCAAGCTCTATGCCTATGGCAAAGATTTGATACAGATTTACGATGACCCAAGTCGTTATGAAGCGGTGATGCGTAAAGAGAAATTCTTTCAATTAAAACGTGTTGAGTTGGAAAATATATTGCAAAATCAGCAGGATAAGCTCGATGAAGCGCGTTTTGTGAGACCATCCAAGCCCTATTAAACTTGCATAGTCCTATCACTAGTCATTAGTCGTTTTTCAGCAATAAAACCGTCACAATCGGTGCGTACACTACGTGTTCTACAAGTGAGTAAAACATGAATTATCAGCGCACCGTCTTCTCTCGATTATTGCCATTTGCCGCGTATATCGTGCTCTTGGCACTAGACGGTACCTTGGTCAGCCTGCTCGAGTTAGTGCAAATCAATCCCAAATTCTCTTATGTAATTCGCATCAGTGCAGTGATTGCACTACTGGCTTATTTTTGGCGAGATTATATTGAGCTCAACACCAAACCCGTTGTGTCTGATTTTTTGTACGCCGCTGTTGCTGGTGGCATCGTCTTTATGATCTGGATTTTCCCTTATCCGGAATGGTTAGGAGGGGGAGATACGTTAGGATTTAATCCCTACGGAGGTGAAAGCCAGTTGGCGGGCCTATGGTGGGCGTCTGTGCGCTTAATGGGTGCTGCGATGGTTGTGCCCCTAATGGAGGAGCTTTTTTGGCGCTCGTATGTGATGCGTTGGTTTGATAAATCTGACTTTTTATTGGTTTCACCAGAACGTGTATCAGGCTATGCTTACCTGGGCAGCGCTTGCTTATTTGCACTAGAGCATCATTTATGGCTGGCGGGCTTAATAGCTGGGCTAGTGTATGGTGAACTCTATAAAACCTACCGAAATTTATGGGTGCCAATTGCGGCCCATGCTGTGACTAATGCAATGTTAGGCTTGTACGTGCTGGGGACAAATCACTGGAGTTATTGGTGATTTTAAAACAGCAGTTAAGTGTTGGCATGTGCTTGCTAAGCCTTTTGTCGACTCAGTTGCAGGCGGAGGGCATTGTTGATTTCGAGCCCTACGTGCGGGCGGGTGTAATGTTTGACGACAATCTCTTCCGATTTGCTTCTAAAGCAGAAGCCGATGCGGCAGGTTTTTCTAGTCAATCTGACAGAGTGAATACGCTTGATGCTGGGGCAAGGCTCAATTTAAGATTAAGCCGTCAAATGGTGCGTATGACTGCGTCGCTGAATGACAACAAATACAATCGTAATGACTTTTTAGATAATACTGGCAAATCCTATGGAATTGCCTGGGATTGGCGCATTGGGGATGATGTATTTGGTGAGTTAAGTACGAATCACTCCCAATCGATTGCTGGTTTTAGCGACAATGATATTATCGTGCGTAACTTACGCACCTTTAAAAGCCAGCGCGCCAGTATCAATTGGCGCGTTCTTTCTAGTTTGACAGTGTATGGATTGACAGAAAATAGTGACTTTGAAAATGAGGAGTTGGTTTTTCAGCCATTAGACCGTGAGGATACTAGCTATGAGATGGGTACGCGCTATCAAAGCCTTTCTGGTACGCAAGTGGGATTATTCTATCGAAATTTAACTTCAGATTATGTCAATCGCACTGGCAACACAGCGCTTATCTTTGGGCGTAAAAACGAGCAAAATCAAGTTGGCCTTAATTTGACTTGGACACCAACCCTTAAATCTCGTCTAAGTGGGCAAATATCAACCATTCGTTTTATTCGAGAAGACGCACTTCAAGATAACTTTAACGGAATTAACCAACGCTGGAATTTTGATTACGCATTATCTGGCAAAACCAGCATAGGGTTCACTGCCTATCGTGAGCTTACTTCTGTCGATGATTTACTTTCTACTTATGTGTTATTTAAGGGCGCTGGCGCCAACGCTAATTGGAATGCGACGAGCAAGTTGAGTGTGAGTACGAGTTACAGCATTGGTAAGCGCGAATTTCTAGGGGGCAGTTCAGTGTTTAGTTTGCCAATTGAACGTGAAGATGACACCAAGCGCTTTGGTATCAATGTCGCTTATTTACCTACGGAACATGCTTCCTTACAACTACGTTTCGTAGATGAGGAACGAGAATCGAGTATCCGTAACTTCGGTTATCAGTTTCAGTCCGTCAACTTCATTGGGCAATATAATTTTTAGCTAATCCGTAACCATCTAAGCCAAAAAAACTAGCCCTGTTTCTTAATTTTGCCATATGACAGCGTTTAAGAATATGCAAGATTATGTCAATGATTTTAGAAGTGATAATTAAATAATATGATTTAAATCAGTAATTTATAGTATTAATTTAAAGTAACTTATTTTACATAATCATAAATATTACTTAATTTTGACACAGAACAGTCATATTTCTTTCTTATAGTGTTATGGCGAAGTAATCACACGAGAAAAAATGATGTTAAAGAGCCTTTCAGTAGTTTCTATCTTATTAATGACCGTTTCAGTTGTTGCTTGCGGTGACAAAGCGGGGGAATTCACCAAGTCGGATACCCAAGTAGTCGCCAAGGTTAATGGTGATGAAATCTCTATTCATCAAGTGAATTTACAGCTTGGTAGAGCAGGTAAAGTCGATCAAGCGCAAAGCAAAGCGATCTCACAGCAAATCGTGACCAAACTGGTGGATCAACAATTACTTAAGCAACAAGCCATAGAAGAAAAGCTAGACCGAGATCCACGTGTGTTGCAAATTCTAGAGGCTTCTAAAAGTGAGATATTGGCACAAGCCTATTTAGAAAAAATCTCTACCAAAGCAAAAAAACCAACCACGGCGGAAATTGACACTTTTTATAATGAACATCCTGAGTTATTTGAAAAACGCAGAGTGTTTCGTCTTCAAGAGTTGGTGGTGCAAGCCACGCCAGATAAATTTGCTGAGATTGAAACTGGTGTAAAAGACATCAAAAATATTAATGAAGTGGCAGCATGGCTTAAAGAACGTCAGTTTCAATTTACTGCGAATAGCAATGTGCGCGCTGCTGAACAATTACCAGGCAATTTATTGAAAGTATTGCAGCCACTAAACGATGGTGAATTGTTTTTAATTAAATCTGACCGCGCATTGAATGTGGTGCATTTGGCAGCTTCACAAAGTCAACCCATTACCCGTGAAAAAGCGACGCCAGTGATTGAACAATACTATTTAAATTTGAATAAAACCAATGTCATCAAAGACGAAATGAAAGCGCTAAAAGACAAAGCGAAAATTGAGTATGTGGGTGCATTTGCCGAGATGCGTGATTTGGCGACAACACAACCTAATGACAAAACAACAACAGAAGCTGCTTCAAGCAATACCGCGCCTAGCACTGAAGAATCTAATAAAGATGCAACCGTGGAAGAATCTACGAAAAAAGCACCTTCTTCTATCGATAAAGGTTTGTCAGGGTTATAAATGGAACGATTGATGACTATGCATTCCCCCATGTTAAATCGCTTATTTAGCCGTCATATGATCGGATTGATATCGCTTGTATTGATGAGCTTGATGGCGAACGTGGCTTGGGCAGATACTGCCAATAGCAAAACCACCGAAGTCAGTAACCGTGACTATGTATTAGGTGCAGGGGATTTTGTGCGTATCAGTGTGTATGGCAGTGCAGACTTGCTGACAGAAGCGCGCATATCCGCTGCGGGTACTATCACTTTCCCACTGTTGGGTGAGGTCACCATCGGCGGTTTAAGCCCTAAACTTTCTGAAAGTAAATTGGCTGAGCTATTAGAAAAAGGTGGCTATGTTAAAAAGGCGCAAGTCAATTTGGTTGTGTTGCAGTACCAAAGCCAGTTTGTATCGGTGCTAGGTGATGTATATAAACCGGGCAAAGTGGCATTAGATCGCCCGAGTAAATTATCAGACGTGTTAGCAATGGCCGGTGGTGCTACACCTAATGGTTCAGACATCGTTACTTTGATTAGAACACAAGCAGGCAAAACCACTAAAAAAGATTATGACCTACGCGATTTGATCGCCAAAGCCGATGCTACGCATAACCCACAAGTACTTGGCGATGACATTGTTTACGTCAATGCGCGTGAAGTATCTGTGTTAGGACAGGTGAATCGTCCAGGAAAATACTCTGTGACCAGTGGTGTGCGTACAGTACTTGATTTCTTATCGCAAGCAGGTGGCGTGGCAAGTAATGGGGCAGATAGCATCATTGTCATGACCAAGCGCAATGGTCAGTTAGAAAAAATCGAGTTAGATGTTGATCAGCTATACCGCGCAGGTGAGCTGGCAAACAACTTTGAGTTATCTAACGGTGATTCAATTTACGTGCCGCGAGTGCCTGTGTTTTATATCTATGGCGAAGTGCAACGACCAGGTGCGTTTAGATTAGAACGCAACATGAATGTTGCACAGGCTTTATCCACTGGCGGTGGCTTGTCTATTCGTGGTACAGAACGTGGAATTAAAATTAAACGCAATATCAAGGGTGAGCTTAAAACGCTAGATGCCAAAGCGGGCGACGTGTTGCAGGCCAATGACATTGTGTTTGTTGGTGAGAGCTTGTTTTAACTCCAATTATTATTAGGTCATCACTTTATGCGTTTATCACAAATTTTAGCGATTTTAGCTGCCAGACGTTTGATTGCACTTTGGGTGTTTTTTCTGACGGTGTTGGTCACTACGCTGCTTAGTTTTTTATTGCCCAAAACATATACCTCAAGTGCTACGGTCGTCATTAATGCCAAAGGGGCAGACCCTGTGACTGGCCAGATGTTACCTGCTGCTTTGATGCCAGGTTATATGGCGACGCAGTTCGACATTATCGCGAGCCGAAATGTCGCATTAAAGGTAGTCGAAAAGTTACAAATCGCACAAAACCCAACCGCACGCGCAAAGTTTCAAGAAGCCACCAATGGCGAAGGCGACATTAAAGACTACTATGCAGACCAGTTTCTGCAAGGTTTAGAGGTTAAACCTTCACGTGAGAGTAGTGTGATCGAGATTAGTTACCGCGGGCCAGACCCTGGCTTTGCCGCAGCATTGGCCAACACGTTTGCAGAAGCTTATATCCAAACCAGTCTAGAACTTAAAACCAACCCAGCCAAGCAAGCGTCTATTTTCTTTGATAACCAGATTAAAGCACTTAGAACCGATGTAGAAAAAGCACAGGCCAAGCTTTCTGCTTATCAACAAGAACATGGTATTACTACAAGTGAAGGGCGCTTAGACGTTGAGATGGCGCGTTTAGATGAGCTCTCTAGCCAGTTGGTGGTGGCACAGGCGCAGACTTATGATAGCAACTCTCGTCGCACTCAGTTAAAACGTGGTAGTGCATCAGAATCACCCGAAATTCTTGCAAATGGTTTGATTCAAGGGTTGAAATCGCAACTGGTGCAAGCCGAAGCAAAACTGTCTGAAGCTTCGCAACGTTTAGGTGTAAATCATCCTCAGTACCAAGCAGCACAACAAGATGTGAATAATCTACGTCAATCTATTCAAATCGAAATCGCAAAAGCCAGTAGTAGCGTGGGGCAATCTGCACAAGTCTCACAAATGCGTGAAGGTGACATTAAAGCAGCACTTGAAGCACAGAAACAGCGTGTGTTGAAATTAAAAGGCGAGCAAGACGAAATGGCCGTAATGCTGCGTGAGGTTGACAGTGCGCAGCGTATCTATGACAGTGCATTGTTAAGGTTTGGTCAAACTAGTTTAGAGAGCCAATCGGGCCAAACCGAAATTTCCGTGTTGAATCCAGCCACACCGCCGCTGAAACATTCAAGTCCAAAAATATTGATCAATATCGTGTTGTCCATCTTTTTGGGCGCTTTATTGGCAGTGGGCTGTGCTATCGCCATAGAAATGTTAGATCGACGCGTGCGTTCTGCTGATGACTTATCACAATTAATGGCGTTGCCAGTATTGGCAGCATTGGTAAAACAAAAACCTACTTTCACTGAATGGCTAAAGCAGTTATTTAAAAAAACCAAAGTACGATCACCCAAAAAATCGCTTGGTCTGCAATTTAAATAAGCGTTTTATCTCTTGATTTCTAAATTACGAGACGACTGGGTAATCGATGAAAAGAAAAATGACATTAACGATATGAATACAACCATGACGCATGCGACACCAGAAGAGAAGTTAAGCCATTTAGATTCCTCACGCATAGGTGAGGCCTTAATTGCGCACGCCAAACTTCAGCCACAAGATGTGGAGCGTATTCTTGCGCTACAAAGTAGCGAAAACATTTTGTTTGGTGAAGCAGCAAAGCGTTTGGGTTTGATTAAAGAGAGTGACATTAAAAAGGTATTGTCCGAGCAATATGCTTATGCCTACTCGCATGATCCTAGCCAAATCAACAAAGCGCTGATTGCTGCACACACCCCATTTAGTGAAGAAGTAGAACGTTTACGTAGCTTACGCGGGCAGTTGATGATGCGTTGGTTTGATCTAGGCCACAAAACATTGGCGATTACCTCTACACAAGTGGACGATGCGGCCCACCTAGTCACGGCTAATTTGGCGATTGTATTTTCGCAACTCAACAAAAAAACACTTTTAGTAGATGCCAATTTACGCGCACCTATGCATCATGAATTGTTTGATGTTGAAAGCAGGGTAGGCCTGTCCAATATTTTGGCTAATCGCCAAGGTAGTTACCAACTATCTCGTCATGCGTCACTGCCAAATCTGTCGATTCTTTCAGCGGGTACACAAGTGCCCAATCCACAAGAATTACTGAGTAATGGTAGCTTTTCAGACTTAATGGATGAGCTATCTGCGTTATACGATGTGATTTTGATTGAATGCGTACCACTCAGTTTGGGTGCGGATTATCTGCCAGTGGTGGCAAAAGCAAAAGCAGCCATTGTGGTGACACGTCAAGATGTGACAACTGCTCGTGATTTGCACTTGTTACAAGAACAACTCAACATGACGGGCGCGCAGATTATTGGTAGCGTCATTCAGGAGCTTTAATTGTCTGTGGTTGCTTTTAATCCCTCGCCATCTCAACGCAATACTGATTGGATAAGTTGGTTACCGTTTGTGATTGGGTTGGCAGCCTTATATTTGCCAAGTTACTACGCCATCAGTCAAACCCTATGGCGTGAAGTAGACCAAGCGCATGGTCCTATCGTGTTGATGGTGATTGTGTTCTTAGCTTGGCAAAAACGCGAACATCTCGTCCTTGGGCAATCGAATCAACAAGATGTGATGCTCGGCTGGATATTACTGATGTTTGGTTTGGCGTGTTATGTGCTGGGTCGCTCACAAGATATTCTTATGTTAGACATGGGGTCGCAAATTCCTGTGCTGATGGGTGTACTGCTTTTGAGTTGTGGACGCAAAGCCCTGAAAGCCATGTGGTTTCCTTTGTTTTTTATTATTTTTATGTTGCCGTTGCCATTGGCCAGTATCACCATGCCAATGAAAATGGCCGTGTCATACGTGACTGAAAACATATTATTTTGGTTTGATTATCCCATTGCGCGTTCTGGCGTGGTGCTGCAAATTGGCCAATATCAATTATTGGTGGCTGATGCGTGTGCTGGCATGCA
>NCGC01000228.1 GCA_002281475.1 Methylophilales bacterium 28-44-11
TGTTTGATCATCGGCGCTGGTCCGATTGTCATCGGTCAAGCGTGTGAGTTTGACTATTCTGGTGCGCAAGCTTGTAAGGCGTTGCGTGAAGAAGGTTACCGTGTGATCTTGGTAAACTCAAATCCAGCGACCATCATGACAGACCCAGAAATGGCAGATGCGACCTACATCGAGCCGATTACTTGGCAGGTAGTAGAAAAAATCATTGCTAAAGAAAAGCCAGATGCTTTATTACCCACCATGGGCGGGCAAACTGCATTGAATTGCGCATTGGATTTAGACAAGCACGGCATATTAAAAAAATACAATGTGGAGTTGATTGGCGCATCTAAAGAGGCGATTGATAAAGCAGAAGACCGTCAAAAATTTAAAGAAGCCATGACTAAAATTGGCTTGGGATCGGCTAAGTCTGCAATTGCACATAGCTTAGAAGAAGCGTTACAAGTGCAAGCAAACATTGGCTATCCAGCCATTATTCGTCCATCCTTTACCATGGGTGGCAGTGGTGGTGGTATCGCTTACAACCGCGAAGAGTTTATGGCCATTTGCGAACGTGGATTAGATGCCTCCCCAACCAAAGAGTTATTGATTGAAGAATCTATGCTCGGTTGGAAAGAGTATGAAATGGAAGTGGTGCGCGATAAAGCGGATAACTGCATTATCATTTGCTCGATTGAAAATTTAGACCCAATGGGCGTGCATACAGGTGATTCGATTACTGTGGCGCCTGCACAAACGCTCACAGATAAAGAATATCAAATCATGCGTAATGCCTCCTTGGCAGTATTGCGTGAAATTGGCGTGGACACCGGTGGGTCCAACGTACAGTTTGCGATTAACCCAGAAGATGGCCGCATGATTGTGATTGAAATGAATCCCCGCGTTTCGCGTTCTTCTGCGTTGGCTTCAAAAGCTACCGGTTTCCCCATTGCTAAAGTTGCAGCTAAACTTGCGGTCGGTTTTACTCTGGATGAATTGCGTAACGAAATTACCGGTGGACAAACGCCTGCTTCATTTGAGCCATCGATTGATTACGTGGTCAC
>NCGC01000229.1 GCA_002281475.1 Methylophilales bacterium 28-44-11
GTGCACAGGCATAATGGCTTTGGTGCGAGGTGTGATAAATGGTGCAATGTCTTGGGCGGTAATCAAATAATTGCCTAATGTAGGCTCGACAGGGACAGGAGTTGCACCGACTGCACTCACGGCTAACCAAGTCGCGATAAAGGTGTGCGAAGGCACGATCACTTCATCGCCCACCCCAATGTCTAAAGCGCGCAAAGCCAATGTCAACGCGTCTAAACCAGTACCCACCCCCACGCAATGTTTTGCTTGGGTATAGTGCGCAAATGCGGTTTCAAATGCTTCAACTTCAGGCCCGCCGATATACCAACCCGACCGGCTGGCGCGTAAAACAGCTGCATCCAGCTCATTGGCCAGCGCTTGGTATGCGGCTTTTAAATCTAAAAATGGAATCACAACGGTTTAAGTTTCTGACAAGTTCGACTACTAAGCAGCAGCCCAACGCGCACGCATAAAGTCATCATACTTGCGATAGTAATCTTCCTCTGAGTATTTGTTGGAGGCCAAGCACATCAGCACAGAGCCTGAAGAGAAATTATCGATTTCGCGCCAAATCATGGGGCATACATATAAGCCGTAATAAGAGCGCGCTAAGTGAAACTTGCGTTTGTTTTGGGGCATACATATAAGCCGTAATAAGAGCGCGCTAAGTGAAACTTGCGTTTGTTTTTGCCGTCATCCAATGTGATGTCAAAACTACCGGACATGGCCACAATAAACTGGTGCAAGCCTTTGTGCGCATGTCCGCCACGTTCTGCGCCACCTGGCACATCGTACACGTAATACACACGCTGCATTTCAAACGGAATTTGCGAGCTGTTTTCGACAAAGGTCAAGTTTCCATGTGGGTCATGGATTTTAGGCAACTCAATCATTCTGCAATCTTCTAGTGGCATAGGTACTCCATCTCATCTTCTATCGTTTTACGTTTTAGCCTTAGCTATAGGCTTTGGGTCATGTTTATGATGCCATAGGCCTTACGCAAACTTTTTGGTAAAGAGAGCTGGTTTTTGCCACTAGATTTTGCTTTTAAGTTGAGTAAGCACGTTCGCAGTGCCTACATCATCAAATGACTTCGTTTAACGCTTCAATCAAGCATGTACCACTAAAGTGTTATCAATAAAATCGACAGGTAAAATATGCGCTTTGGTCGCTGCATAATGAAGGCCTTGCACCACCTGATCATTGAGTGATGTCGCAAAGAAACCACTCGACATGGCCAGCAATGCAATGTCTGGATAATGCTGAATGATCGTGCGCTGATCTTGCTCCCATGCATCACGTGCAGCGGCATCCGGTACTAAAAAACCACCGGGGATACGTTTAATGGCAGCAATCACAGGGACGGTATCTACTGCTATTAATTGCATCTGTGCCAGCTCAGCTAAAAGTTTTTGAATGATGAACGTATCATCACTGACATCACCATACAGTTCACGGAAATAATCAGTATTAAATTCAGCCACGATATTCATCAAGTCGCCATGGTCTTCTGCGCAAGCAGTTTGATTGGTAATGCGGTATAAGCTGCAATTTAAATCCACCACATTCAACAAGGTATACACATTGCGAATATCGGCTTTTTTAATACGGAAAAAGGCGACAGC
>NCGC01000230.1 GCA_002281475.1 Methylophilales bacterium 28-44-11
CAGCGCCAAACCTGTCTGATTGGTTTTATTCTCGCCTAAGCCATCCATCACCAGTTCTGCTGCACCACCAGCGCCTTCTACTAATCGGTCATGGTTGGTTTGACATAAACGTACTGTCTCGCCTTCTTCCACGTTTCCAGCAAATGTCAGGCTATTCTCTTCAGCATTCACTGCAAGTAAAGTGCGTATCTTTTCCACATCACGTTTACCTTCTTCGATAATCGCCAAAGGAAATTTAAGACCAGTGCCGGGCAACCCTTTTGAAAAGGCTTCACCAATATACATACGATATAGCGGCAACGCCGGTTTACCATCCATTTCATACACAATATTCTTTTCGGATTTAGTAATCTTGCGTGGTGGACCGTAAGGTTTCCAACCACCCAACGCTCCGCTTGATACAATCAATGAGTCACCATATAAACCCACCGCGATAATCATGCCATCAGATACGGTTTCATTAAACAATTGCAAGGTTTTAACAAATGCACCACCATCCCCCGCTAAACCGCCAATAATTGGTATTTCACCTAATACACTTTGAAAGCCTTTTAGTAACTCAGATCCGTTAACATTCAAGCCATCAGAAATCACGACCAATGCTTTAAGGGTGTCGGCCTTCAGTTGTTTTGCTAATAATGCGGCAGTCTCAAAGGAGTTTTGCATGCCAGACATTTTGGTTTGCGCGACACGTTGTACAACTTTTTCCCACATGATGGCGGTAATTTGAATGCTATCGTCATACACACCTGTGACATTAATTTCACCGGAAGTGGTGCAACCTACAATTTGTGCGGTTGGGTATCTGGCTTTTAAAAAAGTTTGAAGTTTACCTTCTGAGAAACGCTTCACCGATGAGAATACCAAAACTAAATTTGCGGTTGGAAGTGGTGATGCTGTAGGTAGATCCTTGAGTGCGCCTTTGGCATCTACAGATTCTTGTCTAATTAGCATTGATTGCAGCCCTTAAAAGATTAACTTGAAATATGTATCTTAATTACCCATTTTTAGCATTAAATGTTAAAGTGTTT
>NCGC01000231.1 GCA_002281475.1 Methylophilales bacterium 28-44-11
CCATGCCTAATAACACACACAGCGGAACAAGTACGTTTTGTTTGATTGAAAAGTTCATATTTACACCTCGTTAAGAGACAAATGCTTGTACATAAGTAATGGTATTTTTAGGGCCAGAAATGCGTACTGTCACGCGGTAAAGTGGCAGTGGCTCGCTAATCGGTTCAAGTATTGGTGTACCAATACCCACCACATTTTTTGAAGAAGTATCGGTAGGGCTAGATGCCATCAAACATCTATCGATATTAATGTTGCCAGCTTGATTACACATGCGTTCTACAATATAGCGAATGGTATTGCCATAAGGGTCTTTACCATCCGCAATGCCGGCACCTGCCGCCAACTTGCTATTTGCATCAGTCCATGTGGCCTCTGCAACTAAATTTTCTCCGTTACATTGACCTGTAGCACCAGTATCAAAAGTAGTACACACCGCGTAGTAACCATTGCTTGGGTCGTTAGTGGTTGCATATATTCTGAGCTGACTACCAATGGTATCGGCCATCGCCTCTAAACCGTAACTAGAGGTAATAGATGTACTTTGCTTAAAAGCTAGGTTCCCAGTAATTTGGCTACTGGTATCAACAGAGCGAATCAGTGCCACACTGGCAAGAGACATGACCACTAATGCCATTAAGGCGACAAACAACACTAACCCTTGTTGTGTATGTTTGTTACGTAGTATTAGCATGGCGCACCTCCACAAAACGCAATCCGGTTCCATAAAACGTTTCTTAGGGGCACAACCGTTTCATATACTTTATAACGATAATTTTGCCAATTATTGTTTGCCGTTAAGTTCACGTTGGTGGTGTCGTTCCATATACATACACGTGCAAGTCCAGCAACTCCACCATCGCAATTTTGACTCACTGCAACACGTTCCTGAAGTGCGTTACGAGCAATCACCGCTACCCTTATAGCTTTAATACGATTACGATTCGCAACCGTCATTGCACCTTCACTCCAAATGCCAGTGGCGTCTACCCACTCATTGACAAAATTGCTGGTGTCAATTTGC
>NCGC01000004.1 GCA_002281475.1 Methylophilales bacterium 28-44-11
GAGATGTTGGCAAGTTTGATTCTTTGCGTCGGTGCAATAGCAACTTCAGAGACCCTTCCCATTGCACATCTTAAAGTCGTGGCTGAAATTTCTTGAATAACCAACGCTGTATCGTTTTTGGTACAGCCAAGCGCAGTCGATACTTGCAACGTGGGCGTCGGGTCAGGCACAGATTGAATGTCAACGCTGGCACCACTTTTCATGGTTGAACCATAGTGCACAATCACGCTATCGCTATTTGCACCACCATCAGTTATTACCACTGGTGATAAACCAATCTCTGGCGTAGCACCTAAATTATCATGGTCAAAAGTGACATTTATAGGGCATCGGAGAGGCGTAATATCTTGATTGAATACAGGTAATCCATAGCCAGCATTTTCAATTTCACGGCGCATGGTATACAGCGCAATTGAGCCATTGGTTTGGGCATCTGCACCTCCGGTGGTGGTTCGTTTTTGTTGCTCAAATTTGCTAAAAACATTGGTAATGACCAATGTAGCTATCAAGCCGATCACTAACCCAAGCATCAACTCAATTAAACTAAACCCACGTTGTGTATGTTTCATCGCATTTAATCTTTATTAATTTGCTGCACTGATATAAGCAGAAGTCACGTACTGATGCGGATCCATCCCTGGCGCTTCCCAAGTCACAGTCACTGTGGCGAATCTTCTCGGGCCAACAGTAACAGTGCGTTTACCGTTAGGGAGAAGTGCAACTGGCGTTTCATTCTCTACATAATCCGCAACATTGGTTGGGTCAGTCCACATACGTCCCAAGCGCTCTTGCGCAATAAAGCTGGCATCAGAGCGATATTTTGCATCTGAACTATTCTTGACCATGGCGCCTTGCAAACCAACTAAAGCTAAAATACCCATGGAGAAAATCAATACGGATATCAGGGCTTCGAGCAACACTGACCCAGACTGTTTGTTTTGAGATACGTACTTTTTCATTGCACTCTCCTAACACTTTCTCGGATCTGTCGGCTCGGTAATAGCCGGCTCACACATTCTGACCGTACCACCGCCAGCAGGCAGAAACACCTGGATTTTTCTGACGATTGAAGCACTCATACTAGGATTATCAATATTCAACTCTCGCAACTGACCTGCCACAGATGCTTGCGTGCCAAAACTGTTGAATATGACGTTATCGCTGCCTTCACGAGTTACAACGATGCTAGAACTTGAACCTTCTTTACCAGATTTTTGAGTGATGATTGCTGGGCAGTTTTCTACACCATCTCCATCAATATCCCCTACCACCGTGACACAGCCTACTTCCCATGAGTTGTCGGCATTGAGCTTAAATCTGACTTGTTGGTTGCGTGTCACAGCTTCGGCTCGCGCTAATTGCAATCCATTTCTAAATGACTCTCCTACGCTTCTAATTTGTGCGTTACCTATCATGCCCATAAAGCTTGGAAATGCGATAGCACTGACGATTGCGATCACACCCATCACGATAGCTAGCTCTACCATGGTAAATCCACGGCTTTTAGGATAGGAACATTTGGTTAGCATGACCCACCTTTTTTGGTAATCCAGCAATTAGTGCCGCTAACACCTTGGTATTTAGAAGTTTTTATGTTGTTTTGATCGATGGTGAATTCGAAGCCATCTAGGTCATGGTTCGTTTTACCAGTCGCGGTAATGGTGTAAGTTGTGGCATCTGCAACGCATACATAATCGAAGTGCTCTGTAGTGCCCGGAGCAGGTTGACATGGCGCATTTACATAAGTACGAGTATCTTGAAAATATTGCTCAGTTCTAATTCTTAGGTCTGCAAGCGTAGAGGTCGCCTCTGCTACTTTTCCTTGTTTTACATAATCGGAATATGCTGGTATGCCAATGGTTGCAAGAATTGCGATGATGGCAAATGTCACCATCAGCTCGATTAAAGTGAATCCCTTTTGTTTAGCCCCAAATTGCACATCTGCATGAGCTGTATAAGAGGCATCTTTTGAAACTGAGATTGTTACCATTCTTTTTCTCCCCAATGACACAAACCTATCTTGCCAAAATCTTAACGACTATGTCTATCAGCATCCGATAATCGGCAAATAAACGGGAATAAACGGTTCTGTTTTTGATATTGCCCACCGTTTTTAAACATTAATGATAAAATTCAAACCTGTTCTTAAGTTGATCCAAGCGAAAACTATGCGTAATGTTTATGTCAAATTAGCCAGTTTGCCCCTGTTATTGATGCTGCTTTCTGCATGCGGCACCAAAGGGCCTTTGTATATTCCTGAGCAACAATATCCGCAAGATACACCGCAGCAAGATACGCCGCAGCAAGCGCCTGCAGCACCCATACAAAATAATTAATTAATTGATTGAAAACTACTGACGTGAACGCATTTACCTTAAAAAATGGCGCTTTATTTGCCGAAAACGTGCCTCTCAGCACCATTGCTGACACTTACCACACACCTTGTTATGTCTATTCTAAAGCTGCATTAATCGATGCATTTCAACAATTTCAACTAGGCTTGTTGGGCACAAACCATTTGATTTGTTTTGCGGTAAAAGCCAATCCCAGTCTGGCAATCCTTAATTTGTTTGCTTCATTGGGCGCTGGTTTCGATATTGTGTCTGGCGGAGAGTTGGCGCGCGTCCTGGCAGCTGGGGGTAATCCACAAAAAATAGTATTTTCTGGTGTGGGTAAGAGTCACGAAGAAATGCGGGCAGCGCTAAACGCTGGCATTTTGTGCTTTAACGTTGAATCCGAAAATGAGTTGCACCGTTTAAATAGCGTGGCCGCTGAGATGGGCAAAATTGCACCGATATCATTACGGGTGAACCCGAATGTGGATGCAAAAACGCACCCCTATATTTCAACCGGGCTTAAAAATAATAAATTTGGAGTGGCGTTTGAGAGCGCAGCGCAACTATACGAGCAAGCAGCCGCTATGCCGAATATTGCTGTGCATGGTGTGGACTGCCATATTGGCTCACAGATTACTGAGTTATCGCCCTTTTTGGATGCTCTTGACCGCGTATTGAGCTTGGTCGATCACTTAGAAACAAAAGGCATCTCTATTGCGCATATTGATGTGGGTGGTGGTATTGGCATTACCTATGCCGATGAGACGCCTCCAGCGTTTGCCGAATATGCCAAAGCGATCATGCAAAAATTGGTAGGTCGCAATGTCAAGGTGATGTTTGAACCAGGACGTGCACTGGTAGGCAATGCGGGTGTAATGCTGACCAAAGTGGAATACTTGAAAATGGGCAATTTGGATGACGCCGATAAGCCAAAGCACTTTGCCATTGTGGATGCCGCCATGAACGACTTAATGCGCCCAGCTTTGTACGATGCTTATCATGAGATTGTGGCTGTAGAGCCTCGTGATGGAGAAGCACACACTTATGAAGTGGTGGGACCCGTATGTGAGAGCGGCGATTTTCTTGGTCATGACCGCTTACTGAATATCCAGGAAGGCGATTTACTAGCTGTGAAATCTGCAGGTGCGTATGGCATGAGCATGGCCAGCAATTACAACACGCGCGCGCGCGCCGCTGAGATTATGGTGGATGGTGACCAACACTATGTGATACGTGCCCGCGAAAAAATAGAAGATTTATTTGCTTTAGAAATCGTCCCTTCACCTCGTTAGGGTTGAACAAATAATCACATAGGCGTAGATTAACGGTAAGCAATTGATCGCTTAATACAACAACAAGTCATTCACAATGTTTATCTACAAGGGAGATATGATATGCGTAATGGGTTATTTGCAGTATTTGCTTTAATGGCTGTATTGATGGTGGGATGTGCGTCACAACAAACAACAGCCAGTTCAGGTGGAATGTTACCGGACATTGCGCCTTATGATGATGCGCCTTACGATGCTTTGCCAGACATGGTTGCAGCGGAATAATTGGCATAAGTAAAAAAAAGCGAGGTCATGACCTCGCTTTTATTATTGAATGTTATCAAACAGTATTAATCAAAAATCACCGTTTTGTTTGCGTACAGCAAAATACGGTTTTCAATATGCCAACGCACCGCTTTAGATAACACCACACGCTCCAAATCACGCCCTTTTTGAATTAAATCCTCCACTTGGTCGCGATGCGAAATACGATCGATGTCTTGCTCAATAATCGGTCCTTCATCCAACACTTCTGTCACGTAATGGCTAGTGGCACCAATCAGTTTAACCCCACGCTCAAACGCGCGATGATACGGCCGCGCTCCAATAAAAGCTGGTAAGAAAGAATGGTGAATGTTGATGATTTTTTGCGGATAACGCGCCACAAAATCGGGAGACAAGATTTGCATGTAGCGCGCCAACACAATCAAATCAATGTCGTATTGCGCAAACAATTTAAATTGCGTCGCCTCGACCTCAGCCTTGGTTTCTTTGGTGACGGGTAAGTAATGGAAATCAATACCATAAAACTTCACCAATGATTCGGTATCGCGATGGTTACTAATCACTAACGGGATTTCGCACGCTAACTCACCACTTTTATGACGGTGCAACAAATCAGCCAAGCAATGATCATATTGCGATACCATGATCGCGACACGTGTTTTATGCTGCGACAATTTAAGCTGCCACTCCATATTAAAGCGAGTAGCAATTGGTGATAATGCAGCACTAAACGAAGCCTCATCTACATCGAAATTGGCAAAATCCCATTCAACACGCATTAAAAACAGATTATTTTCTGCATCTTGGTGCTGGTCTGCGTGTAAAATATTCGCGTTGTGCTGATATAAAAAGTCAGCAATTGCCGCCACGATGCCTTTTGCATCAGGGCAAGTAATCAGTAGTGTAGCGGTGTTTTTCATAGCAGTCGTGCATGCCAGTATTTAAGTGGTGTGATTATAACCGATGCAACCCCACACTGAGCATATATGAGAGTGAACAAGCATGAGCCAACCCGATCAACCATTAGAAGCGAATAAAGTGCTTCCCGATATTGTATTAGCCAACCCACGTGGATTTTGTGCTGGTGTGGACCGTGCCATTATTATCGTGGAACAAGCCTTAGAAAAATTTGGTGCGCCTATCTACGTGCGCAATGAGGTGGTACATAACAAGTTTGTGGTCAATGAATTACGCGAAAAGGGTGCCATTTTCGTCGATGACCTAGATAAAATACCTGCGGGTAGCACTGTGATATTCAGTGCACATGGTGTGTCTAAAGCCGTGCGTGCCGAAGCTGACGCGCGCGGATTAACAGCCTTTGACGCCACTTGTCCTTTGGTCACGAAAGTACACATCGAAGTTGCTAAAATGCGCAAAGAAGGCCTTGGCATTATCATGATTGGGCATAAAGGTCACCCAGAAGTTGAGGGTACGATGGGCCAAGTGGAAGGTGACCCTAGCGAGCAAGGCATGTATCTGGTCGAAACGCCTGAAGATGTGGCATCACTTAAAGTTAACAATGAAGATCAGCTGGCTTTTGTAACACAAACAACGCTGTCAATGGATGACGCAGCAGAGGTGATTCAAGCCTTACGCGCGAGATTTCCTCTAATTCAAGGGCCTAAGAGTGATGACATTTGCTACGCAACGCAGAACCGTCAAGACGCCGTTAAAATCATGGCGAAAGACTGTGATTTAGTGATTATAGTTGGCTCGCCTAACAGCTCGAATTCTAATCGGTTAAGAGAAGTCGCGCAAAATCAAGGCGTTGAGGCCTATATGGTAGACAACGCGAGCTATTTGAAACCAGAGTGGTTAATTGGAAAACAAAAAATTGGCGTGTCCGCTGGCGCATCGGCACCCGAAATTTTAGTGAAAGAAGTAATCGCGCAGTTGCAACAATTTGGCGCAAAACAAGTCACAGAGTTGCAAGGCGTAATTGAAAGTGTTGTGTTTCAGTTACCTAAAAATTTAGTCAACGCCCCAACAAAGAAAATACCAAATAAATACTAAATATATTGATGTTGCATGCATAAAATACCTGTATCAGCACTAGTCTTGATTCATACCGCAGATTTACAAGTGATGATCATGGAGCGCGCCGATAAGTCAGGCTATTGGCAATCGGTGACGGGTAGCATCGAGGTTGGCGAAACGCCATATCAAGCTGCCATCCGCGAAGTGAAAGAAGAAACTGGTTTAGATGCGTTGCAGTTTGATTTTCAAGATTGGCATGCCAGTAATGTGTATGAAATCTATCCGCATTGGCGCCACCGTTACGCACCTGGCGTGATGGAAAATACTGAGCATTTATTTGGTTTAATGTTACCCGCGCCTGTGCCTGTCACTTTAGCGCCAGAAGAGCATGTGCAGTATCAATGGGTGGATTGGCGTGAGGCTGCAGCACGTGTATTTTCATGGACCAATGTGGACGCGCTCAAGCGTTTAGGTGAGAAACATGGCCTTTATTTATAGTGTCTTGTTAATAGTGAGTTGTTAAGCATATGAGTACTTTAAGCTGTCTAGTCACTGCGCAGCATAGAGCAACACGCTTCAATTAAACATTTCAATTTAAGCCATGGTTATTTAAGCAAGCCCATCCATAAAGTTGTAAAATACTTTCCAAAGATTCTTATTTAGACTATATGCAAACTGCCACCATCAAATTTGAAAAGTTTCAATCAGCCAAAGATGACGACTGCCAAGCCAGAATATTGGCTGCCCGTGCCAAGCTTGGTAAGCGCCTGGTGATTTTAGGACATCACTATCAACATGAGAGCGTCTATCGCCATGCTGATTTCACTGGTGATTCACTCAAGCTTTCTAAATACTGCGAGAGCTTAGATGCGGAGTTTATTGTTTTTTTAGGTGTGCATTTTATGGCAGAGGTAGCGGACATACTTAGCCGCCCAGAACAAATTGTGATTTTGCCTGACTTAGCAGCAGGTTGTTCTATGGCCGACATGGCCAATCTGGCTAAGGTCGAACGTAGCTATCGCGAGCTGAACAAAGTGCTCCATTTCGATGAAGAAATCACACCGATTACTTACATTAACTCCGCAGCTGATTTAAAAGCTTTTTGTGGTGAACATGGCGGCATTGTTTGCACCAGCACCAATGCACCCAAAATTTTGGAGTGGGGCTTTAAGCAACATGAAAAAGTGTTGTTTTTCCCCGACCAAAACTTGGGACGGTGGAGCGGTCACAAAATGGGCATCCCATTAGAACAAATGCCGGTGTGGGACCCAGACCAGCCATTAGGTGGTTTAACAGTCGAACAAATCAAGAATGCCAAAATTTTACTGTGGAAAGGGCATTGTGCGGTGCATCAAATGTTCCGCCCACAAAATATTGAGCATTTTAAAAAATTACATCCTGATGGTTTTGTGATTTCACATCCGGAGGCGCCATTTGAAGTCTGTTTGAATTCTGATTACGTAGGTTCTACCGAATACATTTTGCGTACAGTCTCAGAAGCACCGCCCAACACCAAATGGTTAGTGGGTACCGAACTTAACTTAGTGACGCGCTTGGCTGAACAAATGAAACCGCAAGGTAAACATGTACAGTTTATGAGCCATGTGGTGTGTGAATGCTCGACCATGGCACGCATTGACCCACAGCATTTGGCTTGGTGTTTGGAAAATTTGGTGGAAGGCAATATTGTGAATCAAATCGTCGTACCTAAACATGAGGCCGAGCTGGCGAAATTGACCTTAGATCGCATGCTACAAGCTTCATAGCATGCACGTGTGCCCACTTTGCAAACCTAGCTCGCATACCCTATTGTGGCAAGATGATTTTTGTCGCGTGGTGTTGCTAAACGATGCAGATTATCCTGCTTACTGCCGTGTAGAACTGATTGCACATGTCAAAGAAATGACGGATTTAACACCAGCAGACAGAGCACGTACAATGAAAGTGGTGTTTGGCGTAGAGACTGCAGTGCGGGAAGTAATCCAGCCAGATAAAATCAATTTGGCAAGTCTAGGGAATAAAACACCGCATATGCACTGGCATGTGATTCCACGCTTTGAAAATGACAAGCATTTTCCGAATAGCCATTGGGGCGAGGTCATGCATCAAACGCAGTCAGCGCAATTATCGCCAATACAAATAGAAACACTGGCTGAAAAAATTAAAGCACATGTGACATGTGCTTTATCTTATACCTAAGTCTACCAAACTAATCTACTAACAATCGTTTCACCACTTTGCCATTCACTAAATGGCTTTCAATAATTTCATCGATGTCTTCGTTATCAATAAAGGTGTACCACACTGCCTCTGGGTAAACCACCATTACAGGTCCTAAACCACAGCGATCAAGACAACCCGCGCGGTTAATACGAGTGCTACCTTCACCATTTAAACCAAGCTTTTTAACACGCGACTTCATGTAATCAAAGGCAGCTTCTGCGCCTTTGTTCATGCAACAGTCTTCGCCTTTGTCGCGCTGATTTAAACAAAAAAATACGTGATGCTTAAAATGATTGGTCATTTTTTACCTAATTATTCAATTAACTGATGCGCTCAAGGTTTTTAAATTTTGTTTTTAGGCAAGGCATTTGAGCGCAGACAGTACATACTAGTACGACAAGCGAAAATAACGTCGCATAAAAACGAAAGAAAAAACCTTACTCAGTAGAGAGGGCGTCTTCTTGCGTAAACGTCCAAGTCCTAGTCACACTCAAAATATCTGTATCCTGCTTAATGTCTGCGGGAAACTCTGAAAATGGCGCGGACAATTCCACAATTTTTTTTGCGGCTTGATCCAGTATCTTGTGCCCTGAACTGCGATTGATTTTCACTTCTTCCAAACTACCATCCGATTTAATGGATACCGTCATTTGCAATTGTCCATATAGCTTTTGATTTTTTGCCGCAGCGGGATAGTTGAGATTACCTACACGCTCCACTTTTTGGCGCCACGCTTCAATGTACATTGCGTATTTATATTCTTGCGTACGTGCGCCAATAAATTTACGTTTTGGGCGTTTTTGATATTCATCTTGTTGCTTAGCAATCAGCGCTTCCAGTCGGTCAATTTCTTTGGCTGAGGCAATGAGGTCTCGAGTATTCAAGGCTTTTAGTTTAACCGACTCTTCGCCGGTTTCAGGATCTGCAGAACTGGCTAGCTGTGTAGGTTGCGACTGTACTTTTTGCAAGGCTTGCATTTGTGTCAATAACGCTTGTGCTTGCTGTTCCAGTTCACGCACCTGCTGCTTTTCACGCAGCTCTTCTTTGCTTATCTTAGCTGACTTTGAGGTACTACTTGGCTCTGTTTGCTGTAATAATTTGACTTCTTGTGTTTTTTGAATAGGCGCAGGTAATGCCGTTTTCATTTTACGGTTGGCATCGGTGTTGCCACCTCGATCCAAATTAGCTTGCGCGAGCACTTCTGCTTTAGTTGGGGCTTCTTTGGTTTTTGAGTTTACGAGCATCACCTCTAGTGTTGGCAACTGGTCTTTAAACTTCTTTAATTCGGGCTGAAATTTAATACTTAAGATAATCAAGTGCACCAATAAAGACAACCAAAACGCAACCATCAACGGGTTACGTGCAGTATTTTTTTTCACTGCTGACTTTACAGTCTTTGATTGTGATGTGTTGCGTACCAAAGGCGAACTATCCTTTTAAAGCTTCCAGAATTTTCTGATGCACTCCACCAAAACCACCATTACTCATGACCAAAATATGATCACCAGCTTGAGCCTTGCTGACAATTGCATGCACCAACTGTGTTAAATCATCAAAGATTTGAGACTTATGTGCAATTGGGTTTAGCGCCTCAGCTGCATCCCATCCTAAGTTTGCACCGTAACAAAAGACCAAATCTGCCTGGGCTAAACTCGTTGGCAGTGCATCTTTCATCACGCCTAACTTCATCGTGTTACTGCGTGGCTCAAGCACAGCTAAAATTCTGGCATTACCCACTTTTGCACGCAATCCCTCAACTGTCGTTTCGATTGCCGTCGGGTGATGCGCAAAATCGTCATACACCGTAATTTGATTGACCACACCTTTGGTTTCCATTCGGCGTTTGACATTCTTAAACGTCCCTAACGCTTCTATACTGCTAGCCACTGCCACCCCTGCATGACGCGCTGCCGCAATACAGGCTAACGCGTTCATGCGGTTGTGTTCGCCCATCAAATCCCAAGTGACGCGGCCTTGTAATTGACGCTGATACATCACATCGAAATGACCATCGCTATTGGCATTGGTCGCCTGCCAATCGGCATCCGTACCAAATTGCTCTACTGGTGTCCAACAGCCCTTGTCGATCACGCGCTGAAGACTTGCTTCTTTGCCGTTACGCACAATGAGTCCATGTTGCGGAACTGTTCTGACCAAATGATGAAATTGCTTTTCGATCGCCGCTAAATCTTCAAAGATGTCCGCATGGTCATACTCTAAATTGTTAAGTATGGCGGTGCGGGGTCGGTAGTGTACAAATTTGGATCGTTTATCAAAAAATGCGGTGTCGTATTCGTCGGCTTCTATTACAAAAAACGGCGAACAATCATCATCTGCCAAATTTTGATTTTTCTGGAATTGACTGTCGTTTGGCGATATCTGCGGTAATCTTGCAGAGACACCAAAATTCTCAGGCACACCACCAATCAAAAAGCCCGGTGCCAAACCTGCAAACTCTAATATCCATGCCAACATAGAACTGGTCGTGGTTTTACCATGCGTGCCGGCCACTGCCATCACCCATTTACCCTGCAATACGTTCTCAGCTAACCATTGTGGGCCAGAAATATAGGGTAAACCTTGATTGAGAATTGCTTCCATCAACGGATTGCCACGCGTGACGACATTGCCTATCACATACATATCAGGGGTGAGTTTGGTTTGTTCTGCAGCAAAGCCTTCTATCAGCGTTATGCCTTGTGCTTCGAGCTGTGTGCTCATGGGCGGGTAAACATTGGCATCACAGCCAGTGACAGTATGCCCAGCTTGCTTAGCCAGCACTGCAATACCACCCATAAAAGTGCCACAAATTCCTAAAATATGAATATGCAATTGATTACCTTTTTTAGTCATTTCTTATTCATTGCCATTACCACTTCGTGCGTACTAACGCTCAGTGATTATCCCAAATTAGGCGCTAACCAGCGTTCTAAATAGCTTTTATCTAAACCACGACGTTTCGCCATGTCTTCTAATTGATCTGTACCTATTTTATCGACACTAAAATATTTGGCCTCTGGGTGCGCCAAATAAAACCCTGAGACTGCCGCCGCAGGCATCATGGCAAACGATTCAGTCAATGTCATCTCTATTTCATCACACTGTAGCAGCTTAAACATCTCTGGTTTTACCGTATGGTCTGGACAAGCTGGGTAGCCAGGCGCAGGACGAATGCCAAAGTATTCTTCTTTAATCAGTGCGTTTATCGCTAATTGCTCATCGGGTTGATAGCCCCATAAGTCTTTACGCACTCGTTCGTGCATGTATTCAGCAAACGCTTCAGCCAATCGATCTGCCAATGATTTAAACATAATGGCTTGGTAGTCGTCGTGATTTTTTTCAAACACTGCTAAACGCTTTTCCATGCCTAGGCCTGCTGTCACTGCAAACAAGCCGATGTAATCTGCAGCTTGACCTTTAGGTGCAATGAAGTCAGCCAAGCATTGATTGGGACGCGCAACTCCCTCAATCACAGGCTTGACTGTTTGTTGGCGTAATCCGTAATAGGTGAAGGCCACTTGGCTACGCGATTCATCAACATACACTTCTATATCATCATCATTCACGCTATTGGCTGGCATCAATGCGATGACGCCGTTTGCGGTTAGCCAACGACCCTCAATGATTTTCTTCAACATGGCTTGCGCTTCTGCAAACACTTTGCTGGCAGCATCGCCTACCACGTGATCGGTTAAAATCGCTGGGTAGCTACCGGCTAAATCCCATGTCTGGAAAAATGGTGTCCAATCGATATATTGCGCAATTAAGCCCAAATCAATATTTTTAAATACGCGACGGCCAATAAACTTTGGCTTCACAGGCGCGCAGTTGCCGTCAAAACTCAATGTTGGTTTATTGGCACGCGCCTCCGCGAGCGTCAACATCGGTGTCCCTTTTTTATTGGCATGCTGATGGCGTGCTTTTTGGTAATCCGCTTGAATTTCTGCCAAATATGCACCGCGCGTTTCTGGCGTGAGTAAATTTTGCATCACGGATACCGAGCGTGAGGCATCTGGCACATAGATGACTGGTCCATCATAATGTGGAGCAATTTTGACAGCAGTATGCGCGCGTGAAGTGGTTGCGCCACCAATCAACAAGGGGGTCTGCTGACCTTGAAAATGCGGGTCGCGCTGCATTTCTTTGGCAATGTACGCCATTTCTTCTAACGAAGGCGTGATAAGTCCAGACAACCCGATGATGTCGGCATTTTCAGCTTTGGCCATGGCCAAAATTTCTGCTGCGGGCACCATCACCCCCATGTTCACCACTTCAAAGTTATTGCATTGCAGCACCACAGATACAATATTTTTACCGATGTCGTGCACATCGCCTTTGACGGTGGCAATCACCACTTTACCTTTTGGCTTTGCCACCACACCAGTCCGGGCTTGCTCTGCCGCTTTCTCTGCCTCAATAAACGGAATCAGGTGTGCCACTGCAGATTTCATCACACGTGCGGACTTCACCACTTGTGGCAAAAACATTTTACCTTGCCCGAATAAATCACCTACCACATTCATGCCGTCCATCAACGGCCCTTCAATCACATGAATTGGGCGACCACCTTTTTGCATCACCTCAAGACGTACTTGTTCGGTGTCCTCAACAATAAATTCGGTAATGCCATGCACCAGCGCATATTCCAAACGCTTGCTAACAGCAACAGGGGCTTCAGGGGTGCCGCGCCATGCCAGCGTAGCCTCTTCTTTTTTACCACCCGCCACCAGCGTGCCTGCAATTTCAATCATGCGTTCTGTGGCGTCCGGACGTCGATTCAAGACCACATCTTCCACGCGCTCACGTAACTCGGGCGCTAAGTCATCATAGACACCCATCATGCCGGCGTTCACAATCCCCATGGTCATGCCTGCTTGAATGGCATGATATAAAAATACAGTGTGAATAGCCTCACGCGCTGGGTCATTGCCACGGAAGCTAAAACTCACATTCGACACGCCTCCAGAAATTTTAGCGTAGGGCAAATGTTGCTTAATCCAACGCGTGGCCTCGATAAAGTCCACCGCGTAATTGTTGTGTTCTTCAATACCGGTTGCGATGGCAAAAATGTTGGGGTCGAAGATAATGTCTTCTGGTGGAAAGCCAGTGCTGACCAACAAATCATAAGCACGTTTACAAATTTCAATTTTACGTTGGTAAGTATCCGCCTGACCTTTTTCATCAAAGGCCATCACTATGACAGCAGCCCCATAACGACGACATAATTTCGCTTGTCGTAAGAATTCCGCCTCGCCTTCTTTCATCGAGATGGAATTAACGATGGCTTTACCTTGTACACACTTCAAACCAGCTTCAATCACGCTCCATTTAGAGGAGTCGATCATGATGGGCACGCGCGCAATATCTGGCTCGGAAGCGATCAGATTTAAAAAATGTGTCATGGCTTTGACTGCATCTAACATGCCTTCATCCATGTTGATGTCGATCACTTGTGCGCCATTTTCTACTTGCTGGCGTGCAACAGCTAGCGCTTCCTCATATTGTTCGTTGATGATTAAACGCGCAAACGCTTTTGAACCCGTGACATTGGTGCGTTCACCCACGTTTACAAATAACGAGTCTTCATCAATGATAAAAGGCTCTAATCCAGATAGCTTGGTGACTGGCGTTTGGGCTGGCACCGAGCGTGGGGGCAATGCTTTAATGGCTTCATAAATGGCATTGATATGGGCTGGGGTGGTACCACAACAACCACCCGCAATATTCACAAAGCCACTCAACGCAAATTCTTTGACCAAGCTAGACGTGACATCTGGCGTTTCATCAAACCCTGTGTCGCTCATGGGATTAGGCAAACCAGCATTTGGGTATATACACACAAAAGTATCGGCCACTTTGGAAAGCTCATCCGCATAAGGGCGCAGCAAGGTTGCACCTAACGCACAATTCAAGCCTACCGTGAGTGGTTTGGCATGACGTACCGAATGCCAGAATGCCGTCACAGTTTGACCGGACAAGATACGGCCAGAAGCATCTGTCACCGTACCCGAGATCATGAGTGGCAGGGTATATCCAGCTTCTTCAAAAAACGCATCAATCGCAAACAATGCCGCCTTACAGTTGAGGGTATCAAAAATGGTTTCTACCATCAGAATATCTGCACCACCCTCTACCAACGCTCGCGTTTGCTCCAAGTAAGCACTTACCAACTGATCAAATGTTACATTACGCGCTGCGGGGTCATTCACATCAGGCGAAATGGAGGCAGTTTTTGGCGTAGGGCCTAAGGCACCCGCTACAAACCTTGGTTTATCAGGTGTGCTGTATTTTTTGCAGGCTGCTTTTGCCAGTTTGGCCGACTCAACGTTCATCTCATACACCAAGTGTGCCATGTGGTAATCGTCTTGCGCCACACTGGTGGCACCAAAGGTATTGGTTTCGATAATGTCTGCGCCAGCGGCTAAATATTTTTCATGTATTTCTTGAATGACTTGCGGCTGAGTCAGTGTCAACAACTCGTTATTGCCTTTGACAAACAATTCGCGTTGGCCAGCCGGCGCTTTGAACTGGGTAAAACGCTCGCCGCGATAATCCGCCTCTGTCAACTTATACTGTTGAATCATGGTGCCCATGGCGCCATCCAAAATGAGGATGCGATCCGCCAATAATGCACGTAGCTGGGTTTCCGTAGCGCTGATTTTGTTCACCGACATAAATGCTTTCAAATCCAATAAAACTGACTGCACATATTTTAGCATGTTGGCTTGGTTTCCACTTTTGTCATGGCTGATTTCATGCGCGTTTTACGTAGATTTCCATTAATTTTGATGTGGCATCCCATATATGAAATAAAAATGTGATAACTTAAATCTTTACCTAGTGAGAAGTGTGCGCATGATTGAAGGTTTAGTGCAGTTATTTTTATGGCAAGGCTTAGGCGAGTTAGCCTCAAAGTTTTTGCTCCCAAGCATTCCGGGCCCTGTGCTTGGCTTGATATTGCTAGTGGTTTATTTGGTGATGAAAGGCGAAGTCAATCCACAACTGGAACAAGTCGCAGATCACTTTAGACAGCATTTAGGCTTGCTGTTTGTGCCGGCCTCAGTTGGTGTGCTGTTATTCTTGCCCGAGCTTAAAACACATGCGCTGGCAGTGTCTACCGCATTGTTAGTCAGCGTCGTACTCACTATCGGTGTCACCGCAGTCGTGCTCAAAGTGTTTTGGTACCTGTCCTTAAAGTATGGCAAAGGACAACGCCATGAATGAGCGTTTACCGATTTCTGAAATTTGGGTATATCTTTCTGGCGACCCTTTATTTGCGTTGATTATTACCCTCGCAACTTATCAACTTGGTTACGTACTTTATGTGCGCGCCAAACGTAATCCGATTGTCAATCCAGTCGCCATTTCCGTCGTGCTCACATGCATCATCATTAGCGTACTGGAGATGCCTTACGAAAAATATTTTGAGGGCGCGCAATTTGTGCACTTTTTACTGGGAACGGCCACCGTTGCTTTGGCTGTGCCTATTTACAATGGCTTTAAACGCATGAAAGGTAAAATCTTTCATATGTGGGTTGCGCTCATGGCAGGCAGCACGGTGTCCATCATTAGTGCCGTTGCCATTGCGCAATGGATGGGTGCCAGTAACAATATGGTGGGTAGTATGTACGCAAAATCGGTGACCGCACCCATCGCGATGGGCATTGCGGAACGCATTCATGTATCGCCCACTTTGACGGCAGTGTTCACTGTGATTACTGGCATGCTGGGTGCCATCTTGGCACCTTACATTTTAAACGCACTTAAAATTCACCAATGGTGGATACGCGGTACGGCCATTGGCGTTGGAGCGCATGGCTTGGGCATTACGCGCGCATTTAGTGTGAATGAAGAAGCAGGCATTTTTGCCAGCATGGCCATGGGTTTAAACGGTGTGATGAGCGCCATTGGCTTGCCAATTGTGTTGACCTATCTACGCCCTTATCTTGGGATATAGGTCTGTAACCAACGCTCTAACACCACCACTATGTATGCTTGTTCTTCAAGCGTCAATGTTCGACCTTGTGGAATAGCATGCCATTGTTGCAAACATCCACGACAACAGCAGGCGGTAGCATGTTGTGCCACGAACACAGGGTGGCCGCGCATTGGCGTTTGTTTACCCTCGTTGGCAATCACTGCGGGTGCCAAACGATCACGCACAAAATCTTCGGCATGATTGAGCACGACCGCCATACCTTTTTGTTGTAGATAATTGAGGTCGCGTGCATTGAGCTTAAACCGTGCACGAAAAGGTGAGCGCGCCAATACTGCAAATACGGCATCTAAATCTCGCATTGGCAAAGCTCCCAGTATAGGCAATTAACTTAATGCAGTTGTTTCAATTCTAAATCGCGCAATTTAGGGGCCAATTTAGCGGTAAGCCCAACAATGCTTATGGTAATCATGCCCCCAAAAATCACTGACGGCACTAAACCCAACAACTTGGCAGCAACCCCTGATTCAAACGCACCCAATTCGTTTGACGAACCAATAAAGATGCCATTAATGGCAGACACCCTGCCACGCATGCCATCGGGAGTAGCAAGTTGCAGAATGGTTTGGCGCATCACTACTGAAATACCATCGAGCACCCCTGACAGCATTAATATAGCGACAGCTAACCAAAAATATGGGCTGAGCGCAAACCCTATCATGCAGGCTCCAAAACCCGCCACTGCACCTAGCAACCAACGACCCGCGTGCAGATTTATGGGGTGTTTGGTCAGCCATAACCCAGTGGCAATTGCACCGACCGCAGGTGCGGCACGTAATACGCCCAAACCTTCTGGCCCCATTTGATACACATCATGCACAAATGCAGGCAGTAAAGCGACGGCACCACCAAATAACACAGCGAACATATCGAGCATTTGTGCGCCGAACACAATTTGATTGCCCCAAACAAACCGTAAGCCTTCGCCAATACTTTTAAATACGGCCACACCTGTTTGTGCTGGTGGTTCTTTTACTTTAAGCATCAGCATGGCCACTACTGCGCCCGCACACAACGCGCTTGCCAAAGCATATGCCATGGTTTTACTGGCAAAACCCACCAGTAAACCACCTAATGCTGGCCCAATCACCAATCCGATTTGAAAAATGGAGCTGCCTACTCCTGCTCCGCGCGCAAAAGAGGCTCTGGGCACAATAATGGCAAACAACGTGTTGTAGCTTGGCGCAATAAAAGCACGCGCGATGCCCGTAAAAGCTATCGAACTGTAAATCCAAACAGTGGGATCACCCGAAATCCACCCGAGAGAGATGGCCGTTAAAGTTAGTGCATTGAGACATAACAAGCTAGCGGCCAATATTGCAAACGCACGTCTTGAATAATAATGATCCACCGCATGTCCAGCAAACAACGCGCAAGAAAAGTAAGGAATCACTTCTGCCAAACCAATTAAACCAAGAGCGAGTGGATCATGCGTGAGTTCGTAAATATGCCATCCGACGACCACTGCCATCATTTGATAGGCCAATACCATTTGAATACGAAACGCCAACAACTTTACAAACGCAAACTGATGACTACGGAACAACTGAGGAATGGAATGTTGCATGTCGTTATTATAAATTTAATTCTTATCGTCGTTTGCATACCTTCAGCATTTATCGGCAATCAAGCAAAATAAATAGACTATTTTAGGTAGAATAGATTGGTTAGTGCAGGGAATAAAGCAGTAAGCGTGCGCAAGCATGCCGATGAGTCGTCGTTGACCTAGTGCGATTCTGCAGAAATAGATTAGGCGCACTAACCATCCATTTATCCATTGAATATGCACATGAACATGCGCCGACTATTATATTTACTCTGCTGTTTTTTGGTATTTGCAACATTGCCTGCGCATGCACAACAAAGCATCACCGTGTATGTGACTGTTGATTGGGAGGGCTACAATCTAGCACCAGACAATATTGAAGCCATGCAGGCATTTCGTACACGGTTTCCGCATATCCCTATACTGCAACTGTTGAATCCAGTGTATTTTGTCAGACCATACGCCAACCGTGAAAGCATCAACGCCAGCATCCAATCAACAATGTTGCCATCAGATGCGCATGGCTTACATTTACATGGATGGAAATCGCTGATGGACTATTGCAAAGTACCTTATCAGCACCAGCCTTCATTTGCAGACACCGATGAGCAATGTATAAAAGGTGATTGTGGCTATACCGTCAGTTTAGAATATGCCTACTCAACGGCTGACCTCACACAATTGGTGGCGTGTAGCCAAGATATTTTGGTGCAACAGGGCTTTACAAAGCCAACTCACTTTCGCGCAGGTGGATGGCAGTTGGGGCCAAAACTGACGCAAGCGCTTGCTAGCAACGGATTTACATGGGATAGCTCGCGCACCGCGGCAGAATTGCTAACTACTCGGTGGGAGCCGAATAGCAGTTTAATCAAAATGATTAGCGCACTTCATCCAAATAGCACACCGTTAGAGCAACCCTATTTGTTAACTTCAACACTCGAAGAGTATCCCAACAATGCCAGCCTTGCCGATTACACGGGGACAAGTCAAATTATCGAGATGTATACCCAACTGATCAAACAGCGTAAAACTGTGATGGTATTAGGTTTTCATCAAGAAACCGCGGTCGATTTTTCTGGCAGATTAGCTGTTGCCATTCCTAAGATGGAAGCGATTGCTAAAGCACACGATGTGCAATTGATCTGGGCACATTATTAAGCAGTATGTAAATAGGCATTAAGTAAGCTTAGTTCGCTAGGCTTTTGGTACGCGCCACAAATACCAACTTGCAATGGTACGATAGGGTTGCCACGCTTGCCCGAGCACAGCCAACGCTTTAGGCGTAGGTCCAATTGACAATGATTTTAAACGTTTATAGCCCTCACGCACCCCAAGATCGTCCACTGGCAACACATCCATACGCCCCAACGTAAACATGAGCATCATTTCTACTGTCCATTGGCCTATGCCTTTTAATTGCACCAATTGCGCTATCAGTGCTTCATTGCTCATTTCATCGGCAAGCGTGCGAGAAGGCACCACCCCTTCCAAAGTACCTCTCGCAATTCCCAGTAATGTTTCGACTTTTCTACCAGAGAATCCACATGCGCGTAAATCGTCAAATGTTGTATTAATCAGTGTTGCCGGCGCAGGAATAATCCCAGAAAAATACATTTTAAATTTGGCGAATATTGCGTCTCCAGCTTTGGTACTTAACTGCTGATAAGCCACGGCGCGCACTAGCGCCTCGTAGGGTTCGACATACGCTGTGGGTTGCAATGTACAGGCACCCACCTGCTCGATCACGCGTGCCCAATCATCGTCCAATTGACTTATGTATTGGGTAGCGTGGTGCAAATGATGATTTTCTTGTGTCATGGCAAAATTGTTTGATGATTGGAATGTCTCAGTTCATATTACATAGCATACTTATATATATTGTATTTCGCCAATAGCCAACTTATCTCATGGATTTATTTTCAAACGTAGAGCCTGCGCACCAAACATTTTCATCTGGCCTAGTGTATTTACGTGGCTTCGCTTTAGCCAATGAACAAGCCTTGCTATCAGATTTGTACCAAGTGATTTTAGCTGCACCACTCCGAACAATGATGACGCCTATGGGTTATCCTATGTCAGTCGCTACTACTAGTTGTGGTGCGTTAGGTTGGATAGGCGATATCACGGGGTATGGCTATTCTGCAGTTGACCCGCAAACCGGTTTACCTTGGCCAGCGATGCCAGAGACCTTTTTGCAACTGGCACAAAACGCTGCGTTGGCTGCTGGCTTCAATGATTTTTCGCCTGATGCCTGCTTAATCAACCAATATCACATTGGCACAAAAATGGGATTACATCGCGACAAGGACGAACGTGATTTTGCGCAACCTATTGTGTCTGTTTCATTGGGAATTCCTGCGCGATTCCAATTTGGCGGCAACAAACGCAGTGACAAGCCCATTCAAGTTTTACTGGGTCATGGTGATGTGGTGGTTTGGGGGGATGCATCGCGTATGAACTATCATGGCATCATGACCATACAACCCAATACACACCCCACGCTAGGCAACAAACGCATCAACCTGACATTTAGAAAAGCAGGCTAATGCAAGTTACACCTATTAGAGTTTAAGCTTTGCCTTAATACGACGGAAAGTTTGGCTAAATAAATTTCCATCTAACTTGTAATGTTTATGCAGGGGTTGTTTCACTTCCCAGCTCGCAGTCATACCGGCTGGAAACGTGACCAAATCACCTTTGCCAAATGCCACGGGGGCGCCGCCTGTTGGGGTAATCACACATTCACCCTCTAAGATATAAGCAATTTCTTGCTCCAAAAATGTCCAAGGGAAAGTAGATACTTCCTTTTGCCAGGTGGGCCACTTGCTCACTGAGAGACCATCTAAACGGCTTTGTGCCGGATTCTTTTCAACAATAATATCCATGGATGCTCCTAAAAATCGCTTATTTTAACTTAAGCACTACATCAGTAGTAAACTAACGTTTTCGTGAAGATGATGCATCAATGCAAGTAAATTTAACGCAAGCGATCCACTACTTACAACAAGGTGAGGTGGTTGCCATTCCTACAGAAACCGTCTATGGACTGGCCGCAGACGTCAATAATGAAGCCGCCCTAAATAAAATTTTTGCGGTCAAACAACGCCCTGCCAATAACCCATTAATCATACATATTGCCAGCATGCATCAAGTCACTGACTATGCTGCAGAATTTCCACCGTTGGCTAAAAAACTAGCCGAGACTTTTTGGCCAGGGCCGCTCACTTTGGTGCTCAAGTCAAAACCTCACGTGTCGGCTATTGTACGAGCTGATGCACCCACAGTCGCTTTGCGTGTGCCTGCGCACCCACTCACTTTACAATTACTCACCGAAAGTGGGTTAGCATTAGCAGCACCTTCGGCGAATCGTTATACACAGCTCAGCCCCACGCTTGCGGCACATGTGGAAGCCAGCCTGGGTCATGATATTCCTGTGTTAGATGGCGGCGCCTGCCAAGTCGGCATCGAGTCAACCATTGTCAGCGTTGAGGGCGATCATTGGCAACTACTACGTCATGGCATGATATCTGCCGCACAAATTGTAGCAATCGCAGGCAAGCCAGCTTTGGTCACTACGGGCGAGATACCCAAAGCACCTGGACAACATCTACTGCATTATTCACCCAACACTCCCACCTGTTTATTTCAAGAAACTGAAGCATTGATGGGATATGCCAAAACGCACCCAGATTGTGCTGTGTTATTGATTGGGGATGTGAGCCCCTCGTTTGTGAATGGCTTAAAAGCGCTTACATCACACTGTGTGCAATTAGCTCAATCACCAATCAAAGTGGCTGAGCAGCTTTATAAAGTCTTACATCAATTAGATGAATTGAAGGCGCCTGCGATATTGATCCTTTTGCCGCCATCCAATCCCGAATGGGCGGCCATCCTCGATCGGCTGACACGCGCAGGTTATCGCGCACCTGTATAAATGAATCCAATCGTTATTTGTGAGAGTGGCGAGAAGGTGGCAAAATGCAAACATACTCACATTCACCAAGGTAACCAATGAACCCCAAGTACATCATTACGATTATTGCTTTATGCTTATCTGCTTGTAGCGTGCTACAACCCTTTAAGGTATTCAACACCGAAACCAAAGAGCGTTCTAAAAACCCAGAAAATGCTATTGAATATGTATGTGAAAATAACAAACACTTCTTTGTAAGGATGCTCAACAAGGGTGCGGATGCTTGGCTCATTTTTCCTGACCATGAGGTCAATTTAGCGCAATCAACTACTGAGAAAAATCGTTATGTATCTGGCTCTATTACACTTGTCATTAGTGGCGAACAATCTACGCTTACCGATGGAGACGTGCTAGCTTACACTGGCTGTAAAGCGCAGCCACTCAACAAATCTTAGTCGGGCTTTAAACTAAACGCTGATGACTTGCTACTCCTCTCAAAAAGGGGTACTTTATTCATTTGAAACAACGTTATATTGGAATATCCCTGTTGAAAGGAGCATACCATGGATAACAAATATGGATTAGGTAGCACAAAAGTCGCTACTGAACATCAAGCCATTCAAGAAAAATCCGATACTGCTGATCAAGTGGTTTGCAAGTTTTGCAAAAGTACACGTTTGGTGCTTAGCCCCACTATGCATGATCACCGTTGCGATGCGTGTGGGGAATGGCAACAAGACGTACCTCAAGGCTACTCTTCAGGTCGTAGCAGCGATTACTGAGTGGGGCCAGTCAACGCCTGATTAAACTCCTCGCCGAACTCTGCACCCATCGCGCTTAAGGCTGCATGCAGGCGCGCAACCTCCGCTGTGTTGCCAGTATGGCTCGCCACTAAACCAAGTCCAATTAATGTGTCTATATGTTGCGGTTGCTTTGCTAACACTTTTTGAAAGTTCTGTTCTGCTTCCACATTGTTGCCCAAATTGGCTTGCGCAACCCCAAGATAATAGTAGGCCTCAAAAGTATTGGGCTCTTTAGATACCCATTGTTGGGCAATTTTTTCTAAGGTGCTCCATTCCCCCTGCTGATAAGGCAATACCACTTGCATAAAATAGGGTCTTGCTTCTAATGGCGCATCCCAAAAGGGTAAAATATCAGATTGCAATTGGGTGGTCTCTGGGGTTTCGAGCAATGCTTTGACCCATTTAACCGGAATATTGTAAAAATAAGCGCCACGGCCAGGGCTTTTAAAAGTGCTGATGGCAATCAATTTGCCTTCCGCGTCAAATACTGGACTGCCACTTGCGCCCATAATAAAAGAGGCGTTGGTGCGCACGATCATGCTGTCATCGAGTGGGTATAACGCTTTGATTTTGCCAAACGTGACTTGTGGTTTTGGCGGCCCACCGGGAAACCCGATTGAGAACATCTCTTGCTCATACTGCAATGACTCAGAATCACCTAAGGTCACTGGCTTTAAATCCAAATATTCAAATCGCATAATACATAAGTCGTGCTTCCAGTCTGCTTTCAAAGCGACTGGCGCAAAACTATCCCCAAACTTGGTGATATTGACGCCTTTTGCGTTGGCGAGGATATGGCAATTAGTGGCGACCATGTCTTTGGCAACTACCACGCCAGTGCCTACACCATGACCACCTGTTTTGGTCACCACATGGACTTTAGCGACAGAGGCTTTTAATTGATAAGTCAGGTCGACACTGGGCTCCGCCAACACAGGAAGTGCAAACCATAACGTAGAAAGTACTAGTAAATACCGCATAACAACCTCTCACTTTTTATGTGTGTAATCAAGACAATATTGCAATTAAAAAATTCTTAACGCACTTACTATTTGCGTGTATTTTTTAAATAATTCTCAATTAGCTAATCATATGAGATGAAAATGCATCTAAAGCACTGTAAAATATTGCCTTTAAGAATTTACTTTCTGGGTGCCCACCATGCTCATCAAAACCGAAATCGCAGACATCTCAACCCCAACAGGCGTGATGCGGACGTACATTCACCGTCCACAAGAGGCCCAAGTGGGACATGATCAAAAGGTCCCAGCGATTTTATTCTACTCTGAAATTTTTCAACAAACCGGACCAATTGAGCGTGCCGCCAAATTTATGGCAGGTCAAGGTTACGCTGTGTTGGTGCCAGAAGTATTTCACGAACTTAATCCTATTGGCACAGTCCTTGGTTATCATGACGCGGGACGCGATAAAGGCAATGCAGACAAATCCGCCAAAGATGTTGAAGGTTACGATACTGACAATCGCGCCATGATTGATTTTTTAGGTAATCAACCCTGGTACAACGGTAAATTGGGTGCAATGGGCTTCTGTATTGGCGGTCATTTGGCTTTTAGAGCTGCATTACAACCAGAAGTTAAATCAACCGCCTGCTTTTACGCCACCGATTTACACACCAATGTCATTCCAAATAAGCCAAACCAACATTCCATGGATCGATTGAGTGAGCTCAAAGGTGAATTGATGATGATTTGGGGCAAGCAAGACAATCACATTCCGACAGAAGGACGTAGTTTGGTCTACCAAAAGTTAACAGCGGCTAATTTAAGTTTCACTTGGCATGAGTTCAATGGTCAACATGCATTTATGCGTGACGAGGGTGAGCGTTATGACCCTCAATTGGCGATGACGGGCTACCAGTTAGCGTTGCAAATGTTTGGCCGCACTCTCTAACCTGGTTTTGAGATAACAGTTTGAAGTAGCAGTATGTAGTCAAGAGCCCTAGCCACAAGCCAAAGCTCGATTTTTTATTTAAATTACCCATTTAAGAAAGCTTAAAAGAAAGAGATAGCATGACCACAAAAAACGCTGATATTGGCCTAGTAGGCCTAGCTGTAATGGGGCAAAACCTTGCCTTGAATATTGCCGACCACGGCTACACCATCGCCGTGTATAACCGCGACCCAAAGAAAACGCATAACTTTATTGAAGAATGTAAAAATAATGAGCCTTCATACGAACGTGTTGTAGGTCATACTGACCTCGCTTCTTTCGTATTAAGCATCAAACGTCCACGTAAAATCGTGTTGCTTGTCAAAGCAGGTAGCGCCACTGACGTCACCATTAATGCTTTATTGCCTTTCTTAGAGCAAGGCGACATCATTATTGACGGTGGTAATGCTTTATGGACTGACACTATCCGTCGCGAAAAAGAATTAGCGGCAAAAGGCATTGAATTTATAGGCTCTGGCGTTTCTGGTGGCGAAACTGGCGCACGTTTTGGTCCATCACTGATGCCTTCAGGTACACGCAAAGCATGGTCATCATTAGAGCCCATCTGGCGTGATATCGCGGCTAAAGTGGATCCAGTCACTGGCGAACCAATGGAAGGCGGCACTCCAGGCAAACCAGTGGTAGGTGGTTTTTCATGTGCAGAATACATTGGTCCTGATGGTGCTGGTCACTATGTCAAAATGGTGCACAACGGCATCGAATACATCGATATGCAACTGATTTGCGAAGCGTATTGGTTGATGAAAAATCTACTGGGCATGCCAGCAGACGAAATCGGCAAAGTCTTTGCTGAGTGGAACAAAGGCGAACTTTCAAGCTTCTTGATTGAAATTACAGCCGATATTCTGCAACAAAAAGATCCAATGACAACCGGTTTCTTGGTTGATCAAATTCTTGACACTGCTGGTCAAAAAGGGACTGGGCAGTGGACTGCAGCGAATGCGCTAGAATTGGGTGCACCTGCCAACGCTATTGCTGCCGCAGTGTATGCACGTGCCTTGTCTAGCTTGAAAGAAGAACGCGTTGAAGCCAGCAAAATCTTAAAAGGCCCAGTTTTAGTCAAAGAGACTGACAAAAAAGCCATTATTGATGCGATTAAAAATGCGCTATATTGCTCAAAAATTTGTGCATATGCACAAGGCTTTCAATTGATTGATAAAGCGCAAGTCGCCTATAACTGGAAACTCAACTTTGGTGAAATCGCACAAATTTGGCGTGGCGGTTGTATCATCCGTGCGCGTTTCTTGCAAAAAATTACCGATGCATATGCACTAAACTCACGCTTGAAAAACTTGATGTTAGATCCTTACTTCACTAACTCTATGAACGAAGGTCAAGCAGGCTGGCGTAAAGTGATTGCTTTGGCAGTCACAAACGGTATTCCAGCACAAGGTTTTGCAGCGGCATTGGCGTATTATGATGGTTATCGCAGCGCTGACTTACCTGCAAACTTGTTGCAAGGGCAACGTGATTACTTTGGTGCACATACCTATGAGCGTAAAGATCAACCACGTGGTCAGTTCTTCCACTTGGATTGGCCAGAACCAAAGCGCCCACAAATCGCTATTGAGTAATCAAACCAACAGCAAGATTCAGTAGACGAGAAAAAACAAGAGGGTGGCGATGCCATCCTCTTTTTTACATAGCGCTGATGAGATATCGTTTTAACTTAAACGCAGAAAGCGTTTAGTGATTACCAACTGCGTTTAGACGCAGTCGCAACTAGCTTCTAAAAATCGACTGAGATTTTTATTACGTTGTAGCACCAAAATATTGGCCTCTTGTTGTTTTACCTTGTCTGATTTCTCAGCAATGGAAGGCGCATAAATTTCATCTAGCAATTCATCTTTTTTATTCAATGTCACACGTTCAACTTGCATTATCGTTTCCTTTTGGGAGTTAAAAAACCATACGGATTATGTCCGCACGGAATAATAGAGCAACTTTCACTCAATAAATTCATTTGTTACACACTTTAGTCGTTTTATCATGAAATTCATGACAAATTAACATCAACAACGAATATTCTGTGTTGATATTACTGGTAACGCGTTGGTAAGTTGAAAGATGACAAGCATAGACTGTGCCATGCAAATATATTCAGGAAAATTATTCAAAATTAGCGCCCCAAGGTCATCCATAATTCCGTAAAATAGAGTTCTTTAAGAGCTGTCACTTTTCGCTATGCAAATTACGATTAACGGTAATGATAAACATTTTGATACCGACGCCATGTCAATTTCTGCGCTGGTTTTACATATGAACCTCGTGGGAAAGCGCATTGCCATTGAACATAATGGTGAAATTGTACCGCGCAGCCAATTTGAAGTTGTGATGCTAACATCTGGCGATCGACTCGAAATTGTAGGCGCTGTAGGTGGTGGTTAACACATGAATGAGACGATAAACATGAACGACGCGTTAGTCATTGCTGGGGAAAGTTATCATTCCCGGTTATTGGTAGGAACAGGTAAATACAAAGATTTTACAGAAACACGTGCGGCAATTGACGCAAGTGGTGCCCAAATTGTCACTGTAGCGATTCGCAGAACCAATATTGGCCAAATGGCGAATGAGCCTTCTTTACTGGAATACTTGCCACCTGAAGAGTTTACCTATTTACCTAACACTGCAGGTTGTTACAGTGCAGACGATGCTGTGCGTACTTTACGCCTAGCGCGTGAATTGTTGGATGGGCACAAACTGGTGAAACTTGAGGTATTAGGGGACCCAAAAACACTTTATCCGAATGTGATTGAAACTTTAGCGGCTGCCAAAACATTGGTGAGTGAAGGCTTTGATGTGATGGTCTACACCTCGGATGACCCCATTATCGCAAAACAGCTCGAAGACATTGGCTGTTGCGCAGTCATGCCACTTGCCTCGTTAATTGGCTCTGGCATGGGGATTTTAAATCCATGGAATCTACAAATCATCATTGAAAATGCCAACATTCCTGTGTTAGTGGATGCGGGTGTGGGCTGTGCTGCAGATGCTGCGATTGCTATGGAATTGGGTTGTGAAGGTGTTTTAATGAACACTGCGATTGCAGCTGCGCAAAACCCTGTGTTGATGGCAAGCGCCATGAAAAAGGCGATTGAAGCAGGTCGTGAATCTTATTTGGCAGGACGTATGCCGAAAAAATTGTACTCAGCTTCACCGAGTTCACCTACCTCAGGCTTAATTTCAGGGAATGGATAAACCAATTTGGCTCAAAATTCACGTTATGCATGTGTAGTGAAAGTAAAAACGACTTTTCTAGCTGATCAATCAAATCCTGACGAGTCAAAGTTTGCTTTTGCTTACACCGTGACCATCACCAATACTGGCTCAGTGCCTGCGCAGCTCATCAGCCGTCATTGGATTATTACCAACGCACATCAAGAGTCGCAAGAAGTAAAAGGGCTGGGAGTGATTGGTGAACAACCCTTATTAGCCCCAAATGAGCATTATGAATATACCAGTGGTACGCTGATCACAACTGCCACTGGCGAGATGCGGGGCAGTTATCAAATGGTGGCAGAAGATGGCACCTTGTTTGAAGCGATTATTGAGCCATTTCCACTCTATCAACACAGGGTATTACACTGATGAAACATTTCAGATGGCAAGCCATTGGAATCGTCTTGATGCTGGCATTGTCTGTGACATCTTGTAGCAAGCGCAACGTGAAAGTGACGACCCCACTCACTTGCAACTGCGAGCAACCAGCCACCCCTAGTAAATCTTCAGCAGATGTGGTCTGCGCAGATCCAAGCGTGCCAGAAAGCACCCCTGTCAAAGTTCCAGAATATGGCTTGCTCAAATTAGCACAATGGAGTGATGTTGAGGAGCTTAAACAAGACGATTTAACGGCCAGTTGGAATGCATGGTTAACCAGTTGCAGTGGTTTAAAAAATAAGCCTGACTGGCAAACGGCCTGCCAAGCAGCTATAAGTCTAAATGCGCCAACGCAAGCTGACATTATCAATTACTTCGCGCAATATTTTGACGTGTATAGTACTCGCTCAGTTGCCGGGGAGAGTACAGGCTTAGTAACAGGGTATTACCAACCCTTGTTAAGAGGAAGCCGTACCAAATCTAGTAAATATGCTTTCCCCCTTTACGGCCAACCAAAAGATTTGATTACCGTAGATTTGAGTGCGCTTTTTCCTGAACTTAAATATAAACGTGTGCGTGGTAAGTTAGATGGTAATAAGCTGGTGCCTTATTACACACGCGCTGAAATTGAATCCGCTACGCCACCGCTATCAGGCAATGAAATTGTATGGGTGGACGATGAGCTGGATGCGTTTTATTTACAAATTCAAGGTTCAGGCTTGATTAAACTTAACACAGGCGAACAAATGCATTTGGGATATGCTGATCAAAATGGTCATACTTACAATTCTATTGGCAAAGTCTTGGTGCAACGTGGAGAGATGACAGCCAGCCAGGCCTCCATGCAGGGCATTAAAGACTGGGCGAAAAAAAATGTGGGGAAATTGCGTGAGCTCTTGAACAGCAATCCTAGTTATGTTTTTTTCCGTGAACTGCCCGGAAACTTGCCCGGCCCACTCGGTGCATTAGGCGTCCCCCTCACAGCTGAGCGAAGTATTGCCGTTGATCCCAAGTATATTCCACTTGGAGCACCGGTGTTTTTGTCGACCACTTATCCCAATAGCAATAAACCGCTAAAGCGAATGATGATGGCACAAGATACAGGTGGCGCCATTAAAGACGGTATTCGCGCAGACTTTTACTGGGGTACAGGTCATGAGGCCGGCAAGATGGCTGGCTCGATGAAACAATCTGGTCAAATGTGGGTATTGTTACCTAAAGGCTTTAAATTACCATCTATTAACTGACTAAGCGACATCAATACATTTCGTAAAAATAAAAAGGGTGCTAATTAGCACCCTTTTTTAATACGAATAACAAAAATTATTTGTTCATTACGTACATTGTTACTTCGAAACCGAAACGCATTTCAGTAGCTGCTGGTGTTGTCCACATAATGATTCTCCTTTAGTTAGTATTCGTATGGTTTACTTCACATCACTGCTAATGCAAATCCATAACGTGAATTGATAATACGCGTTCTATTAAAATATCCACTGTTTAAAGCACTTAAAACCATCTCATGGTTTTCATGAGATTATTCATTAGGCACTCATACTTTTTAACTTATTGATCAACCGTTTCCAACCTTTGCGACCAATGGTTTTTTTGAGGCGCACTTTAACATCATAACTATAAAATGCAAGGCGATGGCGCCATGAGAATTGACGGCCCATCATGCCAAAATAAATTTGCATCAATCGCTCTCTTCCTGCCCAATGCAACTTATGGCAAGCACGTGTCATATCCGCTAACCGATACTTGTCTGGAAAGGGCGTGTAAGTATAAGCGCGTAATCGAGCAGTATCAATGAGTGAAAAGGTGAGTTGTTGCTGTGGATTAAAATCGACCAGAATGTTTCCACCCGAAAAATCTCTGAAATAGACAAGACGCCCATGCATGTCATGACAAAATTGTGCAAATTGAAAATAAACTTCTTCGGCTTGTAAATGCTTAAATGTCGTTTCGCCTTGCGCAAAGCTAGAAAATATTTGGCCAATACTGGCAACAGACTTTACAAATTCACACACATAAAAATTCTGTTTAAGACTGCTATCGCCTATCTTTTCAAAGTAAGCCACTGGAGCCGCCGTGCCAATACCGCGACGTTGTAGTTCCATCGCGCCATTCCAGCTACGTTTTGCTTTGCTTGGCTTAAACCGATCTAACAACGCTTTATGAGGATACATTTTAACGGGTTGCTTGACCGTCAATTGCTGTTCTGTATTTCTTGGGTCTGGGACTGCCCAAATCGCATTACGCGCGTGACGCAATGCACCTTGTTTATGAGGGGCTAGCAAGTGTGCTGGGTGTAATTGTTGTTTTATTAAAGCGGCATCTTTTGCATCTTTTGCCAAAATCAACCCTCTCCAGCCTTCGTCTGTAAACTGAAAATATCGCAGTCCAATTTGATGGGCATGGATGACCAAATCTTTTGCAAGAATAGGCTTCACCTGAATCTCTACTTTGGTTTTCCATGTGATGTAGATGGGCGACTCTGTCACAAACACATCATTTTCCGTTACCAACCCACCATCGCGGTCTAGGATAGTTGCTTCAGACAATGCATCCTGCGCATACAATTCAGTGAGCAACGCAAGTTGGCCATTTTGTGTCCACAACACATGTTGGGTGTTGCCTTCTTTTTCAAAATGATGAATTTCCAACCCATTTGCGGTGGCTATCGCACGCACATAACGTGCTCCCTGAATCTGTTGTACACAGGTTTTTACTGCGGCAAAACTTGGCTGATGTGCAAAATCTTGTAGCTTACCGTCTACTTGTTTGTAATGGGTCACACGCTCTAACGCTGGGTAATCGTGTTCGGACAGTCCATCTGTTATCAGCCCTTCACGCTGACAAATAAAAGCACCCCAGTTTGCCTGATCTATTGCGCCAGATGCTGCTAATAACAGAAAATAACGCGCTGCGTAATCAGCTTGTTTTTGCGCACCATCTGGATAACGGCGCTGAATGCGATATATGGCCCAAAATGCGACTGGCGAGATGAGCGAAGGCACGCCAAAATCGCGGCTTATCTTATTAAGTAAACGCGCTTTTTTTATCAGGTTATAGTCAAACCAAGTGGTCCAATGATATTTGAAAATTCGGTGATCAAAGCTTTCAGGTTCTAGCACACGCTCACAAAACAAGTTATTACTGGCGATGTTTGGTAATTGTTTTCGCGCTTTAAAATGCTTTAACAAACTCACATTATAAATGGGCTCAAAGTCTTGAACATTTGGCCCTGCAAGCTTTATGTTGCGTCCCTTAATTAAGTCATACGCAATAGCCCAAGCGACTAAAAAACCACCAAAAGTATAACCTGACCAACGTTTGCGATTGATCGTTGATCCCACCTCAATGTGTTGCAGATGCTGACCAAAACGGTCTAACACATTGACGATAAATTGTTGCCAGATGACTTGTTCATCTGGTAGAAGCATGTGTCTTGCCGCATTAAATGGCTGTACCAAATGCAAATTGATATGGAAATTGGCAGCAATGAGCGCCGTTAAAAAGCGGGCGTTTGCGCCATCTAAATCACCGTAGGTAAAGTCTAAGCGCACACGTTTTACCCCTAAGCTATGTAATTGGGTAATGACATACGCATCTACCGCTGGGTCATCCTGCGTAGCGACACACACGCCGATAAAATCATTGGGGATGGTGTGATTGCTGACGGGCAAATGCGCGCCGCGTAGCCACAATCCACCCGTTAAAAAATATCCGAGGCCATCACGGATGACCTGATTGGTCAGCATTGAAGGCTGATGCTTTTCACCTGACATTATGGCAACCGATAACGCTGTTCTGTATAAAGCATTGACGGTAAAAGCGAATTCGCCAACGCACGTTGTTCGAGTTGCGATGCGTTGGCAGGGGGAGCGACTTCATTTAGATGTTTAATCTTGGTATCGTAGACTGCATGCGCCGGTGCTTTTCCTTCACGTAATACCACCACTTGATTCGCCTCATTGGTCTCTTCCATCCAACCAAAATTATAGTTGTATTGCATCATGGCACGCCCCAGATAATCCTCGGGTAGGTCAGACATATCACGCCCCGTCATTGGATGTTGCGCATTGACACCCATCAACGACAGTACTGTGACAGGCAAATCAATTTGGCTTGCCATTGCGGTGATTCTCTGTGGCGCAATATCCGCACCCAAAATCAAGCCGGGGATATGAAAATGTTCAATCGGCACTAAAGTTTCACCTCTTACACGTATGTCATGATCTGCCACAATCAGGAACACGGTGTCTTTCCAATAAGGACTGGCTTTGGCTTTTTTGATAAACTCGCCAATCGCGTAATCTGCGTATTTCACCGCATTATTATCGGTAGCTTTTGGTTGCTCATATAGCTCAATGCGACCATCAGGGAATTCAAATGGTGCATGGTTGGTGGAGCTAAATGCTAAGGTAAAAAACGGCTGACCACTGGCATGATGGGCTAGCAGTTGTTCATGGGTTTTATTCAGTAAGTCTTCATCAGATACACCCCAGCTCGCAACGAAAATAGGATTTTTATAGTCTTTCTGATCCACAATATTTTGGAATCCATTACCCATAAAAAAGCTGCGCATATTGTCAAAATGCGACTCTCCACCATAGATAAACTCTGTGATATAGCCTTGCTGTTTCAGCAAACTGGCTAAACTAAAAAAGTTTTTCTGGCTTAAAGAGAGTTTGACGGTACTGTCCGCTGGGGTTGGCTGAAACCCAGTCACCACCGCCTCAATGCCACGCACTGAGCGTGTACCTGTTGCGTACAGTTGTTCAAACCAAATACCTTCTTCTTTTAACAACTCCAGGTTTGGAGTCACCGGCTTACCACCTAGGGATGCTACAAAACCAGCCCCTAAACTTTCTTCCAAAATAATGACTAAATTAAGGGGTTTATCTCGTTTGGCATAAGGCACCAAGGTAGTCAAAGTAGGGATGTCGGTGTCTTTGGCTTGAGTCAGTTTAAGCACCTCGGCCTTGTCCATTTTTCCGTAAATTTGGCTGGATTTGGCTTCATGCTGCAAACTGTAAATTGCATAAAACACAGAGTAACCAGAATTGAGAATAAGGCTATTCACCATGCTATCTTGGGTAATAGCAAACAGTGCGGGGTTTGCAGGGCGGTGACCTAATGTCGAGCGAATGCCCAATAAAGCAAGGATGAACACCAATGGCCACACCAACCATAGACGTCGGTTTGTCCAGGTTGATTTGGCTGTCTGCCAAGGCTGCATCCAATAACGCATCCACATTACGGCAAGCACAGTAAAACCAACCCCTGCAAAAATATGGACCTTAAACCCTTTCCACAGCATACCCATGACTTCATGCGGGTACTTAAGGTATTCCACAAAAATACGGTTTGGACGTACATCGTATTCCATGATAAACCCTGGGGTTGCTGCCTCTAAAAACACCAACAAGACAATTGCAATCAGCACCCAGCCATACGTGAGCCATTTCCATATATGAAAAAAACGCTGGATGGCTAGCAATGGTGCAAGCAATATTGGAATCAGCGCAATCAATCCGAGCTGAATCATATCGACACGCACACCTTGATACATCACTGCAAGAAGATCTCCGGTGGCATAGACACGGTCAAACTTCCAAAGCACCAGCCCAAGCCGTGACAGCGATAAAATGACCAATCCCAATAACAACATGGAGAACAACGGCGCAAACGGCCCAATTTTGTTGGAAATGTTCCAGATTGCGCGACGGAATCCATCGACCAATGAAGTGATTTGCATACAGGCTTACACTTGAACTATGACGAAAACGCTTATTATAGCGACAAGGTGACCATGAGAGTAGCAACGTCTCAATATGGAGTTGGTTTAAGCATGCGTGCGCTTAAACCACGCTTTAAAGCTTCTGTAATAATTGGGTTGGCGAACACACAAGTAGACCATCACCAGTAGATTCACCAAGGCGGTAATTAAAAAAAGCTGCGGGATTGAAACACCATACTTAAACAGCGCGATAGAAAAAAGTGCAGAAACCACCATAAATAATGCATTCATGATGTTATTGGCAGCAATAATGCGTGAGCGATAAGCAGGTTCGGCTAATGTTTGAATCAATACATACAACGGTACGATATAAAACCCACCAAATACACCAAGCAACGCTATGTCTGCTAGTAAACGCCAATGTAGTGGAATGCTTAAAAACTGTTGATAAGTGTAGATGAATGCATCTTGCACATGCATAACATGAGTGCTTACCCAATAGATGTCTACTGTAAAACAACTCATGCCTATTCCCCCTATCATGACTAGCCCTAACATCGCTTTACCGCGAGATAACCTTTCACATAGGAGCGAACCCACCCCCACCCCAATAGAAAATACGGTCAACATCAAAATAAATACACCTTCATCACCATGTAACACAAGTTTAGCCATATTGGGAAACTGCGCCAACAGTGTTGCGCCAAAAAACCAAAACCATGAGATGGCAACTATCGCTAACCATAACGTCTGCTGTGCCCAGATCAGTTTGACGTTTTGATAGGTCTCGATAATGGGATTCCATTGAATGGTTAATTTGCTGGTAAGGGCAGGGGTTGCGGGTATTTGTTTGCTAGCGATATAGCCAATCACACCGATTGAAATAACAGCCATGCTGGTAAACATTTCATAATTCGGATGTGTGGCGAGCCATGCCCCCAAAATTTGGCCGAACAATATGGCCACAAAACTCCCCATTTCTACCATGCCATTACCGCCCACCAGCTCCTGTTGATTGAGTTGCTGAGGTAAATAGGCATACTTTACCGGCCCAAACAGAGTAGAGTGCATGCCCATCAGAAATAACGCGCTGGCCAGCAACCATAAATTGTGCAGATAAAATCCCACACTGGCAAATACCATGATCCAAATCTCAAACATCTTCACTAGGCGAATTATTTGTGATTTTTCATACTTGTCCGCAATCTGCCCTGCAGTGGCGGAGAACAAAAAGAAAGGTAAGATAAAAAGACCGGGCAATAAAGTGGCCATCATTGCACCATCTACGTCACCCAAGCTACTTGCGCGAAAAGCCACCAATGTAATCAATACTGTTTTGAAGAGGTTATCGTTGAGTGCCCCTAAAAACTGCGTCAAAAAGAATGGTAAAAATCTCTTTTGGGACATTAACGAAAATTGATTACTCACCCGATTCCCTTCATTCACCTATGATTAGGCGGCTTCAGCCATTTGTTTTAATGTGACGTAATCGGTTTTGCCGGTGCCCAATAAAGGTATTTCCTCTAACTGCACAATTTTTCTGGCAATTGCCAATTCTGGACTGCCTAAATTTTTAGCGACAATTTGTAGATCTTCGCGTTTGAGTGCAGGGTCCGTGGTAAACAACACAATGTTCTCACCTCGTTGCATATCATACTGGGTGGAGGCAGCATGCTGATGCTCAGGCGCTGCGGTGTGGGCAATCTTTTCCACCACTTCGAGTGAGACCATTTCACCCGCCACTTTTGCAAAGCGCTTGACTCGGCCTTTGATAAAAATAAACCCTTCTGCGTCCATTTCTACCACATCACCAGTGTTGTACCAACCGTCCTCTGGTGGTGCTAATACGGCTGGCGCTTCAAACGTATAATAGCCCAGCATGACGTTTTCTCCTTTGACCAAGAGAACGCCACCGTCTGCAATCCCTGGGATAGGCTCTAACTTGTGAGCGATGCCTGGCAATAATTGCCCTACACTACCGTGTCGATTTGCCATAGGCGTATTGGCTGACAATACTGGTGCGCATTCTGTTGTGCCGTAACCTTCTAAAATACGAATGCCGAATTTTTCATGGTAGGTTTTTCGCACTTCCTCATTGAGTTTTTCTGCGCCTGCTACTACAAATCTTAGTTTATAAAAATCGTAGGGATGTGCAAACTTTGCGTAATTGCTTAAAAACGTACTGGTGGCAAATAATACCGTGCACCCTTTATCGTAAATCACTTCTGGGATGACTTTATATTGTAATGGAGAAGGGAACACCAATATTTTGATGCCATTTAGGATAGGCAATAATGACCCAGTAAAGCCGAATGCATGGAACATTGGCAATACCATCATAAATTTATCGGTAGGATTAAAATCTAGAATGGCGAGGGTTTGTGCAATATTGGCCAATACACTTTTATGAGAATGGACGACACCCTTCGGCTTACCTTCTGAACCCGACGTAAATAAAATCACTGCGATGTCCTCAGGTTTAGCGTATTCCATGGCGGCTCTGGGGTAGTGTAGGGCGTAACCCATCAACCAAGCGCGATCGCGCACCCCAAATTCACCTCTTAAATCCTCTAAATAAACAATTCTTAAATCAGTAAACTTGGACACGACCTCTTCTAAGCTTGCCGCTTCAATAAACTTGCGAGAGGTGATGATGGTTTTTACGTTGGCGGCAATACAGGCATTTTGCATGCCCGCAGTGCCTGATGTGTAATTGAGCATGGCGGGAATTCGGTTAAACGCAGACATGCCTAATATCAACGCTAAGGTGTTGGTGACGTTAGGCATTAGCACACCCACCGCCTCTCTCGGCTCGCTGACTTTACAGGCAATGCGGCCTAATGCCAGACTCTTTTTAAGGAGCATTTGGTAGGTTTCTTCTACACCGTTCATGTCCTCGATAATTTTAGTACGGCTACCAAATTTATCTATTGTGTCCAGAAAAGCTTCAAAAAATGTACGGCTTTTTTGCGCTTGAAATAACATAGTTTGCATGACGCCACGCATGCCTTCACCCGCAATACGGCGTTTTTGTCGTGCAGTTAAAGGGGGGTGATTACTAGGGTCTTCAATCACTATTTCTGTGCTTGGCAGCACGGTAAGGGTAACGCGTGGGAATAATTTTCTTGGGTGGGCATCAGACAGTCGTCCGAAATAAGACTGCGCAGCGCCTTCTACTCTGACAGGCAAAATACGTGCGCCTGTTTTGGCTGCGACAAATCCTGGCCCATCATACACTTTCATCAAATTACCCGTCAGCGTAATTCTTCCCTCTGGAAAAATCACCACATTCTCGCCTAAGTCGAGGCGACGAATCACCTGTTTCATAGCGAGTGGGCTGGTAGGATCTACCGCTAAATATGGCGTTAAGCGTAGAAATTGTCGAAAGATGCGATTTTTAAGCACACCCGTATGCACCACAAACGTGGCCCGTTTTGGCAGAAATAGCCCCAATAACAAACCGTCTAAAAATGATTCATGGTTGGCCACAATGAGCAATCGATTGTGTTCTGGCACATGTTCTAAACCATGTACTGTCACGCGAAAGATAACTTTACAAACGCTACGTAAAATTCTTGTTAACATATCCACCCCCATTAAATCTCTTTTTGTATGTAATTCAATACATTTTGTATGGCTTCAGTCATGTGAGCTTTGTTGACCCAAAAAAACACTTCCTTGCCTATTTTTTCACTTTTTAACGCGCCACTTTGATGCAACACTTTTAGATGATGTGTGACTGCGGTCCTGCTTAAATGCGAGTGCTCCGCTATTTGTAAAATATTTAAACGTTCGTCTTTTTCAAATGCTAACAAAATGCGCTGACGCTGTGCATCTCCTAATGCCTCAAACAGTTTGGAGATATTTTCCCATTCATTTGGAATATGAAGAATATTTTTCATCACTAAATAATTAGTGATGTAGTGATGTTTGTCAAGTTTTTTATTTAGTCTACTGAAAAACCGTTACTGGAAATTGAGTTTGCTATAGCCTAGCAAGGTACCGGTGGCATAGGCGGTATCGACCAGAGATATTTGATAATCACTGATGGCACGAACTTCTTTAATTTGCGCCTCACCCAGCCGGGTGAGCGTTTCAAGCACTTCGGTCATGGTACGCAAGCCCTCATTAAATTGCTTGAGTTCTGCATCGTAGTTCACACCAGCAATTAGTACTTGTTGCCTTGCTGCCAATATACGTTGCCAATGCTGGTCTACTTGGTCAAGCGCATCGTAAATTTCTTTTTTTACAGTCAACTGCTGTAAACCCCTGGTGGCTAAGCGTTGGTTACGCTGTTGCACAGCGCGCTCTAAACGTGCTTTTCTTGCCTCATTGGTGAACGGCATCTCAAACTTTAGGCCTATCGACCAATCATTAAATTGCTGACTCCATACGTTTTGATAACTATTGCCAATATTGTCTGCCGTATTAGAAAGTGCTCCGTATTGATAATCCAACGTAAACATTGGTAAGGTTTGATTTTCCAAATATTCAATATTGGTCATATCTGCTGCCAACTTGATTTCTTGGGCAAGTAGCTCCAAACGCCCAGCCATGGCATCATTGAGTAATTTTTGACGATCAAAGTCATACTTCAGCAGATTGGGTTGACTCACAGGTACCAACACATTGGCATCTGGAGAATCGCCAATATCGTTCAGAAAAAAGCGTAATTGGCGTTGGGCTAACTTGAGATTGGTTTCCGCCACAATCAGTGCTTCCATCCTGTCGGCCACACCAATTTGCGCACGATTAACTTCCACTGCCGCGGTTAGGCCTTCTTCCACGCGACGCTTCACCATGGCTAAGTTTTGTTGGGCATATTCGTATTGTTGCTTACGCACATCCAGTTCGCCCCAAGCTTCATACAAAGACCAATACGCTTTATCCACCATAGCAATAATACGTATGGCTTGCAGACGCGTATTGATGTTGGTCGATTGTTGCTCAAACGTTGCTATGCGAATACTGGCTTCGTTCACTTGTTTACCTGCATCTCTTAGTAATGGTTGACTAAAAGAAAATCTTAATGCACTCCGGTATTCTTCAGTAGCAAATTTCCCAATGCTTTCTTTGCCTTCAAGCGGTGAACTCAACGTGACTGTTCCGCCAGTACGCAACGGAATTTTGATACCGGCTTCCAAGCCTAAACTGCGCTTTTCCTGCTCAATTGTCGAAAGCTTAACGAGCTCGTTGTTGAGTGCTGGGTTGTCTGAAGTAAATTCCACTTTGTCACCCGAGACTTTAGGGGTGTCATATCTGCCATATTTAGCGTAAGCAAACACAATGTTATCAAATTTGGCTTCTTCCTCACGAGTGGAAGCGGCCGCAATCAATGGGTCTATTTTCGCCACTTGAATGGCTAAATTATTACTTAAAGCTTGCATGCGTATATCTTCGATACTGACTTGCTGAGAAGCGCTGACGTTAACTCCCGGCACAATTCCTTTCTCTGCAGCTGGATCTTCATAGGACTTAAGGGCCTTTTGCAAATCAATCACAATGGCTTTTGGGTCAGTTTTTTTTTGTCGTTCTTGATAGCCATCAACTGCTTGCTTGAGACTGGTAGGAGGCTGCGTCGCGTAATCATCCAGCTTCAATTGCTCGTCAGTGGCTAAGCGTTTTGTCATCCTACCTTGTAAGGTGGTCGTTTCTTCTGCAAATGAATGGGTACAAACTATTATGGCGATCAATGTCGCGATAGGTTTTGTTAGGTGCAAGGTTAGAGGAGCATTGAACGTCATGTCTTGATGCTATTTCATTGCCGTCTTAGGTGGCGACAGCAGTGGCGCATTATCAGGAATACGTGGCGGAAAACCATTGAGTACTCGCCATATCTCATACCCTATGGTCACATTATCCAGTAATATCCAACCTCTAGCACTGATGCCTTGACGTAAAAAACGTGCCTCTGGCCAATCCTGTTCTTGGTCATCAGGCACTATCATCACGCGGAAATTGCCCAAGCCGTTGTCGGTGGGATCCACAAATGCAACTTTTCCTGCAAATGTACCGACACGCACACGAGCCCAACCTGGTACTTGTATCGCTGGCCAACCTTCAAACTCCAGACGTACCGCGCTGCCTTTTGAAATGAGCGGAGCATCTCTACCATCTACCATCAGCTCCACAGATCTGGCTTCTGTGTCAGGCAAGATGACCAACAATGGCTGACCCTGTGCAATCATCTGGGATTGCGAATTGACCGGTAACCTGAAAATCACACCATCACGTGGCGCTACTACTTTTTGCATGTTTTGCCTTGATAGATTAATTTCAGAGGTCGTTAAACTGTTTTGACTATCGGCCAACTCGCCTTTTATTTTATTGATAACAGCATCATTCGCATCTAATGCGACCTGCGTATCTGCACGTATTTGTTGAATTTCAACATTGGCGGACTTAGCTTCAGCCTGCGCTGAGTTATATTGCGCTTGCGCGCTGTTTTGGCTACGTTTTGCAATGATAAAGTCACGTTCTGCCACTTCCATATCGCGTTTGGAGACTAAGCCATCTTGATACAAACGTTTCAAACGATTGATTTGGAATTCCGCTGCATCTACAGTGGCTTGTGTGGCGCTCAACGTTTCGGCGCTAGATAAGATTTTTTGTTTGGCGACATCGAGCTTATATTGTGCGGCAGAAATTTTGGCATCTCGTGATGACACTAAATTGCGTTGTTGTAGTTCGTAAGACTGTAACTCACTCTCTTTTGCGCTGAGTTTGGTGCGCAAATTGTCACGTTGCGCTTGTAACCGTTCTTTAAACATCGGGTCAATATCACTAATTTCCAATAATGGATCACCCTTATTTACCTTTGATCCTTCTTGCACATACCATTTGCTAATGACACCATTGAGTGGCGCATCAATACTCTGTACGCGTTCAGAAGGCGCAAACGCAGTAACTTTGCCCATGGCTGTCACGTTTTGTTGCCATGGTAAAAATAAAGCGATAAAAGGAATTAAGAAAAAGGTGAAGCCAATCACTTTGATATATTTTGAGACGTGCGCTGGCGTTTTGGCTAAGTTGAGGGTATCGGCAAAAAATGTGTTGTTAGGCAAAGCCATTAAGCACGCTCCTTTTGCTGCGTTAACAGTAATGTCATATCAAACTGTTGCGCAATCGATGCGAATCGTGTTGTAACGATCAGCATCCATGCTTGCTTATGACTAGTCAGTAACAGTATCACTGCCTCTAACTCAACTTCATCTAAGGTATCCAACAGGCCATCAATAATGAGCATGCTAGGCTTGCCTACAATAGCTCTCGCAAGCATGAGGCGTTGCAATTGGGTGGTGGAAAGGGGTGCACCAAATGCGGTTAATTCGGTATCAAGGCTTTTCTCTAAGTTCGCAAAATCACTGAGCAGACCCAGTTCTGCCAATACTTCATTGATTTCGGCCAATGTAATTTCAGAACGACCAACACGAATATTTTCTAAGATGGTACCTTCTAAAATTTCCACCCTGCTGGCAATACCAATCATATTCCGTAAACGTGTTTGGTTAAGTTGACGTAAGTCCATCCCATTATAAGAAATATGACCTACAGAGGGTGCGCGTAATCCCAATAATATCCCTACCAAAGTGGATTTACCTGCACCCGAAGCACCCAGTACGGCCAAACTTTGGCCTTTGTTGATGCTAAAACTCAAGTCTTGAATCGGTTGAATCCTTGGGGAGTAACCAAAACTCACTTCATGTGCAATTAAAGTATTGATGGCGGTATTTTCAATGACATGTTCACCGATAGTTTCTTGAGGCAAGTCATTTAATACCCCAATTTTATCTAACGCTGCCAGCATGTCGTAAAAGTATTCGAGCTTACTGATAAATCGTACAAACGCAGCCAGCACACCAAAAATAATGAGTTCTGCTGCCACAAATTGACCCAAGTTGATTTGACCTTGAATCACTAATGCGCCACCAAGCGCCAGCATGGATGTGCCAACTAGGGCATATAACAAGACTGCGCCAATATTTTGCAATAACAATGTTTTAAAATGTATCTCTCGTCTTTCTAAATATTCTTTTGCGAGATCATCCGTATGTGTAGCGGTACGTTGTGCGGCGCGGTAAAACTTAAACATATAGAAATTTCGGGCAATGGTCTCTAGCCAGGCAGCCATTTTGTACTTAGTAATGGACTCGTCAATGGCAGTCGGTATACCACGTCTACCAAGGACAAAGATGATGATCGCAAGCATCCCCACCACACCAATCACGATAATGGCAAAATACAGGCTATAAAAAATCAGAATAAGGCTACCAATTAAGCCTTGTAAGAAAGCAGTTAAACCTACAGTAAGTAAGGTAGCAGCCGCTTTTTGAACAGTGGAGATATCAAAGAATCGATTCATCAGTTCCACTGGGTTCTCTGAATCGTACACCGTTGTTTGTATACCTTGCGAATTCATGGCTGCGCGCACAGCTGTGCGTATAAATATACGGCGTTGTATCAGTTCAACCAAATAGGTTTCATATACATAGAGCATGCCAGAAAGTAATAACAGCGCAAACAGTATCAACGACACAACAAATAATGGTTGAAGCACGCCACCCATGGTCACAATATTAACCAAAGCCTGAACCGCAACGGGTGTCGCAATATTGAGTAGTCCATAACCAAATGTCAGCGCTACCAGCAAACCAATATCTTGCCGTTCGATTTGGACGATTTCTATTAATCGCTGTATCGGTGTTTTATCTGTTTGAATATTCGCCATGTTTTATATTGTTATTGAGTACGTTTGTACTGCTTAATTTAGCACCTGTGGTATGTCGAGGCGCAACGCATTTAGTTCCTTGTGTTTACAATTTGTTACACAAAAAAAACGGCTCTAAAAAGAGCCGTTTTTATGATTGCTACGACTTAATGATGATTAAGCGTGGTATGCGCGCTCACCGTGTTCTGTTGTATCTAAGCCTTCACGCTCAGATTCTTCAGACACACGTAAACCAATCAATACATCCACAATTTTAAGTGCAATGAATGATACCACTGCTGACACAACTACGGCTGTTACTACAGCATAAATTTGTGCTGTCATTTGCGCACCGAAATCATAGGCAGCAACACCGTTAGCCACGTAGTCAACTACACCTGCGCCACCTAAGGCTGGGTTTACAAACACACCCGTTGCCAAAGCACCGAAGATACCGCCGACTGCATGCACACCAAACACATCTAATGCGTCATCGTAACCAAGCATGTATTTCACTTTTGTCACAAAGAAGTAGCAGATAGGTGATACTAAGAAGCCAATAATGATTGCACCGACTGGTCCCACAAAACCACAAGCTGGCGTAATAGCAACCAATCCAGCAACTGCACCAGACGCTGCACCTAACATTGAAGGTTTAGATTTACCGAACCACTCCACAAACATCCATGACAATGTTGCAGCTGCAGTTGCGATGGTTGTGTTGATTAATGCCAATGCTGCGTAGCCGTTTGCTTCTAAGTTTGAACCAGCATTGAAACCGTACCAACCCACCCATAGTAATGAAGCACCTACCATGGTTAATGTTAAGCTGTGTGGCGTCATGGATTCTTTACCGTAACCGATACGTTTACCTAATACAAAAGCAGCTACTAAACCAGCCACACCCGCATTGATATGCACTACTGTACCACCTGCAAAGTCAAGTGCACCTTTTGCCCATAACCAACCTGCATTCGCCACTACAGTCTCTAAAGAAGCTGCATCGGTAATTGCATCTGGACCGTCCCAATACCAAACCATGTGTGCCATTGGCAAGTAAGCAAAAGTGAACCAAATAGCCATAAAAGCAAGTACTGCTGAAAACTTCATACGTTCTGCAAATGCACCGATAATCAACGCGGGTGTAATTGCGGCAAAGGTTAATTGGAACGCTACAAATAGGTACTCAGGAATATAAACACCCTTACTAAATGTTGCAGCAATAGACTCTGGTGTTACGCCAGCCAAGAATGCTTTACCAAGGCCACCAAAGAATGGGCTTCCGCCAGTAAATGCAACGCTGTAGCCATACACTGTCCATAACACTGCCATCAGTGAGAAAATCACAAATGTTTGCATTAATACAGACAACATATTTTTTTGGCGTACTAAACCACCGTAGAACAAAGCCAAACCAGGAATCACCATTAAGGTCACCATGATTGTCGCCACGATCATCCAAGCATTGTCGCCTTTGTTAGGCACTGGTGTTGGTGCAGCGGCTGCTTCTGCAGGTGCCGCTTCAACTGGCGCTGCTTCTGCTGCAGGTTCAACAGCGGGTACTGCCTCAGCAACAGCTTCTGCTGTGTCTGCTACAGATTCCATGGTTGCTTCAGCCTCTGCTGGCATGTCCTCAGCAAAACTGTAAGTGGTAGCGCCTAAGCCAAATAGGGCCACTAATGATAAAACAGAAAGAAATTTTTTCATGTCCGTGCCCCTCTTATAGTGCATCTGGACCGGTTTCACCGGTACGGATGCGATAAACTTGTTCTAAATTGAACACAAAAATTTTGCCATCACCAATTTTGCCGGTTGCTGCTGATTTTTCAATCGCATCCACCACCTGGTCTAGCATGTCATCTTTAATAGCCACTTCAAGCTTCACTTTTGGCAAAAAGTCTACGACGTATTCTGCACCACGGTAAAGCTCAGTATGGCCTTTTTGACGGCCAAACCCTTTTACTTCGGTAACGGTGATCCCTTGTACACCTATGTTAGACAAGGCCTCACGCACTTCATCAAGCTTAAATGGCTTGATAATTGCGGACACAAATTTCATGTTTTTCTCCTGTTGGTAGGTTAATTGGTAAGCCAAGTGCTCAGTTTGGCCTACCTTTTTTGTAATGAAACTTAACTACTTAAAACGTACGACCTACGGTTACTACAAAGCGTCCATCATTCAGGTTTTTAGTCTCTGAACTGGCATTAAAGCTTGATCCACCATAACCTTTATCAGACCAGTAGCTGTTATTACTTGAATCTACCCAATAAAGACCTGCATTAAAACCTTCGGCGTTAGCAATTTTGAACGATTTACTTAAACCGATTTTCCAGTCTGTGTAATCCGGACTAGTGCTTTCAGTTGTTGCAGAAGGCAATTGTCCAGAGCTTGATACGTAATTAACATCAAGTTCACCAGCCACATTCAAACGACCAACGTGACCAATTAATGTTAGGCCCCAAACTGGCAATGGATATGCTGCATTTAACTCAATGTAAGTAGAGCCACTAGTGCCTCCATCCCAACCTGTTTTTCTTTCAGCACCAAACCAATCACCCAAGGTGACTGAAGCTTTAGCACTTAACCATTTGTATGAGATACCAACGTTGGCTTCATAAGTATCCCAGCGACCACCTTCTGGGGTTTGGTCTGGTGTACCTAAATAGTTATATTTTTTCCAACTACCACCCGGATAAAAATAACCAATAACACCCACAGAATAACCCAATCCTTCGACTGCAGAAATGGAACCGTTATAGCCAGCATAGGCATCTAACTCAACAGAAGCATCTGGAAATGTGTTGGGTGAAACATTTGAACCCCACACACCAGCAAAAAATCCGCTTGAGTGGGCAATATCAAAACCACCTTGAACTGCAGGCTTGTGCCATGATTGTGAAATACCACGTGTGTAGTAATCAGATACAAAACCGATATTAGAAGTTGCAGTCCAAGATGATGCTGGCTCTGCTGGAGCAGCAGCTTCAGCTGGTGCAGCCTCTGCAGGTGCTTCTTCCGCATAAGCAATGTTTGCCATTGCAAATGTGCCTAATACAGCGGTTAGTAAAAGTGATTTGCGCATTATTAATTCCCCTCGTTACAAAAAAAAGGTACAACAAAAAAGATACAACATAAACGCTTGAGCAAAACGCATGCCAACAATTAAAAACATGAATAATCATGTAGTTACGATTATATTGTTATGTTGATAATAAGCAAATTTGTGTAAGCAATTGATTATAAACGTATTAATGCACCAATTTGATGCAAAAAAGCACATTGCAGATCCTTTAAACAGTGCTAAAATGTCATTTATTAAGGAGAAATAACCATGTTTAATTCCGTGTTTTTACAAGAATTATCTATAAAAATCAAAGAGTTGATAAAAAGCAGTCCTGCAAGTGATTTAGAAAGGAATATTCACGCACTAATTCAGGGCGCACTCACCAAAATGGAGCTTATTTCGCGCGAAGAGTATGATGTGCAAACAGAAGTGCTTAAACATACGCGAGAGAAGCTCAATGCCTTGGAAAAAAAACTTGAATCACTTGAGGATTTGTTGCAAAAAAGTCACAAATAATCTGCAATGACGCTGGCAGTATTGTATAGCCGTGCTTTAAACGGCATGGAAGCACCCGAAGTCGTAGTGGAAGTGCACTTAGCCAACGGCCTTCCTAGCTTTACTATTGTCGGGTTGCCTGAGGCAGAAGTGAAAGAAAGTAAGGATAGAGTGCGTGCTGCCATTCAAACGTCGCAATTTGAATTTCCTGCCAGACGGATTACCGTCAATTTAGCGCCAGCAGACTTACCCAAAGAGAGTGGTCGTTATGATTTACCGATTGCGTTGGGTATCTTAGCGGCCTCTGGTCAAATCCCAAAATCTGCTTTAGATCAGTATGAAATTGCTGGGGAACTGGCGCTGACTGGTGAGTTAAGACCCATTCGCGGTGCGCTTGCAATGGCCTACCATATGGTGCATCACAGTGCAAAAAAACAACAAGCTTTTATCCTGCCCCAATTAAGTGCACAAGAGGCAAGTTTAGTGAATGATGCAGTCATCTATCCTGCTAAGTCATTGTTAGAGGTATGTGCTCATTTAAGCGGCCATACTTTATTGGAGCCATACGTTTCCCTAGCAGAGAATCTCAATGTGCATTACCCAGATTTTAATGAGGTCAAAGGGCAAAGGCGTGCCAAGCGCGCGTTGGAAATTGCTGCGGCGGGTGGTCATAGTGTACTGATGAGTGGTCCACCGGGTTCAGGTAAAAGCATGCTGGCTAGTCGATTTGTGGGCATTTTGCCTGCTATGAACGAGCAAGAAGCCTTGGAAAGTGCAGCGATTCAGTCACTCAGTGGCCGCTATCGATTGGCACAATGGAAGCAACGTCCTTATCGAGCCCCACATCATACCGCCTCAGGCGTTGCATTGGTCGGTGGTGGCGGAATTCCTCGGCCAGGCGAGATTAGCTTGGCGCATCACGGTGTGCTGTTTTTGGATGAATTACCAGAATTTGATCGAAAAGTATTAGAAGTGTTGCGTGAGCCGTTAGAAAGTGGGCATATCACTATCTCGCGCGCTGCGAGACAGGCAGATTTCCCTGCTAAATTTCAATTAATCGCTGCAATGAATCCTTGCCCTTGTGGCTACCTCGGTCATTTCAATCAAAAATGTCGTTGCACCCCAGACCAAGTGGCCAGGTACCGCGGCAAAATATCTGGTCCACTGCTAGACCGGATTGATTTACTGATAGAAGTACCCGCACTCAAAGAAGAAGAAATGACTCAGGCAAACACTTCCGAAAGCAGTCAAGTGATACGCACACGGGTTGAGCAAGCAAGGCAGATTCAAATGATTAGACAAGGCAAGCCCAATGCAGGCTTAGGCAGTTTAGATATTGATACCTACTGCCATATAGATGAAGCGGGTGTTAACTTATTAAAAGCTGCATTAAGCCGCATGGGATTGTCCGCACGGGCATACCAGCGCATTGTAAAAGTAGCACGCACCATTGCAGATTTAGCTCATGCGCCAGCGATTGAAGCCATGCATATTGCAGAAGCAATTCAATATCGCCGAACGGATTAATCAGGGTTATTTATTTCTTTGGATGGCGCGTCTTGCGTTGGCTGGTTGCGCAGCCCTTTGACTAATTCCTCAGACTGATTTTTGCGCGTTTCTGCATACTCTAACAAGCTTTCAAGTTGCTGAGCAGAGGGTAGCTCTGGATCTTGCGGTAACTTAGATAGTTTTTCAACTTGCGCTTGGTAGGGCTTGCTCACTGCAAAATCAATTTTGCTCGCCAATTCTTCAAACGTTTTGCTTCCTTGTTTGCTCTCGTGCGCAATTTCTAGCCAAGTACGGTTGATGGCTTGGTTTTCGTACATAAAAGCATTAATCTCGCTCCTCAATAATAGCTCATCACTCCAACGATACTTAGGCTCCGGAATGTTAGAGGCCAATCCCACACAGGCTAGCAACAACACCGTCGCGGCCATACTCTTATGCATGACAGGCATTAAGCGCGCAGTCATAGATTGTGACAACACAATGCTGACCAAACCACCTGCAATGAAGCCACCAATATGTGCAGCATTATCAATGCCAGGAATAATAAATCCCAACACAATAGTGATAATCGAAAACGCGCAACCTCCACCAAATAACCATTTAAACTCACGGGCAGAAATTGCAGCGCGCTCACGCCATAGATAAATCAAGGCAGCGCCATATACACCAAAAATAGCACCTGACGCACCACCCGATACCGCTTGGTTGCCTTGCACTACAAGCGACAATAAATTGCCCGTTAAACCTGCAAGTACGTAAATCATAATAAAGCGCCATCGGCCATACATACGCTCTACTAATTGACCAGCTTCCCACAACGATAAACAGTTTAATAACAGATGCATGACGCCAAAATGTAAAAACATGGCAGTGCCTAAGCGCCACCACTCGCCATCTTGGGTGGCTGGGCCAAAATTAGCCCCCCAAAGTAACTGTACGTCATTGGGAGAATGCCAAAAACCTGCCCCAGCAAAAATTACCATGGCGGCAAAGATACCAACATTCAGCACGATAATGATGTTGGTCATGGGCGTAGATGGGCTACGGTATGTTAATCGGTCGTAGATTGAGATCAACAGAAAACCATTTCGATGACTATTTTCATAT
>NCGC01000232.1 GCA_002281475.1 Methylophilales bacterium 28-44-11
GGCTGAAGGTGATGGCGCAGCCTTGGGTGCAGCACTGACTTTTGATAATGGCTACATAGGCGCTTCTGTCTCCACGCTCAATAACAACTATGGGGTTGTAGCAGAAGAAGACGTGCGCATTGATATGAAAAGTGACCGTTGGGATGTGGCCAGTGAGTTCACGGATTTAGGCAGCATTATTCACCGCGTGAAATTCCGCATGGCGTATACCGATTACGAACACAGTGAGCTTGAAGATGGCGATGTGGGCACTACATTTAAAAATCGTGGCGTGGAGGGAAGTTTTGAAGCTGGACATGCGCCTATTGGCTCGCTCAATGGTGTGATTGGTGTGCAGTTTAGCAATACCAACTTTGAAGCATTGGGTGACGAAGCGTTTGTGCCCAATGTCAACACGCAAAACAAAGCGGTCTATATTTACGAAGAGCTGCCGTTAGGTAATGACGTTGCCAAGCATAAATTAACATTTGGAGGGCGGCTAGGACACACCACAGTAGATTCTAAATCTGGAGGTAATTTCTTAAACGCGCAGAACAATAGCTTTAACCCAAATAGCTTTGCTTTAGGTGGTTTGTATAGCATTAATGAACAATGGTCCATCACCAGCAATTTATCGCATAACGAACGCGCACCTAGCTATTTTGAGTTATATGCCGATGGCGCCCATGTGGCGACAGGTCAGTACGAAGTGGGCAATGCTAACTTTGATGTAGAACGCTCGAATGGTATTGATGCGCAGTTACGGTGGAAGCACAATCAACATAGCTTTAGTGTTGGCGCTTACTACACCCGCTTTAGAGGAGAGTTTTTACCAGAAGCGCAATTTAAAGCAGTACCCGCAACCTTTAAAGGCTTAGAGGCTGAAGGTACGTTTGCGCTGACTGATCGACTCAATGTACTAGTACGTGGCGATTATGTGCATGCCAAAGAAACCCGCACCAATGAATATCTTCCGCGTATTTCACCGCTGCGCTTAGGGGGTGGTTTGCGCTATGCTTTAAATGGGTTTAGTGCACGTTTAGACGTATTAGGCGCATTTAACCAAAACAATACAGCGGACAATGAATTAGCCACCGATGGCTATACTAATGTATCCGCCATGTTAGCCTATAAGTTGCCGACTAAAGTGAATATGGAATTGTTCGCAAAAGCCAATAACTTATTAGATGATGAAATTCGCGAACACACTTCATTCCTCAAAGACATTGCACCTGCTGGTGAGCGCTCACTCTTAGTGGGACTACGCGCTGACTTTTAATCCTTGCGGCGCTCCATTACACTGAAAAAGTTGATGGAACGCAACCTTGGTGGGCTAACCAAGTAACACCAAGCTCCACATTACAACGGTATTTAAAAGCGCAATAAATACGGCAGCACTGCCAATATCTTTGGCACGTTTAGCCAACTCATGGCGTTCAATCGACACCCGATCTACCACGGCTTCAACTGCTGAATTCAACAATTCAACTATGAGCACTAACAAAACACTGCCTATCATTAAGGCGCGATGTACCGGCACCTGCGTTAAATATAAAGCTAGCGGTATTAGCAGACAAGCTAAAAACACTTCTTGCCTGAACGCATCTTCATGTTTAAACGCTGCTTTAAAGCCATCTAACGAATAGCCAAAGGCATTCATTAAGCGCTTA
>NCGC01000071.1 GCA_002281475.1 Methylophilales bacterium 28-44-11
AACAATGTTGATTTAATGCATTTTGTTACGCTCCAATTACGTGACCAATTACTTGTCGTGCACACTATGTGCGCTAGTAAACAGACGAATGCTGATCGCCAAACTATTATAAAAGTCATTTTTTCTGACCTATTTCACATCTGAACTGTCTAGATGTGCAAGGGAATATCTCTGCACAGAAAATTACGCATATATAGCGAGGCACTGATGGAACCAACAATACACAATTTAAACAATCTATTTGACCAACTTGGCCTGGCCTCAGATGATGCGTCGATTGCAAGCTTTATCAAAAAATATGCTCCATTTACCAATGACATATTGCTTTCAGATGCTTTCTTTTGGACCAATGCACAAGCGTCGTTTTTGCGTGAGGAAATTTTAAACGATGCCGATTGGGCTGAAGTCATTGATCTGCTCAATAAAAAGTTGCACGCAACCGATTAGCGCTTAAATATTCATTAAAGGAAAAGGTAATACATGCGTCTCTATAATAATTATGTCATTCCTTGTTTAATTTCAATCAGCTTGTGTGCATGTGGTGATTCTGCAACCCTTTCCATCGGAGATGGTACTGGCGCAAAGCCACTGCTTCCAAGCCCAAACAAAACATTGATTCCAACCGTCAATATAGCGAAGGCAATTGGATGGCAAGACGAAGCCAGGCCCAAAGTGGCGTCAGGATTAGAAGTAAATGCTTTTGCTCAGAATCTGTCACATCCGCGCTGGCTATATGCATTACCCAATGGCGATATATTAGTAGCAGAAACGAACGCGCCGCCTAAAGCCGATTCCCAAAAAAGTGTTCGCGGATGGATCATGGGTAAAGTAATGGCCTATGCTGGTGCTAGCGTACCTTCAGCCAACCGCATTACACTTTTACGTGATACTGACAAAGATGGGGTTGCAGATGAACAAAAAGTATTTTTACGAGGATTAAATTCCCCTTTTGGTATGGCGCTTGTCGGAAACGACTTTTATGTGGCCAATGCCGATGCTGTAGTGCGATTTAAATATGAACCAGGTCAAACTGAAATTACTGATTCCGGTACCAAAGTGCTGGATTTACCTGGAGGCCCAATTAATCATCACTGGACCAAAAACATCATTGCTAATGCGGATGGAAGCAAACTCTATATTACAGTGGGCTCTAATAGCAATGTTGCAGAACGTGGTATGGAAAATGAAGCGGGTCGAGCTGCGATATGGGAACTTGATATTGAATCAGGTCAGCATCGTATTTTTGCTTCAGGTCTGCGTAATCCCAATGGAATGACATGGGAGCCAACATCTAACAAACTTTGGACAGTAGTGAACGAACGCGATGAAATTGGCAGTGATTTAGTGCCAGACTATTTAACGTCGGTTAAAGAGGGTGGGTTTTATGGTTGGCCTTATAGCTATTACGGGCAACACGTGGATGTACGCGTGACTCCCCAGAACCCAACGCTTGTAGCAAGTGCACTGGAACCAGATTATGCACTCGGACCACACACAGCCTCCCTCGGGCTGGTGTCAGCGCAAGGCAATCAACTTTCAGATAAGTATAAAAATGGCATGTTTATTGGCCAACATGGCTCATGGAACCGTAAACCATTCAGTGGCTACAAAGTGATCTTTGTGCCATTTGAAGATAGCAAACCGGCAGGCCCACCCATGGATGTATTAACGGGTTTTCTTAACGATAAAAATGAAGCACAAGGCAGACCAGTTGGTGTGATGATCGATCAACTCGGCAACCTGCTTGTGGCCGACGATGTTGGAAACAAAATATGGCGTGTGACGCAAGTGGCATCCACCAATCCACAATGAATGCACGTGATGTTGCCTGTGACCACTGCAAAAAAGTAATTGAAACTTTTTTTAACTAGCACTCTCAAACCGAGAGTGCTAAAATTAAATGATTGTTGATTAAAAGGAGTTTTACTATAAACGCTTTAACGATACCTTCGGTTGCCTCTTTAGATAGCCTAGACCAGTACATGCGAGCCATCAAAACGTTCCCTGTACTGACAGCTGAAGAGGAATATGATTACGCGACTCGCCTGAAAAAAGACGGTGATCTCGAGGCTGCACGCGCGTTAATTGTGTCTCATTTACGATTAGTCGCTAGTATTGCTCGTGGCTACTCTGGTTACGGTCTTTCACAATCCGACTTAATTCAAGAAGGCAATATTGGTTTGATGAAAGCGGTTAAACGTTTTGATCCTGATCGTGGTGTGCGCCTCGTTTCATTTGCTATGCATTGGATCAAAGCTGAAATGAACGAGTTTATTGTCCGTAATTGGCGTCTTGTTAAAACAGCCACCACCAAAGCACAACGTAAATTGTTTTTTAATTTACGCAGCATGAAACAAAGCTTTGACACGCTTAACCCTGAGCAGATTAATCACATCGCAAAAGAGCTCAACGTAAAACCTGAAGAAGTCATGGAGATGGAGTACCGTTTGAACGGTCAAGAAATCTCTCTAGACGCTCATTTGGATGACGATGGTGAAGAATCATTTAGCCCGATTGCGTATTTGGAAGACGAGAGCCCTGAGCCTGCGCAGCATCTTGAAAATAGGCAAACTGAGCAACGTCAAAGCACTGGTTTGAGTAAAGCATTAATGAGTCTAGATGACCGTAGCAGACGCGTGGTAGAAGCGCGTTGGTTAAATGAAAGTGCGAATGCTACCTTGCATGACTTAGCGGCAGAATTTAATGTATCTGCAGAACGTATACGCCAAATTGAACAAAAGGCGATGCAGAAAATTAAAAGCATCATGACCACAGAGTTAGAACATTAAGCTTTTGCTTAATCAAATAAAAAAGCCGCTTATCAGCGGCTTTTTTTGTTTGCTCCGTGGTTAAGCGGCTTTACTCTCTGCTTGTTCGTTATCAAAATCTAACGCATTACCCATGTGCTGACGCAGGACTTTTAAATCCATCACTTGTGAACGTATCGCTTTTTCAACCGTTTCTAATTCGGCGATACGGTCTTCCAATGTATCCGTTGCCTGATAGATACGCTTAATACTCTCTAAACGACGACGCAATTGAATTTGATGTTCACGTACTTGTGACTCCATTGGCGCAATCACTGCTTTTAACCAGTTTTCAACATCACGGTTGGCCACTTCGTAAACATGAATCACACGACTAGCCAGCGTTTCGAAGAATTTACTGGTCAATGTCATTTTCTCGTTAGCAATCATATTAAACGCTGTATTGAATTGCTCTTTGTACGCGCGCTCATACTTTGCCAATTCTTTTTGATAGCGCATTGTCGAGAATGCAGGTGGCTCAGACTTACGCAAACCATGCTCTTTAGCAAACTTCTCATACATGACATCCATCATTTTTTTGATGTCCTGAATATGCTCATCTGAAGAAACTAAACGGCCTTTCAGTTCCAAGAAAAAGTCATCCATGGCATCACGAATCGTTTTGGTAAAACTCGCTTTCACCATGGTTTCGCGCGTGTCATGTACTTTTACTTTCAAGCCATCCATGCCCAATAAGGTAAATAACTTATTAGTTTGTTGCGAAAACACACTGCGCAATGCTTGAAAACGTTGTAAGCCTTTTTCAAAGTTTTCTTTATCGACTTTCACTTTGTTCATCATGTGCTCGACTACGTCTTCGTTTTTGCCACGAAGACCGCGCAATTCATCTAACTGCTCAAGCACACCACTGATGCGCGATTCCAAAATTAAATTGGTATTAGTAATCAGGTCATCTATTTCATTTTTGGTATTGTCGCGTACAATTTCTTTTTTGGAAGGAATCAGCTCATCAGACAATGCTTTTTCTAACTGTGGCAAACGGCTTTGGATCAATAAATTTTCGTCGCCATTGACTTTAGCCAACAAGCCTTTTTGTGCAGAGGTTGGGAATATTTGAGAGATATCTAAACCCAATAACTCAGCACTCACTTTGACTTGTTTCACGAGCTCTTTTTCGATTTCAACATCGTCTTTCAGCTCATCCCATAAACCATCGATCTTATTGAGTACCGCCATACGGCCTTTTTGCTTCCAGCGAGTTCCGCTGATGTATTGGCGCCATACGTCAATTTCAGATTTGGTCACACCCGTGTCAGCACCCAAAATAAATAGCACGGCATGGGCATTTGGCAACATGTTGAGTGTCAACTCAGGCTCAGTACCAATCGCATTAAGTCCAGGCGTATCTAAAATCACCAAACCTTGTTCTAATAAAGGATGCGGGAAGTTAATCATTGCATAACGCCAGCATGGTACATCCACCGTACCATCTTTATTTAAGCTCATTGCGTCATCGCTATTGTTCGGATCATACAAACTCAGTTTTTCTGCTTCTTCTGCTGTGACGCGTCTGGTACGACTCACTTCTTTAAAAGCGTTGACCATGCTGTCATTCGAGTTAACATCAAACTCCACTACAGTCCACTCTTCAGGGTAGCGTTTATATTCGGTGGTTGATACATCAGTGGCACGTGTATCGATAGGCAATAGTTGTAGAGAGGTGGGTTTACTTGGATCGTACAATAATTCGGTGGGGCACATGGTGGTGCGGCCAGCACTTGAGGGTAAAAGACGCTGACCATAATCAGCAAAAAATATCGCATTAATCAGTTCTGATTTGCCGCGTGAAAACTCTGCCACAAACGCCACATTCAGTTTGTCTTCACGTAAACGTTCTAACAAATGCGTAATGCGCTGCTCTACTTGGGCGTCGTTCAGCTCATGTTCATTTAACCAATTACGATAATCATTAATGCAATCGACCAGAGACTTTCTCCACTCTGAATAAGCTGCAAACTGATGTGCTAATCTATTTTCTGCCATACCCGCCCCGTATCACATTTTTTTACAACTCCGACTCTAGCATGATTTGAAAAAGGATTAAATAAATCAGCCAGCTAAGCAGCTGTTTTTCAAAAAATTATCAGATAAATGGTTATTTTTTTGCCACAAACGGTTGTGAGGTGTTGTATTTTGAATAACGCATTTTAAATAATCAGTCATAACGCTTGTTCTGTTATTATTTCAATCTTATTTTTATTGCTTGTGTTGACGACCATATGAGCGGATTAACCCCTGATTCACCGCGCCCTACCTCCATTAAATTACACCAAGCGTCTAAGTTGTTAGAAATCCATTTTGACAATGACACCGAATGTAAACTTTCTTGTGAATATTTGCGTGTGTACTCCCCTTCTGCCGAGGTTCGCGGCCATGGCGCTGGTCAAGAAGTACTGCAAATTGGTAAAGAAGATGTGAATATTCAAGCCATCGAACCTGTTGGTAATTATGCGGTCAAGTTAGTGTTTACAGATGACCATGACACTGGATTGTATTCATGGGATTATTTGTATTATTTAGCAGAGAATTATCAAGCGTTATGGCTTGAATATATTGGTAAATTAGATGCTGCTGGATACCCTCGTAAATCGCAATCATAAGGACGTGGATATGGAAAATAGTCAACAAGACACCACCCATTTTGGATTTAAAACTGTTCCCGAGCATGAAAAACAAGCCAAAGTAGGTGAAGTTTTTCATTCTGTTGCTCAAAAATACGATGTCATGAACGATGTGATGTCTGCTGGCATGCACCGAGTTTGGAAACAGTTTGCACTAGACACCAGTGGCGTCAAAGCTGGCGACAGTGTGTTAGATATTGCTGGCGGCAGTGGGGATTTGTCTAAATTATTTGCAAAAAAAGTAGGGCCTACAGGTGAGGTTGTTCTGACTGATATTAATGCATCAATGCTCAGCGTGGGCAGAGACAGAATGTTAGATGTAGGTTTAAATGTACCTGCAATGCAATGTAATGCTGAACAACTACCGTTTGCAGACCAAAGCTTTGATTGCGTGATAGTGGCGTTTGGCTTGCGCAATATGACGCACAAAGACATCGCACTTAAAGAAATGCAGCGCGTGCTCAAAGTGGGCGGGCGCTTATTGGTGTTAGAGTTTTCAAAAGTCTGGCAACCTTTAGAAAAACTGTACGATATCTATTCATTTAAGTTGTTACCACTGATGGGTAAGTGGATAGCCAAAGATGCTGACAGCTACCAATATTTAGCAGAAAGCATACGCATGCATCCTGACCAAGAGACTTTGAAACAAATGATGCTCGATGCAGGCTTTAACCGTGTGGATTACTACAATTTGTCGGCAGGCGTGGTCGCCTTGCACAAAGGCTATAAAACAGCATGATCGCACCATTAGCCACGCGTTTTTTACAACATATCACCCATCAAAATAGTTGGGCAAAACCCCATTTGCAGGCCTTTGCTGGGCAAGTCATTACTTTTGACTTTTCATTAATGCGCATGCCATTGATTGTGCTGGAAGATGGCAGCTTAGCGACAGCGCCCGATAATGCTTTACCCAATGCAACCGTGTTTATTCCACCCAGTTTAGCCATGCGATTAGTATCTGGTGACGCCAACGCTAAATCGCTCATAAAAGTGGATGGCGACGTGCATGTGGCTACTGAAATAAGCAAGATTTTGCAGCAAATGCGTTGGGATATCGAAGAAGATATTAGCCATCTTACTGGAGATATTGCGGCTTATAAAATTGGTGAAGTAAGCAAATCGATGTTTGCACAAGCCAAAAAACAAACGACGCAATTGGCTGAAATGGTCAGCGAATATTGGCAAGAAGAAAAACCGGTATTGGCTAAAAAAATGCATGTTGAGCAATTTAATCAATCAGTAGACACTTTACGACATGACGTGGAACGTTTTGAAAAAAAACTAGAAAAGCTAACACATCAAATCCAAACAACTGCGCAAATAGACAACACAGATAACTCGCCTTCCGAAAACAAAAAACCATCCAAACCAAAAGTCCCTAAAGAAAGTACATGAAGTAAGTATGCACTATCTTCGTCTTATTTATATTTTGTATGTGCTCGCATGGGCGAGGCTTGATGAATTCTTAGCCAATCAAGGCGCGTTTAAACTTATTCATCAAGTGCTGAATGTAGTTTTATTTTGGCGCAAGCAATCGTCACCGCGCGGTGTGCGTCTGCGCATGGCGTTAGAAAAACTAGGGCCAATTTTTGTAAAATTTGGCCAAATGCTCTCTACACGACGCGATTTATTACCTATGGATGTGGCCGAAGAACTCGCTAAACTGCAAGACCAAGTCCCACCATTTCCATTTGAACAAGTTAAATCCTCTATCGAAAAAGCGTTTGGTTTACCTATCGACCAAGTCTATGTCGAATTTGACACTGTCCCTGTGGCCAGTGCATCTGTTGCACAGGTTCATTTTGCAAAATTGATGGATGGACAAGAAGTCGCAGTCAAAGTATTAAGGCCTGGGATTTCAGTAGTGATTGATCAAGATTTAGCCTTGATCAAGAGCCTTGCCTGGCTAGTGCAAGCTCTTTCAAGTGAGGGAAAACGTCTTAAACCTTTAGAAATTGTCGATGAATTTGCTCGACACACTCAGCATGAACTTGACTTAACGCTAGAAGCCGCTAACTGTACGCAATTGGCTAGAAACTTCCCTGATAAGCGTTTATTGATTCCAGACGTATATTGGGATTATTGCCGTAAAGAAGTGATGACCATGCAACGCATGTATGGCACACCCATCAGTCAGATAGCTGTGTTACGTGACAAAGGCATCAACATCACCAAACTGGCGCATGATGGGGTAGAAATATTTTTCACGCAGGTATTTAGAGATGGCTTTTTTCATGCGGACATGCACCCAGGTAATATCCAAGTCGCTACCGAAGGAATACATGCAGGCAAGTACATTGCTTTAGATTTTGGCATCATGGGTAGCTTGAGCGATAACGATAAATACTACCTTGCACGCAATTTTTTGGCGTTTTTTAACCGTGATTATCGTGATGTCGCCGTAGCACATATTGAGTCTGGATGGGTGCCCAAAAATACCAATGTGGAAGAGCTTGAAACCTCTATTCGGGCAATCTGCGAACCCATATTTGATAAACCGTTAAAAGACATTTCTTTTGGTCGTACGCTGCTGAGTTTATTTCAAATGTCTCGCCGCTTTGGTGTCGTCATCCAACCACAATTGGTAATGCTACAAAAAACCTTGCTCAATATCGAAGGCTTGGGACGTGAGTTAGATCCTAATATCGATTTATGGCAATCCGCCAAACCATTCTTAAAAAAATGGATGAGTGAACAAGTGGGTTGGCGTAGCATCTTAAAATCTGTACAAAAAGAGCTTCCATTTGTATTAAAAAATGCGCCCGAAATGCCACGTTTAGTCCATCAGTTTCTGCAACAAAATATCAAGGTACAGCAAACTACGCCACAGCAAGCCAATCTGGCTGAATTGATACAAGCGCAGCACCGTCACGCCAAATGGCAAAAATGGACGGCTTTGTCTATTGCAATATTAGTGTTGCTTCAAATTGCAAGTTTGATAATAATCCTGATTAAATAATAAAAATTT
>NCGC01000072.1 GCA_002281475.1 Methylophilales bacterium 28-44-11
ATGAAAACAATATATTTAGCGCTAATTACAGCATTCAGTTTGCAAATGACGGGCTGTGCCAACACCACCAACGGAAGTGTGTCGGGGGTGAATCGCTCACAACTTATGTTGTTGCCTTCTAGTAGCGTAGATACCATGTCTTCGCAAGCTTACGCAGAAACACTTAAAGAGGCGCAATCGAAGAAAACACTCAACGTGGATAAAGCCATGTTGGATCGGGTAAGAGGCATTTCCAACAAACTGATTGCGCAAGTCGGTGTGTTCAGGCCCGATGCAGTCAATTGGAAGTGGGAAGTCAATGTTGAAAAGAATGATCAACTTAACGCCTATTGCATGCCGGGTGGCAAAATCATGGTGTTGTCAGGGTTAATCGAAAAAATCAATGCTACCGATGATGAACTTGGCGCTGTGATAGGCCACGAAATTGCACACGCGTTACGTGAACATGGCCGTGAACGCATGTCACAAGCGTATGTGCAACAATTCGGCTTACAAGCATTAGCCGCTTTTGCAACCGGCACGACAGGAGCAGCAGCTGTGCAAGCTGCGGGCATGGGTTCACAATTGTTTTTCTCTTTACCTAATGGTCGTGAGCAAGAACGTGAAGCCGACAAAATGGGCTTAGAGCTTGCCGCACGTGCAGGATTTAACCCAGATGCTGCGGTGACGCTATGGCAAAAAATGAGTGCGCAATCTAGTTCCGCGCCGCCAGAGTTCTTTAGCACCCACCCAAACAGTGCAAATAGAATTACCGATTTAAAAGCGTTGGCGCCAAAAGTAAGACCGCTTTACGAAGCTGCAAAAGCAAAAAAATAACTCAGCATTCCGATACAATTTTTTGATGATTGTTTGGGCGCATGTAGTCATACATGCGCTTTATTTTTGGTGTAAGGCAAATTAGTTTAAAATACCAATGTTTTGTGCGCTGAGTATTGCGCACGTATTGTTTCACTCAACCTACATGTATTAAAACCCTATTGAAGAGAATATTATGGATCCACGTCAAAGTATTATTGAAGCCGCATTTGAAGAGCGTGCCAACATCAACCCAGCCAATGCTTCTACTGAAGTTAAATCTACCGTAGCCTCTATTTTGGCTGATTTAGACGAGGGGAAACTGCGTGTTGCTTCACGTATTGGAAACTCACAACAATGGGAAACCCATCAATGGCTCAAAAAAGCAGTATTGCTGTCTTTCCGCTTAGATGAGAACGTGCTGCTTGATGGCGGATGCACAAAATATTTCGACAAAGTACCGCCAAAATTTGCGGATTACACCGAAGAAGATTTTAAAGCGGGCGGTTTTCGCGTGGTACCAAATGCCATTGTACGTCGCGGTTCATTCATCGGTAAAAACGCAGTGCTTATGCCCTCTTATGTGAATATCGGCGCATACGTAGGAGAAGCCACCATGGTAGACACTTGGGCAACCGTTGGTTCATGCGCGCAAATTGGTAAAAACGTGCATCTATCGGGTGGCGTTGGCATTGGTGGCGTATTGGAGCCTGTACAAGCGGGCCCCACTATTATTGGTGATAATTGCTTTATTGGCGCACGATCAGAAGTGGTTGAAGGAGTTGTGGTTGAAGACAACTGTGTGATTTCGATGGGTGTTTACATTGGTCAATCCACTAAAATTTATGACCGAGAAACAGGTGAAGTATTCTATGGTCGCGTACCTGCTGGTTCAGTAGTAGTGTCAGGTAACTTACCTTCTAAAGACGGCAGTTACAGCTTGTACTGCGCAGTCATCGTGAAAAAAGTCGATGAGAAAACGCTTGGTAAAGTCGGAATTAATGAGCTTTTACGTGGTATCTAAACCATAGTCACTTGGCATTGACTGCAGCCAAACAATGCTCGGTAAACATGCTGATATAAACGAAATTAAGTCATGCATAAAAAGGGAGGCAAATTGCCTCCCTTTTTATGCCTACAATCTTCAACCTGTTCATATCTCGTCGTTTTGATCGCATTTTTTTCTAAATAACGCAACTATCATCACTATCTCATCAACGATGAGTAAACAAGCGATGTCAGGCGATTACAATGCTAACGTTCTGTTAGCAAGCCCTTCATACATGCTTTCCCGACACTTGGCACACCCTTTGCTTAGGACAAGTAACTTTAACAATTATAATAAGCACAACTACAGATGTTCTCTGAATTTAGTAGCTCAATCTTGTTGATTTCACTAGTGGCCGGTGCCTTGGCTTGTTTTGCTACGTTCGGATTTGTTGCCTCCCTTTACCGTGCAAGCCCTGACAGATATGGCAAATTGCTGGCGGTATACTCCATGCTGGTGGGTTTAGGATTGTTTTCAATTCACTTTATCAATATGCGAGCCTTTAATTACAATTATATTAATGAGCTCTCCTATTTATATTTACTTATTGCTTATGGTTTCGCCACCTCTGTAGGTTTTGCTGTATTACATTCAGCGAATAAACAAACACTTCCTATCTATTCACTCATATTGTCTGGCATCCAAGCTGGCTTTTCTGGATACGGCATTTTTATCTTTTTCACGAAAGCCATGCTGGGTGATCAATATGAAATACTGCTGTTGCCATCCATGCTAGCCATTGCGATTGCAGTGGGGGTTGGCATCTTAAGCATCATTACCATTTATTGGCTAAAAAGTTACGATGGCGCCCATCGCTATTCAGTACGGGCTTTCTTTTCCATCTTAATTTCAATTGGCATACTCTCCACGCATCTTGCATTTAGCACTTGTTTAGGCTCTGTTAGTTCATTTGAAACAGATAGTAGTGTCTTAAACTCAAGCTTTATTACCATGCTGTTTGCAATGGTATTAATTTTTGTCTTTTTAACGGCATTTATTGTGGTGGTGTTCTACGACAAATTGAATCCCAATATAGTGAAACGGATTAATTTTAAAAACACCACATCCACTTCGAATCCATTAGATTCATTTGACCCGCTAACAAAGTTGCCTAACCGCAATGCTTTAAATCAACATCTGCAATTGGCGGCTAAACGTTGTGACCGCTTGGGCGATAGCATGGCAGTTGCATATATTGATCTAGATCACTTTAAACCTGTTAACGATACCTTTGGCCATCATGTAGGGGATTTACTACTGATTGAGGTAGCCGAAAGATTTAACTCGGCGATTCGAAATTGTGATTACATTGCACGCGCTGGCGGTGACGAGTTTGTAGCGATTCTTGGTGAGATTGATGCACATGAAAGTATTGTTGCTGTGGTGCAACGTATGATTGATGCAGTCAAAGAGCCTTTCTTTATTGAAGGTCATCTGATTGAAATTTCTTGCTCTGTGGGTGTGGCCATTTATCCACGCGATGGAAATTTAGAAAAGCTCAAAGTCAGCGCTGACGCTGCGATGTATAAAGCCAAAGAAAATGGTCGCAATCAATATAGATTCTACGATGCAGAAATTGAACAAGCCTCTGATGAAATGCAAAAAATCAGAAAAGAGCTATTGGATGCAATAGAAAATGAACAATTTACGTTGCATTTTCAACCAAAGATTATCGCCAAAACACAAGCCCCAGCTGGCGCTGAGGCACTATTACGCTGGAACCACCCTAGCAAAGGTTTACTTACCCCTATCTACTTTATTGAGGCGGCAGAACGCTTTGGTTTTATTGATAAAATCAACAATTGGGTGTTGGCCGAAGCCTGTCGAACGATCCATGTAGCGCAAAACAATGGCATTCAATTGAGTTTGTCAGTGAATTTATCACGTCAACAATTTCGCAATGCGCAATTGGTGGATCACATCAAGTCTGTCATGGAAACTTATCAAGTACCACCACAAAGTCTTATATTTGAGATATCAGAAACGCACGCAATCCATAATCAAAGTCAATTCAAAAAGCTACTTTCAAAATTTAAGTTCGCACATCTTAAAGTGTCGATTGACGATTTTGGCTTACATCCATTCAGCCTGACCTATTTGCAAAATCTAGAAGTCAGTGAGGTCAAGTTAGATAAGTCATTTACTTCTGGCGTCGCAAAATATGGTTCTGCACTGGCTATCGTCGACGCTGTGGTTAAACTTGCACATGCACTTAACCTGACTGTAGTGGCAGAAGGTGTGGAATCTGAAGAGCAACGCTTAGCACTGCTGACAACAGGATGCGATCAGATGCAAGGCTATTATTTTTCAAAGCCAGTCCCAGAAGAGCAATTGTTTGCCATCTACAACAAGCTCAATACCCACTTTAATAACACCGGTGAGTTTTCTATCAACGATTATCTTAATTTAGAACCCTATTCAGAACAAACTTATTAGTTAAACATTAGTCCCTGTTAAAATTTGACAATACAAACATAAAGGGATAATGATGAAGTTATACGGGATTCCGAATTGCAACACAGTGAAAAAAGCACGTGATTGGCTAGACACCCATCAGATTGCCTATGAATTTCATGATTTTAAAAAACATGGTGTCACGACTGCGCTTCTCAATGCATGGCTTGCACAGCACCCAGAAACAAAATTGATTAATCGCGCTGGCCTTACTTGGCGTGGCTTGGATGAGACAACCAAACAAAGCATTGTGGATAATGAGTGTGCCGCATCGTTGATGTTGGTGAAAACCTCGTTGATTAAACGCCCAATCCTTGAAAAAGACAGTAAAATTGTTGCTTTAGGATTTTCCGAAACCGAATATCAATCCATATTCAATCCTTCTAAAGTTTAGGAAACCTCAGGAATAGAGAATATACGCATGTCAGCCACACTCAATCTTGCTATCGATTTACTCAAACGCCAATCCAACACGCCAGAAGATGCAGGTTGTCAGGCACTCATGATTTCTCGACTTGAGCCGCTGGGGTTTAAAATAGAACGCATGCGCTTTGGTAACGTGGATAACTTTTATGCGCGTCGTGGCACCACTGCACCACTGATTGTATTTGCAGGGCATACCGACGTGGTTCCCACAGGCCCATTAGAGAAATGGCATACCCCGCCGTTCGAACCCACCATTAAAGATGGCAAGTTATACGCACGTGGCGCTGCGGATATGAAAACCTCATTGGCGGCATTTGTCACCAGCATTGAAGAATTTGTAGCAGAAAATCCCAACCATTCTGGCTCCATTGGCTTACTCATCACCTCTGACGAAGAAGGTGTAGCAATAGATGGCACTGTTAAAGTGGTAGAGGCTTTACAAGCACGTGGCGAGCTATTTGACTATTGTGTGGTGGGAGAGCCCACCAGCAACAAAGTAGTGGGCGACATGATTAAAAACGGTCGACGCGGCTCTCTCTCTGGCAAGCTTACAGTAAAAGGATTACAAGGCCATATCGCTTATCCACATTTAGTCAAAAATCCAATCCATATGGCTGCCCCAGCTATTAAGGACATGGTAGAAACGGTGTGGGACAATGGTAATGAGTATTTTCCACCCACCAGTTGGCAAATCAGCAATATGAACGGTGGCACTGGTGCCACCAATGTCGTACCGGGTGAAGTGGAAATATTGTTTAACTTTAGATACTGCACGGCAAGTAACGAAGCCAATTTAAAAGAACGTGTGTATGCGATTTTAGATAAGCATGCGCTGGAATACGATTTGGAATGGGAGCACTCACCTAGTTACATCACGCCGCGCGGCAACTTGGTAGAAGCGATTACAGAAGCAATTGAAGCAGCCTACAACGTTACACCTGAACTCTCGACTACTGGTGGCACTTCCGATGGTCGTTTTATTGCTGACATCTGCAAACAAGTCATTGAGTTTGGTCCGCTAAATGCCACCATTCACAAACTGAATGAGTGTGTGGGAGTAGCTGACATTGAGCCGCTCAAAGAGACCTACAAATTGACCATGCAAAAATTACTTAAGTGAATCCTGCTTAATTAAAGCCTACTCGAAAGAAAACCTACTGAAATGAATCAAGTATTAAGCACTACCCAATCACTCTCCACCATTCGCGATTGGTTACGTTATACCGTTAGTCAATTTGAACAGTCTGAGATTTTCTTTGGTCACGGCACCGATAACAGTTACGATGAGGCGGTTTGGCTCATCATGAGCGCGCTGCATTTACCGCATGATACACTCGATAACTTTTTGGATGCCTCCCTGACCGAACAGGAGCGTAAACATCTGCATCATTTAATTGAGCAACGCATTACCAAGCGTGTGCCGACAGCATATTTAGTGCGAGAAGCCTGGCTGCGTGGTTTTAAATTCTATGTGGATGAGCGTGTCATTGTGCCACGCTCGTTTATTGCAGAATTACTAGAAGATGGCTTTCAGCCATGGATTGAATTTCCTGAAATGGTGGAATCCGCGGCAGATATTTGCACCGGCAGTGGCTGTCTTGGTGTATTACTTGCCAATGCTTTCCCAAATGCCCAAATCGATGTAGTAGACATATCAGCTGATGCTATCGCCGTTGCCAATATTAATATTGCCAATTATGGCTTACAGGCGCAAATTGAAGCGATTCAATCGGACATGTTCACAGCACTCGCAGGTAAAACTTACGATTTGATCATTAGTAACCCACCCTATGTTGATGGACCTAGCATGGCAGAATTGCCTAGCGAATATCGTAACGAACCCCAATTGGCATTAGGCAGTGGTGAAGCAGGCTTGGATCACACGCATACTTTATTACGCGAAGCAGCTAAACATTTAAACGAAGATGGGATTTTGGTGGTGGAAATTGGTCATAACCGAGAAGCCCTGTTAGACGCTTATCCTGACTTGCCTTTTACTTGGCTAGAAGTGGCCTCTGGCAATCAGTTTGTGTTTCTACTGACCAAAGCCCAACTGCTAGCGTTGCACTAAGCTAAATCAACCTCGTCCGCGATTTCGGTCACTTTTCTTCTGCAAGGCGGGCGCCGCTAAATCAGTAGATTGTCGAATGCGACGATTGACCGGTTTCTTAGAGATAGGCTTTCTAGTTGCAGACTCTTTAGTACCTGAACGAGAACTAGAGCCTGATTCATTCGGATCACGCGGCTCACGGTTTAATATGCTGCCACGTTGTTTACGCACTTTAGGCACAAATACGGTAGTAGCTTTGTCCTTTTCACGCTGATTTAATTGCTTGAGTGGCGCGTTGGGAATTGGTAATCCTGCCCACTCTAACAATTCCACCACCTGTTTTTGTTCTAGTTTTAACATACTGCCACGCTTCACACGCGGAGGAAGATTGACGGGGCCAAAACGTACTCGCATCAAACGACTCACAGGCAATTGAAATGCTTCAAACAAGCGGCGCACCTCACGATTACGCCCTTCACGAATAATAACTTGATACCAATGATTGGCACCCTCTCCGCCCTGCGCAATAATGCGGTCAAAACTGGCTGGACCATCTTCCAACTCAATACCCTGTGTCAACATCGCCATTTGATCTTCGGTCAATTCACCAAACACACGCACAGCATATTCACGCTCCACTTCATAGCGCGGATGCATAAAACGGTTAGCCAAGTCCCCAGAATTGGTAAAAATCAGCAAACCACTGGTATTGATATCCAGCCGACCAATCGCTATCCATTTCCCTTGTTTGATACGAGGCAGTTTATCAAACACTGTCGCGCGCCCTTCTGGGTCATCTTGACTGACAATTTCACCTTCAGGTTTATGGTAAATCAACACTTGCGGTAGTTCAGCTTCAAAGGATAATTTTAATGGACGTCCATCTACACGCACTAGATCATGCTGCGTTACGCCAGCACCGACTTGAGCAGGTTGTCCATTTATGGTGACACGTCCATTGGCAATCAACTCCTCCATATCACGGCGCGAACCTAACCCAGCTAAGGCCAACAGCTTATGTAAACGTTGTGTAGGTTGAGGGGTTGCTACACCATCCGCATCTAACACTTCTGGTGCTGGTTTGGGCGGGGTGCGTACGGAATCGCGTTGTTGTTTAAAAGGACGTGCCATATGAATACTCGACTTAGAATTGCGACATTTTACCGCACTTGCGTGGGATGCTTAAGTTTATTTATCTAAAACAATCTCTTAGCTGTGATGTGCGTGCTTAATTAGCAACTGTAATTGCTGCTGGCTGTTGTATTCATTGACTTGAATTTGATACACCACCTGCACATGCTCAGGCAATGATTCGGTTTGGTTAAAGTAGATTGCTTCAAACCGGACATCCTCTTTTTGCAGTTGCAACTTCAAATGTTTTTCACCTAGCACACGCTGCTGAACCACCCGAAATACATCATAAAACATAGGGGGAGGAAAACCCTGCCCCCATACCTGAGTCTCTAACATTTGTGCTGTTTCCAAAGTCATCTCAGTGGCTTGTAATGCCCCATCAGTATCCATGGATTCTTGTAATTCCTCTACTGAGATTAACGTGCTTACCACTGCTTCAAATGCTTGTTTAAATTGAGGCCGCCATCGCATGTCCGCCAAACTTTACTATTAATTGTGGATATTGTTTAGTCACTAAATCCAGTGCGTCACGCAAATGCAAGCCAGCAATAGAGCGGCCCGAGCCTTTTAACATGCCATCTCCGGCTGACGCAAATGCAATCACAGGCCGATGCAATTGCTCTTTAATGCGTGAGGCCAAAATACCAATCACCCCTTGATGCCATTCAGGCTGAAATACACTTACGGTAAAGTCATGCTTCACTGCCTCAGTATCCAAATCCGCAAACGCATCTTGCTGCATTTCAGCCTCAATTTGGCGACGTTCTATATTCAAACTATGTAATTGTTGCGCAAAATGCATGGCTTCTTGCATGTTGTCTGCTAATAAACAACGAATGCCCAAGGTCATGTCATCTAAACGTCCAG
>NCGC01000073.1:0-2501 GCA_002281475.1 Methylophilales bacterium 28-44-11
ATGGGCATGCCGCTGTACCGCATTGCAAAATTGAAGCCACTTTGGCTGGAGATTCACGCGCCTCTGGAGACCTTGTCCATGGTCAAGCTTGGCATGCCCGTAAGCATTCCCAAGTTACAAGCATCTGGCAAGCTGATTGCCATCGTAAGGAGTGTCAACAAAGCAGATCAAACCTTACATTTACGTGCGGAAATTACACAGGGAGCAGAAAAGCTGTCTCCAGGACAATTTGTTGAATCACAAATTAATCTAAGTGATGCCACACCGCAAGTGAGCGTGCCCAAATCAGCTTTAGTTAGACAGGGCAAAGATACTTATGTGTTTGTACAACAAACAAAAGGCTTTGTTGCCATGAAGGTCACTATCATTGCAGAGCAAGGGGACGAAGCCGTGATTGATGGCGCTTTTAAAGGCAATGAGAAAGTAGCCATTAGTGGTGTATCTGCTATCAAAGGCGCCTGGTTAGGACTGGGAGTGGAATAATGGCAAAACTCATCCAATTTGCACTGACGCAACGTCTACTCATGCTTATTCTTACGACTGGCTTGGCCGTCGCGGGCACCTTGGCTTACCAAGGATTACCGATAGATGCGTTCCCTGATGTGTCTTCTACACAAGTTAAGATTATTGTAAAAGCCCCCGGCATGACGCCAGAAGAGGTGGAATCCCGCATTACAGCACCGATTGAAGTGGAAATGTTGGGCATTCCCAAGCAAACCGGTTTACGCGCTGTGGCCAAATATGCGCTCACCGATATTACCGTAGACTTTAAAGACGGCACTGATATCTACTGGGCACGCCAACAGGTCGCTGAAAGACTGGCGGGCGTTTGGCCGAATCTCCCTCTGGATATTTCTGGTGGCATGGCACCGATGACCACGCCATTGGGCGAAATGTTTATGTTTACGGTGGAGAGTGACAGTTTAAGTTTGGCAGAAAAAAGAAGTTTGTTGGATTGGGTGATACGTCCGCAATTAAGAACTGTGCCGGGAGTAGCCGATGTCAATGCACTAGGTGGCCTGGTCCGAACGTTTGAAATTATTCCTGACAATTCACGTATGTATGCCAGAGGCGTGTCGATAGACACCTTAATGCAGGCTATTGAGAACAATAACCGCAATGGCGGTGCTGGACGACTGGATGATGGTGAAGAGTCGTTGTTGGTGCGTGCTGAAGGGGCCTTTAACACCATAGAAGATGTGAGCAACACTGTGGTGCGAAGCGAACAAGGCATGCCGGTGAAAATTGCAGATGTGGCGACTGTGCGCATAGGCACACTCACACGTTATGGCGCGGTGACCAGCAATGGTCAAGGTGAAGTGGTCGAAGGCTTGGTATTAGGATTACGTGGCGCAAATGCGCAGCAAGTGGTGGATGGGGTCAAAGCCAAACTCGCAGAGATTACCCCTACCCTACCCAAAGGGGTGACCATGCATGTGTTTTACGATCGCGGCAGCTTAGTTGAGCGTGCAGTGCAAACCGTCACCAAAGCATTATTAGAAGCTGTGGTACTGGTACTGATTTTATTGGTACTTTTTTTGGGAAATTTTAGAGCCGCACTCACCATCGCCTTTGCCCTACCCTTGGCGGCTTTGTTTACGTTTTTAATGATGGGCCAATTTAATATGTCCGCCAATTTAATGAGCTTGGGTGGCTTGTCGATAGCGATTGGGATGCTAGTGGATGCCGCTGTGGTGGTGGTAGAAAATATCGTCTCACATTTAGCCGATACCAAACAAGCAGACAAACTTCCACGCATGCATATTATTTATCGGGCGGTGCGTGAAGTCAGCGTGCCTGTTACCGCAGGCGTGCTGATCATCATCACAGTATTTCTGCCATTACTGACGTTACAGGGTCTAGAAGGTAAATTATTTACGCCCGTCGCATTGACCATTATGTTTGCGTTAGCAGGCTCGTTGGTACTCTCGCTCACCGTGATTCCCGTGCTGGCCTCATTCTTACTAAAAAAGGTTAGCCATGAGGAGCCCTACCTTGTCAGAAAAGCCTTAGCTGTTTATGAACCCGTGCTGACATGGTCGTTGGCGCATGCCAAACTTATTGTGATCGCAGCATTGATATTGTTAGCTGCAACGGGCGTGATTTATACACAATTGGGCAAAACGTTTATGCCTGTGATGGACGAAGGCGATATTATTATTGGCGTAGAAAAGCTACCCTCTATCAATTTACAACAAAGTATTTTGACTGACTTAAATGTTCAGCGCGCGTTGCTCAAGCAAGTACCAGAGGTCAAAGGTGTCTATTCAAGAGTGGGCTCAGATGAACTGGGATTAGACCCCATGGGCTTGAATCAAACCGATAATTTCTTACTACTCAAACCTAAAGACGAATGGCGCATGCAGACAAAAGAGGCGTTGATTGAAGAGTTGCGCAAAGTCATGGCAGAAATACCTGGCTTGGAATATAGCTTTACACAGCCCATTGATATGCGTGTGAACGAGATGATTTTAGGGGTGCGTGGCGATTTAGCCATTAAA
>NCGC01000073.1:2513-10834 GCA_002281475.1 Methylophilales bacterium 28-44-11
GTGCAATATTTGCAAATTAAAATAGACCGTTTGGCAGCAGGCAGGCTGGGATTAAGTATTTCAAACATTGAAACTATTTTGCGCGCGCAGTTAGAGGGCAAGTCATTGGGAATTGTGCAAGAAGCACAAAAAAGAACCCCAGTTCTCATTCGTGGCAGCGAGTCGTTGCGTGTTTCCCCTTCTGACTTTGGCAACCTCATGCTCACATTACCTAACGGTACAAACGTGCCGTTATCTGCGGTTGCGCGTATCGAGCGTGCCGAAGGTCCAGTCAAAATTGATAGGGAGCGTGGTGCACGCATGGTAGTAGTAACCTCCAATGTGAAAGACCGTGATTTGGTCAGTTTTGTGGAAGAGGCCAAAGCGAGAGTCTTGGCAGAAGTCAAATTTGAGGAAGGTTACTCCATTAAATGGGGCGGCCAGTTTGAGAACCAACAGCGGGCTGCTTCTCGTTTGGCGATTGTGGTGCCAGTTGCGATAGGCCTCATTTTTCTGATTCTGTTTGCTACGTTTGGCTCGATCAAACAATCGTTACTTATTTTATCCAACATTCCTTTTGCCATGATTGGAGGTGTGTTTGCGCTATGGATATCGAGGGAATATCTTTCCGTGCCTGCTTCAGTCGGATTCATTGCATTACTCGGTATTGCCGTGCTCAATGGGGTGGTGATGGTGAGCTACTTTAATCAATTAGAAGCGCAAGGCATGGATAAATTACAGATTGTGGTGGAGGGTGCAAAACGAAGACTCAGGCCTGTGCTAATGACTGCAAGTATTGCGGCATTTGGCTTAGTGCCCTTGTTGTTTGCTACTGGGCCAGGTTCTGAAATTCAACGGCCACTCGCCATTGTCGTGATTGGCGGCTTGGTGACTTCTACCTTATTAACGTTGGTGTTATTGCCTATTTTTTACCGCAGATTTTTTAGCAGGAGCACATCATGAACGAAGGTGTTTTAATCATTATTATTGCCCCTAGCCTAGAAGAATGGATGGTCGATTTACTCTTGGAACAGCAAGACCTGTCGGGCTTTACCACCAGTTATGTCAACGCACATGGCACCCATACCAGTCGATTAAGCTTATTAGAACAAGTGACTGGCAGGCAACAAAAAGTACAGCTTGTGGCGTACGGAGCGCTTGCAGTACTTAATCGCGTGGTGACATTGTTAGAAAACAATCTAAGTCATTCGGACATACGTTATATTTTGATGCCATCTTTGGCATCTGCGCTCATTTAGTCTGTTGAGCTACATACGCTAACAATGGTTTAGTTAAAGGCTATCTTAAATAGTTAACATATTAAGCATTGTATAGCGCGCTATCGACTGCTCTTGATGCATAAAAGTGTCCATCGATATTGATGTACATGTCCTGCCAGTCCATCAATTGCTGCTCTACTTGTTGTTGGCTGATGCCATACGTGTCTTCAATCACGTTAACCAATCGTTCGCGGTTGCCTGCAATCATCGCCAATTGTGACTCGCTAATTTCAGACCAGTTGTGTTTTACTTTACCCTTACATTCCGCCCAGTTACTCTCAACATGTTCCCAATTCATCGTTGCTCCTTTGCCTCATTTAGGCAAAACTATTTACACGATATAGTCTAGCGAGATAGTTTTTTTTGTCGGTACGGCACCGAACAGAGTGATGATTTAATTGCTTCAGCATCAATCTGATGATCAAAATTAATAGCCTTAATATCAATGTGGGATTCACTTATTTTAAAAATGAGTACGCTAGCGCACAGAAGTCACACACGCATTACGCAATAATGGCTTCACTTATAACCTATCCTGAATGGAGAATTTTCATGAATAAATTAAATCGATTAGCAGTATTTGTATTAGCGATTGCAATGAGTGCGTTAGTTGCATGTGCATCGAGCTCAAAACAATCTGGTACAGGCGAGTACATTGATGACAGCGTCATTACCACAAAAGTAAAAGCGGCTGTGTTGAATGAGCCAACTTTGAAATCAGCAGAAATCAATGTCGAAACATTTAAAGGTGTTGTGCAATTAAGTGGTTTTGTAAACTCACAATCAGACATCAACAAAGCCATTGAAATTACACGTCAGGTTAAAGGCGTAGCTTCTGTTAAAAATGACATGCGTTTAAAAGCCACACCATAACAACAACATTTACTGGAGAATATTATGTTAGAAACCATTGCTGTTGTACTCATTATCTTATGGGCGCTAGGCTTAGTCACCTCATATACCATGGGTGGTTTGGTTCATATCCTATTAGTCATCGCAATCGTTGTCATTTTACTTAGAGTGATTAAAGGTCGTCGATTCTAACCAGTGACACGGTCTGGCATCACTCATTACACTTGGAGAATCAAATGAATACAATTTTCGACGCGACGGCAAAATCGCATTTAATGGACGATTTTAATATGGTAGTTGCAGATGTTGATGCACTACTGAAGGCTACTGCCAATCAAGGTGGTGATAAGTTAATAGAAGTTCGCAATAAAGTTGAAGAGTCTCTAAAAGCAGCGAGAGCTTCGATGATAGAGGCGGAAACTGCACTGCTTATTAAAACCAAAGCGGCCGCCCAAGCGACGGATGTGTATGTGCATGAAAATCCATGGCAATCTGTAGGTGTAGCGGCTGGTGTAGGTTTTATTGTGGGTTGGTTAAGCGCACGTCGTTAAACGTCATGAGCTTTACAGAACCACAACAAAGCAAAGGTCTATTTGCATCATTGTCAGGCTTAGGGGCAACCCTAGTGGCAATGATGCAAACTCGATTGCAGCTACTGGCAAACGATTTAGAAGAAGACAGTGCGCACTTATTACACATTGCTAAACTGACTCTCATCATGTTGTTTTGCTTTGGTATCGCCATCATCTTACTGACAATCCTCATCAGTGTGATTTTTTGGGATAGTCACCGTATCCTCGTATTAAGCACGCTATTAGGATTTTTTGTGATCTCAGGTCTGTTAATTGGGGTTTACACGAATTCCAAAATCAAACAAAAACCCACTTTGTTTGCTTCCAGTTTGTCAGAGCTTTCAAAAGATTGGCAATCCTTAGACATTCACTCCAAAGACCCGTCATGACTACGTTGAGAAGCACGTTGGTCAAAAGACGTTTGCATTTGATTCAGCAATCAACCATGCAAAGGGAGCAATTAGAACGCCATATCAATGACTTACGTCAGCCCATTCAAACGATAGACAATGGCTTCAACATATTTAAGCTGTTTAAACTCCACCCTTTGCTCATGTTTGGCCTTTCGCTCACCATGCATCAACTACGCGTGCGATTGTTTAGAAAATTGGTGGATAAGCTTATGCTACTGACCCATGTTTCGCGATTAGTAAAACGTTTGTTTATTCGATAAGATTTGTATCATAGGTTGCTTTGTCAGTGGCATAACAAACACACGAAATCGCCTCTAAAGCACCCTCATTAGTAATCTCAATATGGCCTCGTGCATAGCGCAAAATACGTCTTTTTTGTAATGCACCTGCCGCTTTGGTGACCCCAACCCGTCTTACCCCAAGCATATCAGCGAGTAGTCCATGCGTCAGTTGCATCGTATTCGAGTGTAAACGATCACGAAACATCAAAATTAAGCGGGCTAAACGCGCCTGAACTGCATGGTAATGGCTGCAGAGCGAAGACTGTGCTAACTGCTGCATAAGTACGCCAGCATAAAGATGGAGATGTTGTTCAACCGAAGGATGGCGCGCAATAATTTTCATTAATTGTTCGGTGGCAATTCTTAAAACCGAACCTTCATTTTGTACCAATATCAAGTAGGGGGATTCATTGACACCCAATATTGCCTCGACTCCCAACATGCCCTCCCGCCCGACTAAACATATTTCCATGCCCTTTTCTTCGTTTTGTTGCAACATTAGGGCAATCACACAATTCATAGGAAAGTACACATATTCATTGGCATCTCCAGGTTGGCCAAGCACAGTGCCTGTCGATAATAATAGTTCATCACTATGCTTTAGGATTAACTTGCGTGCAGGCGCATCAAGGTGATTGATCAATTGATTACTAGATTCAAGTGTATTCATGCATAAAAGATTAGCATCGCTCGCCTATTCGCTCTGTTCGCTTGCGTACATCCAATGCAAAAAAATCATGCTGATTAAAGTGATGTGTATGTGTGATAACAGACGGAACAACATGACCTACACGTCTACGCTCGTAATTCTTGTCGTTTTATTTATTTCAAATGTGGAGTCACTATGCGCCAACCGTTTATTGAGAATGAGGATAATCCTTTACAACAAAGCGTAAGTTTAAGCTGGAATACTATGCGTGACGCTGCATCAGATGCGGTATTACGTGCGCCAAGCATTCACGCAGAAGTCAATGAATCGAATATCGAAGCTGAAGTGCAACTTACCCTATATGCTTCGCACGCACGTACTGTCCCTCACCATAAACATCTTGTGTTTAGAAAACCCAGACACCCTTAATGCCTTGTCATGTCATTCCAACAATTTGGTCATCGCATAAGTCATTCATCCTCATTTCACATTACTAAGGAGCCATAATATGCCCATTAAACTAAAATATATTTTGCCAGATTTAGCCACATGCAAAAAAGTAAGAAGTGCTTTGATGAAGGAATCCATTCAAGACGATGGTATCCAATTTTTAGCAAAACCCGGCACAAAACTTGACGGTCTTAATGTCACCAGCATTATAGACAGTAGCAATATGGTGCATGAAGGTGGAAAAGGTGTCATGTACGGCATGTTGTTCGGCTTAATCAGCGGCATCTACGTGTTGACGTTTCCGCTGTGGATGACCGTATCCCCTGCTTGGTATACCAACGCGCCCTGGTTTGTCGTGCTCGGTACGTTGATTATTATCGGTGGCATTTGTATGGCGTTTGGATCGGCCCTGTTAGGCGTCAATATATTCAATACCGACCTCAAGAAACACAAACAGAAAATTGAAGAAGGTCAAATTTTAATGATATTAACAGTACCTTTGTTTAAGGCGCATAAAATGCGGCAAATCATCAAATCTAGCCTGATGGATAATAAAGAAAAAAAGATTATGTTGAATCAATCGGGCTCTTAATGCACAAGCCCTTCATTCAATTAAGCAGCTGTTTAAATTGACGCATTTTCCTGTTTGCGCTCCACCTCAGGTAGTAAACGATCAAATTCAGTTTTGACTACCTGATAACATTCGCATACTCTGACTTCCAACGCAGGTCTATCTAATACCGTAATATTGCCGCGTGCGTAAGAAATCAAACCATCCCGTTGCAACTTACCAGCTGCTTCGGTCACACCTTCTCGGCGCACTCCCAACATATTGGCGATGAGCTCTTGGGTCATACACAATACATCCGAATTGAGACGGTCTAAGCTTAGCAACAACCAACGGCACAGTTGTTGCTCAACTGAATGATGCCGATTACATACCGCAGTTTGTGATGTTTGCGTAATCAGCGCTTGGGTATATCGCAATAAAAGTTTAAACATGGTATCGGCACGTTTAAATTCCATTTTTAAATTTTTTGCGCTTAGCCGGTAGCCAAAGCCTACACTTTGCACGACGGCTCGGCTTGGGGTAGTCTCTCCACCCATAAATAATGAGATGCCCAACACCCCCTCATTACCCACCACTGCAATTTCAGCAGAGGCGCCATTTTCTAACACATACAACAATGAAATAATGGAGGTGGTTGGAAAATAGACATGTTTAAGTTGCCCACCAGATTCATATAACACAAGTCCTAACGGCATCTCCACGATTTCCAACATGGAAGTAATTCGGTCTAAATCCTCTTCAGGTAGTGCGGCAAGCAGACGGTTTTGTTGGGGTGCGTGTAATGTGTGCATGTTAAGCCTAGTGAGATCAGTGACTGAAAGTGAAAGATGATAGAAGCTACATAGTAGAGTAATCCTTAGTAAGATTTATGTTCGTTATCCAACTTAATGGATAATCAATAATGAACTAAATACTCATGCGACAGGCTTATTAAGAATGAAATAGGAAATCTTTTTACCCGCATTAAAAAGCCATTCTATTAAACTTCATAGAATGGCTTGGGATTACTGCGCATAGTGTTTAACTAGCTATATTTACTTTTTACCACCAGATTTCTTTGTATCTTTTTTATCCTTCATATCTTTGTTATTGGGCTTTTTATCATCTTTATTACCTTTTTGATCAACATTCACGGCATATACTCCTAAAAAATTAAAGAAAATCCACGACCTCCTTCGCCACCATGCAACTAAGCAATGTAACCAAGCACAGCCATTAGATTGCGTTCATTTTTGAGCACATCAAACTTGAGGTCTGTGCGAAACCACACTTAATTAACCGATTAAAAAATGTTAATTTTAAATGGTTACATCGACGCCTCCCCCGCTGTTAAGTGTGCGTAAATAGACTGATTAAGAGATGGCAAATATGTTAGCTAACGAACAGAACAGCACCTCGCATCGGCTCACACTGTGTGTAGATTCTCATTCATCACATGTGGTATTCACAATGTTGAATGATGAACCTTATCTAATTAATAAGAGGAGTCACATATGAATTATCAAGAACGCGATACTTACGGCATGTACACTAGCAACCAAGGCGAAGGTCCAGGCCCACAACTCATGGGCGCAGACACTTTAATCGGCAATGATGTGTATAGTCGTGATGAAGAAGATTTAGGTGATATCAAAGAAATTATGTTGGATACTGTCAGTGGGGAAATTCGCTATGCCGTCTTATCCTACGGTGGCTTTTTGGGCATGGGTGAAAAGTTATTTGCTGTGCCCTGGCAAGCACTTTCATTAGACACTGAAAATAAACGTTTTATATTAGATGTAGATAGTAGTAAGCTTGAATCTGCACCTGGCTTTGATAAAAACAATTGGCCTAATATGGCAGATGAAACGTGGGCAAGTAGCGTACATAGTTATTACGACACCCATTCAAAACGTGACATGTCTAACGGTTCTAGTCATTAGTCAAATGTAATTACGCCAAAAACTGATTTCTACACCGTGCTTGTATAGGCATGAAAAGGATCTCGTTATTGAGAGCCTTTTTTTTGTAGTAGGAATACCTATTCATCAAGGAAAAAATACTCTCGCCCCTTTAAACATTCAGGTGTTTACCGTTATATACAAATTGTTATTTAAATTCATTTATCATTATTTAAAATGAAGGTCGCAATCAATTAAAATTTTTTGCTAAATAGAAATGATTATTAAGATATCCATGCATTAAAGGATGCCAAAAAGTAATGAATGTCTAACGCAATATGTTAGATTTAACACTAACTTTGATTGAGATATGCAGTCTTCATAGTTGTAACGTCACCATAAACATTTCGATAGGCAAGGGCTGACTGAATAAGTAACCTTGATAGTAACCACATCCCAAATTTTTTAATATTTGTCGTTGCTGTTCTGTTTCCACACCTTCTGCAATCACTTCAAGACCTAACCCTTGTGCCATTTTGACGATGGTTTTAACAATGGCTTTATCACTCTTATCTGAATTGATTTCACGCACAAACGACTGATCTATTTTTAATTGATGCAATGGCAAGCGTTTCAAATATTGCAACGATGAATACCCTGTCCCAAAATCATCCAGTTCAAAACGCACACCAAGCTTTCTAATGGCCTTCATCAAGACAATAGTATTCTCAATATTATCTACCAACATACTTTCCGTGAGCTCAAGTTTGAGCAACATGGGTTTAATCTGATGTTTGAGTAAGGCCGCTTCCACTTGCTCAACAAAATCTGTCTGATGGAATTGTTTTGCACTCACGTTAATAGAAACCGATAAATGCTGAGTGGATGCGTCGTTTTCCCAAGATTTTAATTGAGCACAAGCCTCGTTCAATACCCAATTACCAATAGGTAAAATCAGTCCAGTTTCTTCGGCAAGCGGGATAAAGTGAAAAGGCGACACGACACCACGCTCTGGATGCACCCACCGAATCAAGGCCTCAGCTCCAAATGCTTTCCCATGACTATCGACTTGCACTTGATAATACAGTTTGAATTGATGCATGACCAATGCCTTACGCAGCTCTTCTTCAAGAAGGACTTTGTTGTTGATGGTGTTTTGCATTTGAGGGTCAAAAAATCTAAACATATTTCTGCCAGATTTTTTTGCATCGTACATGGCAATATCGGCTTGTTTTAAAAACTCATCCCCAGATAAATGTTGTCCACTAAACAGCACCAATCCAATACTCGCAGTGACGTTGAATTGGTGTTGATCGATAGTGAAGGATTTGTTCATCACTTGTTGAATTTTTTTCGTGATCACTTCTGTTTGAGCTGCGGCTTCTATAGGTTCC
>NCGC01000074.1 GCA_002281475.1 Methylophilales bacterium 28-44-11
GATTTTAATTGCCATTTATTACTTGTTGGCCATCGCAGTGCTAACGCTACATTTTACTGGCCACCTAGAGCGCTGGGGAGTGGAATGGTTGGTGTTTGTATTTGCGGCCACAGTGTTCCCAGCCGTGTTGTATCTCTAATAGTTAACTCAAGTATTTGTGTGATCAGATTTTCAGCGGATCAGACACCACATTCTTTTACATTGCTTTAAAGCTTAGATTTAGGTAAAAACTCTCGAGCTAATGCTGTTTGCTTTTTAAGGCCCAGATTCACCACTCGTGGAAATATGCCGTTTAACCAAGCAAATAAGCTTTGTGGCTGACCAATAAATAACTCTTGTTGTTCTTGCGCGATCGCTTTCACTATCAATCTTGCCACTTTATCTGGTTGATCAACGGCGTTACCCGATTTCTTCCACATTGCATCGACGTTAGGTGCATTCATCGGTGTGGCGATACCTCTTGGTGCCACATAGGTTACGCCAATATTGGTATTCACCAATTCACGTCGTAACGCCTGAGAGAAGCCATGTACAGCAAATTTAGTGGCGCAATACGTGGCAAAGTGCGGAAAGCCAAGTGAGCCAAAAATAGAACCAATAAAGACAAAACGGCCTTTGTTGGCAGATAGAAAATCTGGCAATGCCGCGCGCGTGAGTTGAATTAGCGCCGTTACATTGGTATTTACCATCTCTGCAATACGCGCATCGCTTTGGTCTTGCAACTCAATGAAATCGAGCACACCAGCATTGTTGATTAGGATGTCAATGTGACCCAGCAACGTCTTGGCTTGCTGAATCAAATGAATGCTTGCACTTGCTTCGCTTAGGTTTGCAACGATACAATGCGCTGTGCCACCCGCTTTTTGTACCTCGTTTTTAAGTGCGCTCAACTTATGCGGATCACGCCCAACCAAACCAAGGATTGCACCTTGTTGAGCCAGAAGCAGTGCGACTTCACGCCCCAAGCCGCCAGTTGCACCTGTCAGCAAAATGCGTTGTTGTGATAATTGCATGGTGTTTCCTTTGTTTATGATGGCATGGTGCGGGTAGCGATATCTCTAAATACATCCCCGTAGAGTTTGTAAAACATTTTTGCAGCGTGAATCACCATGGCCTGGTCATTTTCATCGCTAACTTGGTTCATCAAACTTTCATAAAAAGACACATGGCTGATGTCCAATGAGCCATGCGAAAGCAAATAACTAAACGCTTTTTTTGGTAAGTTTAAACTACTCATTATCTTTTCGCCTGCTTGCGTAGCCACTGCAGTGCTAGTGCCTTCTAACACCAAAACCATACCAAAAAATCCAATCGGATTTACGCGGTAAATCATATCGTAAGCATACGCTACCATCAGCTCGGTTGCTTGACTAGCGCTCGTGTCGGTGTAACTTGAGTTGCGCACCGCTTCTTTGTCTGCACCACACACGTCTATATCATTGAGCACCCATTCTTGATGGCCCATTTCTTCTTCAATATATTCGCCAATCGCGGTGCGTAACCATTCGTAACGGCCTTCTAATCGACCGCCACAGGCCATCAGCAAAGGCGTGGTGTGTTTGACATGATGATAAGCTTGGGTGAGAAACGCAATATAGGTTTTGAGAGAGATGTTGCCAGCCCCACCTTGTTGAATGAGCGGTAACTGCATGAGCGCATTGCGCTCTTGTTCGGTGGAGGCTAACAGTTGATCATAAAATGCCATGCTTATTCCTTTTCTGCATAAAGTGCTTGAATTTGGTGTTGATATGTTTGCCAAATGGCATCGCGCTTGAGGCGACCATTTGGCGTGAGTTGTCCGTTATGGACGTCAAATGCTGTTTGGCTACTAAGCCAACGACTGACGCGGGCGTAATCGGGTAATTGTGCGTTGACAGAAGCTATACTAGCTTCTACAGTTGCTGCATCTGCTGCGACCAAACGAAGTAATGAACATATTTTTTTTGCGACCTTGAATAAACCAATAACCGTCGGCATCGCAGTAGCCTAAATCCCCTGTGGCCATCCAACCGTCCTCATCAAATTTGGTGGATTCGTCCGTATAACCAACGAAGTTGGCCCCTTTAATCCATATTTCATTGTCTTCAGCAACACGCATGGCCACATGCGGTAAGGGTTTTCCAACGCTACCGATGCGATGCGTCGCGGGCGTGTTCAATGTGACGACTGAAGCACTCTCTGATAAGCCGTAGCCTTCATACACAGGTAGGTTGAGGGCTGCCGCACGTTCTAATAAGCCAGCAGATACATGCGCGCCACCCACGGCCACAAATCTTAAATGTGAAAGTGCTGCCGCATAAGACAATGCGGCTTCGGTTTCACATAATTTGATCAGCGCGTTGAGTAGTTCTGGAATCAAAATGGCGGTGCTGGCTTGACTGGTTACCAGTGTTGAAAATAGTTTTTCTACATCAAAACTGCTCCCCACAAACCCTACATTTTCTGATGGGTAGACATGGACAGTTGCGCCCGCTATTAAACTTGCATAGACCCCTGCGACGTTTTCTAGCAAGGTAGATAGCGGTAACACGCAGGCGTGATGGTCAAGTTGGCTGACTTGCACCTGCGTAGAAATGGCATGGGCAACTTCTAACATGGCCTTTTCAGATAAGCACACACCTTTAGGCGCACCCGTGGTGCCAGAGGTGTAAGTGATTTTTGCAGTGTTGTTAGGTAGTGCCGATTGGCTAAAAGCCAAGCGATATTCAGCCAATACTGTGCCTGCAATCATCACACTTGTTTTTTGGAATGGATGATCAGCAAGCAATTGATCAAAGCGCACCGTTTGGTCGCTGATGAGTATGTTCACCCCTGCATCTTGCATGGCGTGCAGTAATTGCGCATCTGAAAAAAAACTGGGGAGCGGAATTTGTACCAGCCCCAGTTGTAACGCAGCAATATCTAATACTACCCACGCAGGTTGGTTGTTCATAGCAATCGCGATACGCGTATCCGCAGGATACTGGGCTAAATGTAGACTTGTTTGCACAATGGCGTCGTTTAAGGCGCTGTAGGTGAGCGCATATGAAATCCCTTGCAACGCCACATGATGTGGGTGTTGCTGAGCATGGCGAATTATCGATGAATGTATCATTGAGGGGTCAAATTATCTCTTGTGTAATGGGGGGCGAGCACATCATAGAATTCTCCCACATGCAGAAAATATGTACGCGGAAGATGCTGTTTTAGGCGCTTTAAAGCCAATTCGCTATCAGTTATAACGGCTCAGTCACGCCACGAATCGCCACAATTTGAGGCAAATGACGGTAGTAAGAGCCCCATTGACTTATCGCTTCAGCGGACAATCTAGCAGGGTCAGCAGGCGCTAGTGCATACACGTCGCGCCCACCTTTAATTAAGCCGTTTTGCAAACTATGGTGTGCTGTGGCTACCGCCCATTCAATTCCTAAATCTAAACTATGTTGAATGACATGCGCTATCAATACACCGGCATTACGTGGGTTAGCCACAGCTAAATTGCCAATACACGTAATTTGATTGCGAGTGATGTTGCGACCTAAGCGCTCAGTCATGAGTTGCTCAATTGGAATATCAATATATTGTTCAAGAAATAATGCTTCTTTGGTAGCTGAGCGTAACCCAAATGCAGCCATCAAAATGCCATGACTATCACGCAATGCCACCAGGTCTGGCATAAAGTGGGTGATATTGGCCCCGTATACTTGTTGAAACACCGATTTAATAAAGCCCTCAACTTCGCCACGGCATGGCGCATCTACGGCTACGGTATGTGCTGTAATTTCACTCACTTGATATCGTTTTTCTCGCGCAAACGCTCTTAATTGGTAAACCGTTTCTGCAGTATAAATCGCAGGTAACGCATTGTCAGTTGATAACATCGCTGTACTCTCAAATGGTATTGCTCAATACAATGCAAAGCACATGCCAGATATTTTTATATCAATAAATCAACAAGTTAAGCACATCCCCTAAGTGAGACGCTGCAAAAATTGCAGGGTTGATATAAAACTCAAGGTTTGATTCATGCAAAAAACGTAGGATTTAGGCATGTTTCGTTTTTCACATTCCGATTACTTAGTCGTTTCATTTCCCACCTTCCTTACGTAACTCTATGTTTATATGTGCTAATTTTTTACGTAGCAGTCAAAACCAGTCACATTGTTTAAAGCTGGCATATCCCTTGCAAATACTTGCGTTCATGGTTGCAAACTTTACTTATATAACCATTAGCATTAGGGACCATATTTTGAATCAACAGATGACGCATACACATCAAGCTACCACTACTGGTAAGCCCTTTAACTATTCTTATATTTGGGCTTACGTGCTTTTTTGGTATCTAACAGGCATTACCCAATTTTTAATAGGCGTCACACGAACTGGCTCATTTGAGGGGTTTAAAGACGCCACGATAACCTCATTACTTTGGATCATTCCTTTATTATTTGTGCCGAAGCATGCAAAAACAATGGCGGGTGTTTTTGCCGTATTGGTTTGGCTATTGGCATTGCCTGGCTTTGGTTATTTTTTGGTCTATCGACAAGAACTCACACAAAGTTTGATTTTTATTATTTTTGAATCGAACAAATCAGAATCCACCGAATATTTTCAAAACTATATCTCTTGGGGCGTTGGTCTTGGGTTTGTTCTGTTTACCATCATTCCGATTTTTCTCTGGTCAAAAATCGGTGAGTTTACGCTCAAGAAACGCAATGGGTATATTGCAATCATGTGTATTTTATTGGTGCTATTTACGGATGCCACGATTAAAGCCGTTAAGTACGATGCGACCACAGCGTATAAGTCGTTAGATAGACACTTTTCTGTATCGCCACCTTGGCAGCTCTTTTTGGGGTACTGGCATTATCAAAAAGAATTGGGTGAAGTGGAGAGAAATCTTCTTGATTTTAAAAAAATCCCACCACTTAATCATTTGGTGGAGCAACCGAAACCATTTCCAACCACCATTGTGCTTGTAATTGGAGAATCGACCAGTCGCTTACATATGGGTGTGTATGGTTACCACCGTGATACCACGCCAAAACTGAGTAGTATTCAAAGTGAATTGAAGGTGTTTAAGCACGTATATGCGTCAAGACCTAATACTATCGAAAGTTTACAACAGGTACTGACCTTTGCTGATCAGCAGCATCCGGACTTATATAAAACAAAGCCTTCCCTTTTAGCGATGATGAAGCAAGCTGGTTATCGCACTTATTGGGTCACCAATCAGCAGACATTAACGGCAAGAAATACCATGCTGACAACGTTTGCCAAGCAGGCAGATGAGCAAATATTTTTGAATGCGTCACGCCGTCAAAATGCCTATAGCTATGACGAGAAAGTATTGGCGCCCTATCAAGCGTTACTCGACCGAAAAGATGAAAAGAAGCTGATCGTCGTGCATTTACTTGGCACACATATGAAGTACAGCTACCGCTACCCTGAGTCCTTTGATTTTTTTCATGGTGCTCAAGGATTGCCAGTAGGGCTGACTGAAAAGCAAATCGACACTGTGAATGCTTACGACAATGCAAACCGTTATAACGATATGGTGGTGTATGCATTGATCGATAAGCTTAAACAAAAGCAGCAACATAGCTTGTTGTTTTACTTTTCTGATCACGGTGATGATGTATTTGATTCTGCCCCACATGATTTTCAGGGCAGAAATGAGGGTCGTCCTACCAATCCTATGTATGCCGTTCCGTTCATCGTTTGGCATTCACCCAATTGGATGAACGCGCAGCTATTGCAAGCACCAGATATCTTAAACCGACAATATGACAATGCAGATTTTATCTACACGTTTTCCGAGCTCATTGGTTTGCAGTATGACGGTTATATGCCGCATGAAAGTATCGTCAATGCAGGCTTTGTGGGTGACTCCATCTTAGTGGGCAATCCTTATGGCGGGTCATTACAACAATTGGCTGAAACACAAGTGTTCCCAGCTCACGATATCCAATAAACATTGGGGTAGCGAGCGCGAAGCATAGCGTTTGCGCTCACTACAACTTGTTGATTTTACTGATGGCTTCACCCTTTGAAAGCGAAAATAAAACCCCATGACAACACTTTTTCATCCGCTTGCTTCACGCGTGCCAAGCATGCAATCGCAACACACGATGACGCTCTTAGTCAGCCTATTTTTAATGCTGTTTGCAAACCATGCGTTATTTAGTCACATTACGAAAATCTATCCGTTATCTGTAAGTGAGCTGCCTTTTTTAGTTTCGATTGCATTGTTGTTTACCGCGCTGACTTCTTTGTTTTTAGTGTGGATTACGTTCGGTCGTGTAGCGCGTTGGGTGCTTGCTTTGGTGCTCATCATGGCATCACAATCTGCCTATTATATGGATCAGTATGGTGTGATTGTGGATACCGTGATGTTGGATAATATTCTGCACACCAATCCACAAGAGTTTGCTGGTTTGCTCAGTGCTAAGTTGTTGATGTACACCGTTGGCTTAGGATTGATACCCGCATTGGTGGTATTGAAATACACTCCAAACACCAACATGACGCGGGCAGAATGGCTGCGTAAATTCAAACTCTCTGGCAAATTGTTGTTGTTGGTTGTGCTAACCGTGGCGCCATTTACAGCACATTATGCGTCGTTTATTCGTGAGCACAAAGTGGCGCGCATGTATGCCAACCCCACATTTTTTAGCTATTCTGTTGTTAAATACATCGCATTATCCCTGCAAGCCACCGAAGTCAAAACCTTGACCAATGTCGCCCAAGATGCAGTCGAAGTAGATGCACATCAGCATCATGAAATCATCATTATGGTGGTGGGCGAAACTGCCAGAGCAGACCGTTTTTCATTAAACGGGTATCACCGCCTAACCAACCCACGCTTACAAAAAGAAGATGTAGTGAGCCTGCAAAATGTGTCATCTTGTGGTACTTCTACTGGTGTGTCGGTGCCTTGTATGTTCTCTGTATTGGGTCGCAAAGCATTTGATAAAGAAAAAGCCAAACACATGGAAAATGCACTCGATGTGCTGGCTGACAATGGTGTGGAGATATTATGGCGTGACAACAATTCTGATTCTAAAGATGTCGCGACGCGCATGCGCTACCAAGATTTTAAAACGCCCACATTTAACACATCGTGTGACACTGAGTGTCGGGACATTGGCATGCTTAAAGGCTTAGATGAATTTATTGCGGCTCACCAACACAAAGATATTTTGATTGTGTTGCATCAAATGGGTAACCACGGGCCAGAATATTACCGCCGTTATCCCAAAGCGTTTGAACAATTTACCCCTACTTGTAAAACTGGAGAACTAAGCCAATGCACACAACAAGAGGTGGATAACGCTTACGATAATGCCATTTTATATACCGATTATTTTTTGTCTGAGGTGATTCATTTTTTGCAGAAGTATGAAAACGCTTACGAGACTGCCATGCTGTATGTAAGCGATCACGGGGAATCGCTTGGCGAGCATGGATTTTACTTGCACGCCGCGCCCTATATGATTGCACCAAAAGAGCAAACGCATATTCCCGCAATTGTGTGGATGGGCAAGCATTTTGACTATCAATTGGACCAGCTTAGACCATTTCAAAATTACCCGTTTAGTCATGACGACGTATTTTGCAGTTTGCTAGTGTCCTACGAGCTCGACTCTGAAACTTGCGCGTCAAAACGAAACGTATTGTTAGCGAATAAAGACAATAGTTAAATTGATATTAGATTATTTTCAAATCGTAGACGAGGCAAAGCTACTTGCAGTTTAAGTATTCTGGTGCCTCGTTTGTAATGTGGTCATTGCGAATCCAAAGTATGCTTTGCACTCGCTTGTCCACATGACAAGCGTCCACGTAGCCAATGCTTCCCTTGGTATCAGCTACATAACGTATCATGGCTTCTTCTGATTGCACACTTCGTGGCGGTCGTATCCCATGAAAGTACAGCTCGTTCCAGTAATCGGTTTGTGCTTTTGGTAAGTTGCTTAGTACTGTTTTAGAAAAGAGCAAACGTAATGGATGTTCAGCATGCAAATTAGCTGGCTGAATGCGTTGACCACCTTGCCAGTATTCTTTTTTACGCCAATAGATAAGACGCAACTCATTCGCTGCCAAACTGTTTACGGGGGCAATTTCCTCGTTATTGGACACAATCACAGCAATCACCATTGGCTCATCTGCAAATGCGTAAGTCACACTCCATCCCAATGCCGCAAGGATGATGCAAATTCTTGATAAGAGTGAGAATAGGCGTGGCATTAAAACAATACCGCAAATGAACCAATAAAGCCCCTGGGCGAGTCTGGCAATTCACCACTTCCACCCACAAACTCAAGTTTTAACAATTGATTGGGCTTCACCCGTTTTGTCGCACCAATTAACCAACGCTCTGCACTACCGGTATCGGGATGATCAAAAGTCTCTAGGCGTGTCAGCCAATACCATTCATTGCCTAAGTGGTAAGCACTTTGTAAATAGGCACCGCTGCCTCCATCGTTTCCTTTGTTGGTGTTGCGATAAAACCCTTCACCGCTGAGCTCCCAATTGCCTAAATGTGTGATGAAATCTAAGCCAAACAATCGGTAGGTCGGAGAAAGCGGCTTGTCTTCTTGCAGGGTGGCAAGCGTCAGGCCGATGTTAATCGGCGCATTGAGTGTAAAGCGTGCACCATTCACATGTTTATAGATGATTTCATTATCATCTCGGATTTGATCTTTTAAACCCTCTGCAAAGAAGGTGTATTCAAACGCATACTCTTTATAAGGCACACTGCCGTAAAGCATCAATCCATTGACTGAACTTGGAAAAAGTAAACGAGTGCTGATGGGGCGAGTGGAAGTCCACACCAATGGTGCGGCATGAATCAGGTTCCAACGTCCTGCAGGCGTTAAAAAGCGGCCAGCGCGAAGATTGAGTTTTTCTGAAAGGTTGTAGTCAAAGTAAAAGCGTTCTAAATCTAGATAGGCATCCCGTGTGGTCAAGCCTTGATCGTCGTTCCATTGCAGAGGATCCTCGAGCTCAAATTCACCAAAAAATTTAATACGACTTTCGTTCTGCCATGTCAGAATAAAACTGACTTCATTGATAAAGGCACGAGCGGTACTGTCACGTGGAATCTCAACGCCAGCACTACTGTAACCCCCTAGTGCAAAGCTATCCCAAAAATTGGTGTTGTCTTCTGCCCATGTTGGCTTGCACAGGCCAAGCAGGCTGGTTACACTGGCAATCAAATATATGAATCGTTTAAACATAAAAAAGCCTCACCATTGGGCATCCATGTTGCAATGCATGACCGCATGGATGACAAGTGCAGATTGTCTCATTTAACCCCCTATGCCTAAAGTACTTTCGATTAAACAACTATTATTACTTGCATTTATTTTGGCGGGTTTATTGCCAGCAATGCTGGTGAGTTTTTTAAGTTTTAATCAAGCCAGTAACGCCCTCAAAAAAGAAATCCTGCATGATTTGCAAACCTTAAGTGCAACGGTGGCTGCCGATGTCGAACGTATGATGTTTGAACGTTTACAGAACGTACACTCATGGAGCCAGCTAGGATTGATGCAAGAAGTGTTGATCGGCGATATAGATAAACGATTGTCGATTTTTTTAAGTGAGTCGCAACAAGGCTATCATCAAGAGTATTTGGCTTTGCATGTGACGGATATTAAGCATCAAGTAGTAGCCTCTAGCCGTGCCCAGCAAATTGGCAATATGTTAACGTCACCTCCTGATTGGTTTGCTGTCAACATGGGTGGCCGACAATTGCAATTGTCTGTGATACAGCAAGATGTATTGAGTATCTCGCAAACGATAGAAGATACTGATTCTAAGCAACCGATTGGTTATTTGGTGGCAGAATTCAATTGGCGTGTCATCAAAAAATTACTCAATGATTCCGTCAATCAGCAAGCATCTGCGGCGCTTCT
>NCGC01000075.1 GCA_002281475.1 Methylophilales bacterium 28-44-11
CTTAAGCAATTAAGATTTTAGGCGGTTAGCTCAGTTGGTTAGAGCACTTGGTCGACATCCAAGGGGTCAGCAGTTCGAATCTGCTACTGCCTACCAAATAAACTGATGAAAGCCGTTATAATTAACGGCTTTTATTATTTTTGCTTTTATTTCAACAGATTTTTGGACGCGCTATGCCTAACATTCGATTGCCAGATGGTTCAGTGAGACAATTTGATCATCCAGTCACAGTGGCTGATGTTGCCATGAATATTGGCGCTGGCTTAGCTAAGGCTGCACTTGCTGGAAAAGTTGGCGGCCAAGTGGTTGATACCAGCTATCTGATTGAACAAGACGTTGATTTAGCCATCATCACAGACAAAAACCCAGAAGGGTTAGACGTCATTCGTCACTCCACTGCGCACTTGCTAGCTTATGCAGTGAAAGAGTTGTTTCCTGATGCGCAAGTGACCATTGGCCCAGTGATTGATAATGGTTTTTACTATGACTTTAGTTATAAACGCCCATTTACCCCTGATGATCTACTAACAATCGAAAAGAAAATGGTCGAACTGGCTAAGAAAGATGAGCCCGTCACGCGTCAAGTGTTACCACGTGATGAAGCAGTGGCTTATTTCAAATCGATTGGTGAGCATTACAAAGCAGAAATCATAGCCTCCATTCCTGCGGGTGAGGATGTTTCTTTATATACAGAAGGTAGTTTTACCGATTTATGCCGTGGCCCCCATGTGCCCAATACTGGTAAGCTCAAAGCATTTAAGCTGATGAAATTGGCGGGTGCTTATTGGCGTGGGGACAGTAATAATGAAATGTTACAACGTGTATATGGCACAGCATGGCGCAACAAAGAAGAGTTGGATGCTTATCTATTTCAATTAGAAGAAGCGGAAAAACGCGACCACCGTAAATTAGGTAAACAACTTGATTACTTTCATATGCAAGACGACGCGCCAGGAATGGTGTTTTGGCATCCGCGTGGTTGGAGCATTTGGCAAGAGGTGGAACAGTACATGCGCAACATGTTCCGCAATCACGATTACCAAGAAGTGCGCACCCCAACCGTGATGGATAGAACATTATGGGAGAAATCTGGCCATTGGCAAAATTATCGCGATAATATGTTTGTGACAGCTTCAGAAAACCGTGACTATGCCGTCAAGCCCATGAACTGCCCTGGTCATGTGCAAATTTTTAACAATAGCTTGCACAGCTACCGTGATTTACCTTTGCGTTTGGCTGAGTTTGGATCATGTCACCGCAACGAACCATCTGGTTCTTTACATGGTTTGATGCGTGTGCGTGGCTTTACGCAAGACGATGCGCATATTTTCTGTACCGAAGAACAGGTTGAAGCAGAGGTCGCTAGCTTCATTAAAATGTTATATCAAGTTTATAACGACTTTGGCTTTAAAGATGTGTTGGTTAAGTTATCGACACGACCAGAAAAACGGATAGGCACAGATGAAGAGTGGGACAGAGCCGAAACATCCTTAGCGAACGCGCTGAATAGCAATGGCTTGGCATTTGATTACCAGCCAGGCGAGGGTGCATTCTACGGACCCAAAATTGAATTCACACTGAAAGATTCTTTAGGACGTTTGTGGCAATGTGGCACGATTCAATTAGACCCCAATTTACCAGAGCGATTGGGTGCTGAATATGTGGCAGAAGATAACTCAAGAAAAAGACCAGTCATGTTGCATCGCGCCATTGTGGGCTCTATGGAGCGCTTTTTAGGCATATTAATCGAACACTATGCAGGGGCAATGCCCACTTGGTTGGCACCTGTGCAAGCGATGGTGCTCAATATTTCAGACGGTCAAGCTGATTATATTCGCCAAGTTGTTGAAATCTTAAAGAAAAATGGCATTCGATGCGATTTAGACTTGAGAAATGAGAAGATTACCTATAAAATACGTGAACATAGTTTGCAAAAGATGCCTTACTTGTTAGTAGTAGGTGAGCGTGAAATGCAAAATGGTCATGTAGCCGTGAGAACCAGAAAAGGTGAAGACTTGGGTTCAATGTCTCTGGATGCGTTTATTGAGCGTATCAAATTAGAGATAGCAACCAAAGTTTGATTTGTCTGGTGCACGGCTTAATTTATTTGTTTAGGGGATAGTTATAGCTCAGGATAAAGATACGCGCATTAACGGTGACATTACAGCGCCCGAAATACGTTTGATTGGTGTGGAAGGTGAACCACTTGGTATTGTTAGCTTAAGAGAAGCGTTTGCCAAGGCTGAAGAAGCGGATATTGATTTGGTGGAGATTGCACCAAATGCATCTCCTCCAGTTTGTCGATTGATGGATTACGGCAAGTTTAAGTATGCTGAAAGTAAACGCCAACACGAGCAAAAGCTAAAACAAAAACAAGTACAAATTAAAGAAATTAAATTTCGTCCGGGCACTGATGATGGTGATTACAACATTAAAGTGCGTAACATCATCCGGTTTTTGGGCGAGGGCGATAAAGCAAAGATTACATTGCGTTTTAGAGGACGTGAGATTACCCACCAAGAATTTGGGTTAGCGTTATTAAGGCGTGTAGAAGCGGACTTACAAGAACATGCAATTGTCGAGCAGTTTCCAAAAATGGAAGGCCGTCAAATGGTGATGGTGTTAGCTCCGGCTAAAAAAGTACCAGCTAAAAAGGCTGAGTAAGCAACAGTTTTTCATGAGTGATACGGCGAAAAGGCATGCCTAGGCACTCTTAATTCAACTCCAAGGAGAAAAAAATGCCAAAGATGAAAACCAAGAGCAGCGCCAAAAAGCGCTTTAAGTTCTTAGGGAATGGTAAAGTAAAACGTACCCATTCTCACTTACGTCATATTTTGACGAAAAAAACAACGAAGCAAAAACGTAAACTACGTGGCACTTCCATCATTTCACCCACTGATGTCAAGCGTGTACGCGCTATGATGCCAACACGATAAGGAGAATGATATGCCAAGAGTAAAACGTGGTGTCATTGCTCGTGCAAGACATAAAAAAGTATTAAATGCTGCTAAAGGTTACCGTGGTCGCCGTAAAAACGTTTACCGCGTTGCTAAACAGGCGGTAATGAAAGCTGGTCAATATGCTTACCGTGACCGTCGTCAGAAAAAACGTCAATTCCGTACATTATGGATTGCACGTATTAATGCAGGTGCACGTGAGTGTGGTTTAACTTATAGCCGTTTCATGAATGGCTTGAAAAAAGCGGCTGTAGAAGTAGACCGTAAAGTATTGGCGGATATGGCTGTGTTTGATAAAGCTGCATTTGCAAAGTTTGTTGAAATGGCAAAAACTGGTTTAAGCGCCTAAACAAACCAATTAAAAAAAGAGGCTGCGGCCTCTTTTTTTATTCACACGACTTTTAATTTACTTGAATAGAGTGCAAACGCAACATGTCTGATTTAAATCATTTAATCGCTGAAGCGCAGGCCGACTTTTCTGCTTGCCATGATTTGCCTGCCTTAGATAATGCAAAAGCAAAATACCTTGGCAAAGCTGGTCTGTTAACGGATGCACTAAAAAGTTTAGGTAAGTTAACGGCGGAAGAACGTCCTGCTGCTGGTGCAGCCATCAATGTGGTTAAACAAGGGGTTGAGCAAGCCCTAAATGTACGTCGAGAAGCCATTTTAGATGCAGCACAGGCCAAGCAACTAGCAAGTGAGTCCCTAGATATAACCTTGCCAGCACGTGCGCAATCAAGAGGTGGTCTACATCCTGTGACCTTAACCCTGCAACGCATTGAGCAGTTATTTCATTCCATTGGATTTGACGTGGCGACTGGCCCGGAAATCGAAACGGATTTTTATAACTTTACTGCGCTGAATATTCCTGAGAATCACCCAGCGCGTGCGATGCACGATACTTTTTATGTAGATACGCAAGAAGCAAAGCAAATTAATCCAAATGAATCTTATGTACTGCGCACGCACACATCCCCAGTGCAAGTGCATTACATGCAAAACAAACAACCGCCATTAAAGATTATTGCACCAGGGCGCGTATATCGCGTTGATTCAGATGCGACTCATTCACCGATGTTTCATCAAGTAGAAGGATTATGGGTAGACGAACACATCAGCTTTGCCAATTTAAAAGGCGTGGTACAAGACTTTTTGCAAAAATTCTTTGAGCGTGACGACCTGACTGTTCGCTTTAGACCTTCGTTTTTCCCGTTTACTGAACCTTCGGCTGAGATGGACATGAGCTGGAATGGCGGTTGGCTAGAAATTGGTGGCTGCGGTATGGTGCACCCTGAAGTCTTTAAACATGTGAACATTGATAGTGAACAATATCGTGGATTTGCGTTTGGCTTAGGCGTTGAACGCTTAGCCATGTTGCGCTACGGGGTCAACGATCTGCGTCACTTTTTTAACAACGATTTGCGCTTTTTGCAGCAATTTATTAAGTAAAGTTTCTTATGCAATTTTCAGAAAATTGGCTACGTAGTTTTGTCAATCCAGCGCTAGATACGCAGGCTCTCAGCCATGCCTTGACAATGACAGGGTTGGAAGTTGAAGAGCTTGCCGCCGTTGCGCCTACCTTTGAAAAAATCGTGATTGGTGAAATTGTTTCTGCAATTAAGCATCCAGATGCGGACCGTTTGCAAGTATGCCAAGTGAGTGTTGGTCAAGAAACGTTGCAAATTGTATGTGGCGCATCTAATGCAAGGGTTGGTTTAAAAGCGCCTTGTGCATTGGTGGGTGCAGAGTTGCCTGGCATTTCGATCAAGCAAGCGAAGGTGCGAGGTATTGAATCGTTCGGTATGATGTGCTCTTCAAAAGAACTAGGCTTAGTAGCAGAAGCAACGGGCTTACTGGAGTTGCCTTCAGACGCGCCGGTTGGTCAAGATATTCGTACCTATTTGGATTTAAATGACTATCTCATTACCCTCAAACTTACTCCTAATCGTGCCGATTGTTTAAGTATTTTAGGTATTGCGCGTGATGTAGTGGCCATGACTGGCGCACCGTTAGCACTTCCTGCCATGCAGCCAGTTAGCATCCAGAGCCAACTGGCTGTGTCCGTGCAAGTAAAAGCCCTTGAAAGCTGCCCAGCTTACTATGGTCGTGCGATTGAAGGCGTGAATGCTCAAGCGACATCGCCAGATTGGATGGTACGTCGCTTAGAGCGTAGCGGCATTCGTAGTATCAGTGCCTTGGTGGATATCACCAATTATGTATTGTTGGAACTAGGTCAGCCCATGCATGCTTTTGATTTGAAAAAGTTGCAGGGTGGCATTGAAGTACGTTTTTCTCAAAACGATGAGCAGTTGTTGTTGTTAAATGGAACCGCATTGCCATTAGCACAAGACGATCTGGTCATTGCAGACTCAACTGGACCAATTGCGCTAGCGGGTATCATGGGTGGAGAGCTCACTTCTGTATCAGACACAACCAACGCCATCTTTTTAGAGAGTGCATTTTTCACGCCGGATGTGATTGCTGGCAAAGCCAGACGCATTGGACTCAGCACAGATTCGTCATATCGATTTGAGCGCGGTGTAGACTTTGGCAATACTCAGCAGGCTTTAGAGCGTGCTACATCCCTGGTGCTATCAATTTGTGGGGGCCATGCGGGCCCAGTCACACAGGTGCAAGGTACTTTGCCTGTGCGCAATCAGGTAAAACTACGCTACAGTCGTTTGCAATCTGTGTTGGGCATAGAGATTCCCTATACAACGGTTGGTCAATTGTTAAGGCAGTTAGGATTTACGTTCTCAGATCACGACCAAGTATTTTTGGTGCAAGCACCGAGTTATCGCTTTGATATTGCGCGTGAAGAAGATTTGATAGAAGAAATCGCGCGTTTATATGGCTATGAAAAAATACCTGCGATTACACCGCATGCCAACTTGGCCATGTTAGATCAAGCCGAGAGTACTTTAAACGTAGCAACTTTACGTGATGCAATGCAGGTGCAAGGCTATCAGGAAGTCATCACTTATAGCTTTGTGGATGCAGCCTGGGAACAGGATCTATTGGGAAATACATCGCCAATTCGCCTTAAAAATCCGATTGCCAGCAATATGAGCGTGATGCGCAGTGGCTTATGGGGTGGCTTGCTCGATGTATTAAGTTATAACCTAAATCGTAAGCAAGACCGCGCGTTATTATTTGAAGTGGGTAGTAGCTACCATGGCGCAGAGACTGGCTACCATGAAGAGCAGAAGGTATCAGGATTGTTTTATGGCGATTTTCAGCCTGAGCAATGGTCAACGGGCAAACGTGAGGTTGATTTTTACGATGTAAAAGCGACGGTTGATATGCTTACCCATCATCAAGCTGAGTATCGCGTAGAACATCACGTTGCGTTACATCCCGGACAAGCTGCTCGCATCTATATCAATGGTCAAGCACAAGGTTGGCTAGGGAAATTACATCCCAAGTGGCAACAGCACTATAGTTTAGCTAAAAACACCTTTTTATTTGAGCTCAATGTCCAAGCATTATTGGCGAGATCGATTCCAAGATATCAAGAGGTATCCAAATTTTTGGGTGTGCGTCGTGATATCGCGGTCATTGTGGACACAAATATTGAAGTTCAAACCATTATTCATGCTGTTCAAAATGCCAATATTCCTTTGTTGCAACACATACAATTGTTTGATGTTTACCAAGGAAAAGGTATCGCGGAAAACAAAAAAAGCCTTGCATTTCTTGTACTTATACAAGATACTCATAAAACTTTGGTCGACACCGAAGCAGAAGCTGCAATGGCTGAGTTGTTAAAAATACTCGAAAATAAATTTGGTGCCGAGCTACGTAATTAAGTACCGACTGTCCATCAAGAATTAAGTAAAAAGTAGTAAGGGGAGTTGCATGACATTAACTAAAGCAGATTTAGCTGATTTGTTGTTTGAGCAAGTTGGACTCAACAAACGTGAAGCTAAAGACATGGTTGAGGCTTTTTTTGAAGAAGTTCGTACCGCATTAGAAGCAGGTGATAGTGTGAAATTATCTGGTTTTGGTAATTTTGAATTACGCAAAAAATCAGAGCGTCCAGGACGTAACCCAAAAACGGGTGAGGAAATACCAATTACTGCAAGACGTGTAGTTACTTTTCACGCAAGCCAAAAGTTAAAAACTAAAGTTGAAGAGCATTACGCAAATCAATAACTTAAAGTGAGCAAACATGGTTGAAGAGTCTCCCAAGGTACAATTACCACCCATTCCCGCCAAGCGATATTTTACTATTGGCGAAGTGAGTGAGTTATGTGGTGTAAAGCCACATGTATTGCGTTACTGGGAGCAAGAATTCACGCAATTAAAACCAGTAAAACGTCGTGGCAATCGTCGTTATTATCAACATCACGAAGTGCTGTTAATACGTAAAATTCGTGAGTTGTTGTATGAACAAGGGTTTACCATTAGTGGGGCACGCAATCGCCTTGATGGGCAAGAATCCATGGAAGCCTCATCAACTCCAGTTGCACCAGTGGCAGATGTTTCTACGATATCATCTTCTCATTTGACAGAATCAGTAGATGTAGTCGCATTACGCACACAAATACGTCAAGTCATTCAATTGCTTCGAGCCTAATATTTAACTATTTATAATCGAAAATGTAGGTGCAGGTTAGCCTATTTGATTTATAATGCCACCACTGTTTAACAGTAAGGATCGGGGCGTAGCGCAGCCTGGTAGCGTACTTGTCTGGGGGACAAGGGGTCGCAGGTTCAAATCCTGCCGTTCCGACCAATAACAACAGGCCTCTTAGGCCTGTTTTGTTTTTCTTGTGGCAGATTTGTGGCTATCAGCTTTTAATCTAGCCTCAATTTTATTCTTTTCCTGACTCTTGTCAGCACCATCAATCCACCTTGAATACACTGTTAGCAACATCTGCATGGTGGCGTGTCCCATTTGCCTGGCTACCCACATTGGGTTTGCACCAGCCATTAAATTCATTGTGGCGAACGTATGGCGGGTTTGATATTGCGTCCTATGTCTCAGCCCTAAAGTTTTTAATGATGGCGTCCAATAGCGTTTGCGTTGCGCCTGTTCACTATTCCAACGCTTGCCGGTGACTGGGTTGTGAAAGACATATGCATC
>NCGC01000005.1 GCA_002281475.1 Methylophilales bacterium 28-44-11
TACGCTAGTCTTCGAGTCTGCTGATCAATTGATGGACGTCCGCACTTACTTTATCGATAAAGCTCAATTTTCTAACAAGTTGAGCTGCCTGTGCAGGGTTGCTTTGTATCAAGTGAGATACTTCAGACTGCATTAATTTCGCTTCACTTTTCATGGTGCTGAGTAAGTGTTCTAATGCGGTAATATTTTTCGCATGTTGCGCCTCTTCCATCGCTTCGCGCCACTCCATTTGCGTCATTAAAAAATCAGCAGGCATTGCGGTATTGCTGTCTTCTAATGTTTCAACCCCTTGAAGTTGCAACAAATACCTTGCACGTGAGGTAGGGTGTTTTAACGTCTGATAGGCCTCATTTGCCAGTGTAGCGGTTTGCATGGATTGTAATCGTTCAGCGGGGCTGGCCGTAACAAACTTATCTGGATGCACTTCTGATTGAATTTTACGGTAGTTCGATTGTAAGACATCCATGTCAATTTCAAACTGCACAGGCAGTCCAAACAATGCAAAAAAGTGATTCGTGCTCGACATTATAAATTGCAGATAAGCTGAGTCATATTGCACATGAATTGGGCAAATAACTTGCAATTATAAAGTTTAAAGTGTGGGTGCACTGCATTTGCATCACAAAGACATCACGGGTGCAAATGATTTAAACAGTGAAAGACTCACCGCAACCGCACTCATCCTTTACGTTGGGATTGTTGAACTTAAAGCCTTCGTTTAAACCTTCTTTGGTGAAATCTAATTCTGTCCCATCAATGTAGGCTAGGCTCTTAGGGTCTACAATAACTTGAACGCCAAAACTTTCAAAAGCAGTATCTTCTGCGTGCATTTCATCCACAAACTCAAGGGTGTAGGCCATACCCGAACACCCAGTGGTTTTAACGCCCAGGCGCAAGCCAATGCCTTTGCCTCGGTTGGCTAAAAACTTTTCAACCCGCTTTGCCGCTACTTCTGTCAATGTAATTGCCATGTTTATGCTGCTTCTTTAGACCCAACTTGTTTTGATTTTAAATCAGCTACGGCTGCTTTAATCGCATCTTCTGCTAGTACTGAGCAGTGAATTTTCACAGGTGGCAACGCCAATTCCTCAGCTATTGCAGAGTTCTTAATTTCTGCAGCTTGGTCTAAGGTTTTGCCTTTTAACCACTCAGTGACGAGTGAGCTAGAGGCAATGGCTGAACCACACCCATAGGTTTTAAATTTTGCATCTTCAATAATCCCTGCATCGTTCACTTGAATTTGCAATTTCATTACGTCGCCACAAGCAGGTGCACCTACCATGCCAGTACCTACGTTTGCCGCGTCTTTGTCTAATGAACCTACGTTACGTGGGTTTTCATAGTGGTCTAAAACTTTGTCTGAATATGCCATACCGTTCTCCTTAAAATTAAAATGCTGCCCAACTTCTACGTTAGCTCGGCTTGCCGTACTACTCGTACTGTCTTCGCCTCACTGCCTTGAATTTGTTTTGCTTTTTAATTTTTTTATAAATAAATTATTGATGCTCTTCCTATCAAATGCGAATTATTTGTTTACCTAGCTTTTTGATAACTTCGCTAGATAAAAAAGATAAGCATTTTAGTGGGCTGCCCATTGTACTTTGGACAAATCCACACCATCCTTAAACATTTCCCACAAAGGCGAAAGCTCACGCAATTTGCCAATTTTATTTTTCAATAACTCAATGGTGTAATCCACATCTGCTTGTGTAGTAAAACGACCAATTGAGAAACGAATAGAACTGTGCGCCAGTTCATCTGAACGACCCAATGCACGTAACACATAGCTGGGTTCCAAACTAGCTGAAGTACAGGCTGATCCAGAAGAAACTGCAATGTCTTTCACTGCCATAATCAATGATTCGCCTTCAACAAAGTTAAAGCTGATGTTGAGGTTATGTGGAACACGATGATCCAAATCACCATTGATGTAGGTCTCTTCAATATCCATTAAGCCGTTCAGCAAGCGGTCACGCAACATGCGAATGCGCTCGTTTTCAGCAGCCATCTCTTCACGTGCAATTCTAAATGCTTCACCCATCCCAACAATTTGATGTGTAGCCAAAGTGCCAGAGCGCATACCACGTTCATGTCCGCCACCATGCATTTGCGCTTCGATACGAATACGCGGTTTACGGCGAACATACAATGCACCAATGCCTTTTGGACCATACGTTTTATGTGCGCAAAAGCTCATCAAATCGACTGGTAATGTTTCTAAATCAATCACTACTTTGCCAGTTGCTTGCGCTGCATCCACATGAAAAATAATGTTGTTTGCGCGGCAAACATTTCCGATGGCGGTGATGTCTTGAATCACACCGATTTCATTGTTTACCAACATCACAGAAGCTAACACTGTTTCTGGTCGAATGGCTGCTTTAAATTTATCTAAATCCACCAGTCCGTTGGGTTCTGGTACCAAATAGGTGGCTTCAAAGCCTTGGCGTTCTAATTCACGCACTGCATCAATCACAGCTTTGTGCTCAGTGGCCACAGTAATGATATGTTTACCTTTACTGGCGGCGTAGAAGTTAGCTGCGCCCTTAATGGCAAGGTTATTCGATTCTGTGGCGCCAGACGTCCACACGATTTCACGCGGGTCAGCGTTAACTAGTTTTGCTACTTCTTCACGCGCATTTTCAACCGCTTTTTCTGCTGTCCATCCATAAGGATGGCTACGTGAAGCAGGGTTACCAAAATGCTCTGTAATAAACGGAATCATTTTTTCTGCAACGCGAGGATCTACTGGTGTAGTCGCTGAATAATCTAAATAAATGGGTGCTCTATCTGACATTATTTTGCTCTTTCAATCACTTAAATTTGATAAATATTCATTGGCCTAAGCCGCAATAGCGGTCATGGCTTTTAATCGTTGTACTTCTTGCTTTAATGCCACTAAAAAAGCATCTACTTGAGCTGCAGTATTCTGCATGTTCATACTGACTCGCACAGAGCCTCTAGCTAAATCTTCATCCACACCCATTGCTAACAATACATGGCTTGGCTCATTGCTATCACTAGAGCAAGCAGATCCACTGGCCACTGCAAATCCGGCCTTATCAAGCGCTGTCACTAGCGTTTCGCCTTCTACATTTGGAAAAGCAAAAAAACTGGTGTTGGTTAATCGTTGGGTACTTTTGCCCCCAAAAATGGTGGCTTTTAACTGATTTAACCCGGCTTCTAATTGTGTTCGTAAGGCCAGCGTGTGTTCTTGATAAGCACTGAGGTTGTCATTGGCTATTGCACATGCGGCACCAAATCCGACAATCGCAGCGACATTCTCGGTGCCACTACGCAAGCCTTTTTCTTGTCCGCCACCTAGTAGCAATGGCTGTATATCAACTCGTTTATCTAAAATTAAGGCACCTGCACCCAATGGACCACCAATCTTATGACTGGATAAGGTCATGGCATGTACACCCAATGCAATAAAATCTACTGGTATTTTGCCTAGCGCTTGTACCGCATCGGTATGCACATACGCTTTGTGTTGCTTTGCCAGCACGCTTAGCTCTGCAACGGGTTGTAATGCGCCTGTTTCGTTATTCGCCAACATCACTGACAATAGGCCAGTTGATGAGTTTAACTTTTTGCTTACATCATCCATCTTAAGCTGACCATTTTCATCCACGTGCATTGCATTCACCGCCCAACCACTTGTCCGCATTGCCAAGGCGGGACGGGTAACACAGGGGTGTTCAATGGCACTGATCAACAGTTGCGATGCTTCCAAGTTTGATGCGATACCACGCACTGCAAAATTATTTGCCTCGGTACCACTTGCAGTAAACACCACTTGCGATGCTTGTACACCCACTGCTTGTGCTACTTGGGTTCTGGCTTGCTCGACTGCATCACGCGTATTGCGTCCAAATACATGGCGACTGGTTGGATTGCCATGCTGTTGTGTCATGAACGGCAACATTGTCTCTAACACTTCGGGTAAAAGTGCAGTGGTGCTGTTATGATCAAAAAACACGGGTTTCATTATGCTGAAATGACCTCGGCAGCAACTAATTTACGTGGCGAAAATATCACCGTATTTTCGCTCACACCATTTTTACGTTGCATTTCCACCATGTCAGCTAATGAGACACCAGACAAATATTCTAAAATTTTGCTATTCAATGAGGTCCATAAATCATGGGTCATGCAACGCCCTTCATCATGACAGTTCTCATTGCCACCACATTGTGTTGCATCAATCAATTCATCCACTGCGGTGATGATGCTAGACACTGAAATCTCATGGTGTGGCTTTGCCAAGCGATAGCCACCACCTGGCCCACGCACACTCGTCACTAGCCCTTGACGGCGTAAGCGGCTAAATAACTGCTCTAAATATGAAAGAGAAATGCTTTGCCGTTCACTAATACCTGCCAATGTCACCGGCTTATCAGCTTCGTATAAAGCAATATCCAGCATCGCAGTTACCGCAAATCTACCTTTAGTTGTCAATCGCATAATTGTTTGTGTACCGTTTTAAACAATGTGTATTTTATAATAACCTACTATTTTAGTCAATTATTAACATGGTTAGTTCCATGCATATTCAATTGGAGGATTAAACGGTCGAATTCTTAAGAGGCGTCTGGCTTTTTGGAGGCAAAAGCTTGCCCAACCTCTGACTCAGATTGTGTGTCGTTCAGTTTGGCAATTTCAGCTTTGAGTGCGGTCAACTCGATATCTTGCTTGCTAGCGTGGTCGAGTAAACTATGGATAGCTTTGGTGATAGGGTCGTTTTCATCATTGCCCACGGCGTAAGCACTAAAGCCAATTTTTTGCGCTGTATCGTCGCGTTTTTTTTGTTTCTCTTCTTCCAAAATGCGCGCAGGAATACCCACTGCGGTTGCATTATCTGGTACATCTTTAACCACCACAGCGTTGGAACCAATTTTAGCGTTTTTGCCAATCGTGATCGGGCCTAATACTTTTGCACCTGCACCAATCACTACGCCCGTTTCCAACGTGGGATGGCGTTTACCTTTATTCCAAGAAGTGCCGCCTAATGTCACCCCATGATAAAGCGTACAATCGTCACCAATCACTGCGGTCTCACCAATCACAACACCCATGCCGTGATCGATAAACACGCGACGTCCAATCGTGGCGCCTGGATGAATTTCGATACCAGTTAGCCAACGCCCTATATGCGAAAACATCCGACCCAGCCAAAAAAAACGTTGGTTCCATAACCAATGACTAAAGCGATGCATAATTAAGGCATGCACGCCAGGGTAGGTAGTTAAAATCTCAAAGTGTGTACGAGCTGCGGGGTCACGGTCAAATACAATCGAGATATCTTCTTTTAAATACTTGAACATAGGAACCGTGTAAAAATCAAAGCATTATTATGCCATAAAATAATAGTTGAATAAATTAGTAGGTTATACCAAAACGCTAATATTTTTGATGTTTCTTGGGGGTGACGCTAAGGGTCAAAATACCCCGCAGTAAATTGACTTCTTCTTTTTCTAAGCGGGTGCGCCCATATAAACGACGAATACGCTCGAACAGTTTTTTGGGTGCACGTGGGTTGATGTAGCCGATGTGCTCCAATACTTCCCGCATGTGCTCGTAAAATCGTTCTAAATCTTCTTGTGAGGCGAGTTCGGCTGGCTTTTCTTGGTAATGTAATTCACCCGATGTAATCGCCATCCGCAGTTCATAACACATAATCTGTACCGCTTGCGCAAGATTCAGTGAGGTGTACTCTGGATTCGCCGGAATGGTTGCCAATAGGTGGCAACGATCTGCCTCCTCATTCGATAGTCCGCTCATTTCTGTGCCAAACACTAACGCAACTTCATGATGGGCCGCCATATTTGTTACGTCAGCTGCAGCTTCTCTCACTGTAAACACTTGTTGCGATAGTGAGCGTTGCTTACCGCTGACCCCAATTACCAACTGGCAATCCGCAATGGCTTCCTCTAGGGTTTGTGTGACGACTGCGGTGTCGAGTACATCCCCAGCATTCACTGCCAAAGCATTGGCCTCACTGTTAGGAAAAAGTTTAGGACGTACTAAATAAAGTCGGCTCAAGCCCATGGTTTTCATGGCGCGAGCAGTCGAGCCAATATTGCCAGGATGGCTGGTTTGACAAAGGACAATACGAATGCGGTTAAATATAGCTTGAGTCATAAGATGTTTAAAAATATAGGTATTAGCGATGTGAGCATAGGCATAACTTGGTCTTGGGTCCAATCTTGTACCTTGGACCTTAACTTGGTCTTTGGACTACGTGGCCTTAAATGCTAAAATGTTATTTTACAGTACATCACGCAAAGACAATCAATAATGCATCCCATATTAAATGTTGCAACCAAAGCGGCTCGTGAAGCAGGCAAAATTATTAACCGCGCCTCTCAAGATGTCGGATCACTCAAAATTCAAACCAAAGACTATAACGATTTTGTCAGTGAGGTAGACCGCGCTGCCGAAGATGCAATTATCAGCATATTAAAAGAGGCATATCCAACGCATGGTTTTTTAGGTGAAGAAACTGGTACCAGCAATGCTGAGGCAGATAATATTTGGATTATTGATCCATTAGATGGCACCACCAATTTCTTACATAACTTTCCCTGTTACTGCGTCTCAATTGCCTTACAAGAAAAAGGTGTGCTGACACAAGCCGTTATCTATGACCCTGTACATAACGATTTATTTACAGCCACCAGAGGCCGTGGTGCGTTTTTGAATGATAAACGTATTCGGGTCACTAGCCGCAGTAAGTTACAAGATGCGTTAATTTCTACTGGATTTCCGTTTAAAGACTTTAGTTATTTAGACACCTACCTTGATATTTTTAAAGACATGGCAAAAAAAACCTCAGGTTTACGTCGCCCAGGTTCAGCCGCATTGGATTTGGCTTATGTGGCTGCTGGGTATTCTGATGGCTTTTTTGAGATTAACTTATCGCCATGGGATATTGCTGCTGGTGCATTGTTAGTGCAAGAGGCGGGTGGAATTGTTGGCGACTTTGAGGGCAACGAAAGCTGGCTAAAAACAGGCAATATTGTGGCGGGTAATCCAAAAGTATTTGGACAAATGCTACAAGTGATTGCTCCACACTTAACAGAGCGCATTAAAACACCAAAGCTTGAGTAGCAAGTATCTTGTGTCTAACGCCCCTGAAACACTAGAGCAAACACAAGCGCTCGCTCAATACACCCCCATGATGCGCCAATATTTGGCGCTTAAAGCGCAACATCCCGATATGTTGCTGTTTTATCGTATGGGGGATTTTTACGAGCTTTTTTTTGATGATGCAGAAAAAGCTTCTCGTCTTTTAGGTATTACACTTACACGTCGTGGCAGTAGCAACGGTGAGCCCATTAAAATGGCAGGTGTACCATACCATGCAGCAGAGCAATATTTGGCTAAGTTGGCCAAAATGGGCGAGGCTGTGGCCATATGCGAACAAGTAGGCGACCCCGCCACCAGCAAAGGTCCTGTCGCGCGTGAAGTGGCGCGCATTCTTACGCCTGGTACATTGACTGATGCCGCGCTGTTAGATGAAACACGTGATAATCCATTGCTGAGTCTTTGTGCAGGGGAGGGCGTGATTGGCTTATCCAGATTAAATTTAACTTCAGGCGAATTTGTGCTGAGTGAAATCGCAGTTGGGCATTTAGCGCAAGAGCTCGAGCGTATTCATCCTGCTGAAATTGTGTGTGACGAAACATTTCAACATCCCGCCTTATCGAGTTTTAAAGTAGCTAAAAAACGCTTAGCACCTTGGCAATTTGATTTGGATGCAGCCACGACAACTTTAACCAAGCAACTCAATACCTTAGATTTAGCTGGCTTTGGTTGCCAGAACATGCCAAGTGCAATTGCAGCCGCTGGTGCCTTGTTGGACTATGTACGACATACCCAAAGAACTGCATTGCCTCATATTACTGCGGTGTCCGTGGAACAGACCAGTCAATATATTCAGTTGGATGCTTCAACGAGACGCAATCTAGAAATTGACATGACCATTCGTGGTGAAGCCTCACCCACCTTGTATTCATTACTCAATACCACGCAAACTGCGATGGGCGCGCGCTTATTGCGACATTGGTTGCATCATCCGTTACGCGCACATCAGCCAGTGCAAATGCGGCATCAAGCTGTGGCAGAACTTATTCAACATCAACACTGGGATACATTACAGCACCTGTTGAAATCTGTGGGGGATATTGAGCGTATTACCTCACGCGTGGCGTTAAAAACAGCACGTCCGCGTGACTTGTCAGGGTTGCGCGAAAGCCTGTTACAGTTACCGCAACTTCAGCTTCAGTTGTTGCAAGCACAGTCATCGTTGTTGCAAACGCTGGGTAGCAGTTTGCAAGCGCCTAAAGATGTGGTTGCATTGCTCACAAAAGCCATACGCAATGAGCCCTCGGTAGTATTGCGTGAAGGCGGCGTAATTGCAGATGGTTATGACGCAGACTTAGATGAATTACGTAGCATTCAAACCAATCATGGTGATTTTTTATTGCAGTTTGAAGCCGCAGAAAAAGCACGGTCTGGCTTACAAAATCTAAAAGTAGAATTTAATAGTGTGCATGGTTTTTACATAGAAATTAGCCGAGCACAGGCTGACAATGCACCAGCCGAATATCGTCGACGTCAAACCTTAAAAAATGTAGAGCGCTTTATTACGCCTGAATTAAAGGCGTTTGAAGACAAAGTGCTGAGTGCCAATGATCGCGCGTTAGCACGCGAAAAAATGCTGTACGAGCAAGTTTTGGACGGTTTAGCACCGTTTGTCCGCGAACTCCACATGAATGCTGGTGCCGTAGCGAGTTTAGATGTGCTCTGTTGTTTTGCCGAGCGAGCGCAGTCTTTACATTATGTGCAGCCACAGTTTATGCAAGAGGCTGAGTTAAGTATTGAGGCGGGGCGACACCCAGTGGTGGAGAGTATCAGTCAACCCTATGTATCGAATGATGTGGTGTTAAATCCTTATCGCCAATTGTTGTTGATTACTGGGCCAAATATGGGTGGTAAATCCACCTTTATGCGCCAAACCGCTTTGATTGTGCTGATGGCATATTGTGGATGTTTTGTGCCCGCTAGTATTGCAAAAATTGGCGAGGTAGACCGTATCTTTACGCGTATTGGCGCCTCAGACGATTTAGCCGGTGGACGCTCTACCTTTATGGTGGAGATGACAGAAACTGCCAATATTTTGCACAATGCCACAGATAAAAGTTTGGTGTTGCTCGATGAAATTGGTCGTGGCACCAGCACTTTTGATGGCCTAAGTTTGGCGTGGGCAGTAGCCAAACAATTATTAGAGAAAAATAAGTCCCTTACATTGTTTGCGACGCATTATTTTGAACTGACCCGAATTGTGGATGAAGCTAAACACGCAGCCAATGTACATTTAGATGCGGTTGAACATGGTCAAGGCATAGTGTTTTTACATAAAGTAGAAGAGGGCGCAGCCAACCAAAGTTATGGCATTCAAGTGGCGCAATTGGCTGGCATTCCCAAAATAGTGGTGCAAATGGCTAAGCGAAAACTTACACAGTTAGAAAATAATCAAATTGCACAAAACACGCATCAGCACGATATGTTTACCAGCGTTGAGGAACCTATGCCGGTTGTGTTGCATCCAATTGTATCAACAATTGAAGCCCTGCAACCGGATGACCTGACTCCTAAGCAAGCGTTAGAATTACTCTATCAACTTAAAAAATCATTACATTAAAAAACGTCACACTTACTCAGCCATATAAAGGATTGCCATGCATAAACCAGCTATCACTCAAACACCCATTCACGATATTCTTGCTAATCGTTGGAGTCCGCGTGCCTATGATGCTAGCAAGCCTGTTTCGCAAACACAAATCATCAGTTTGCTAGAAGCAGCGCGCTGGGCGCCATCCTGTTTTGGCGACCAACCTTGGCGTTTTGTCGTGTGTGATAAAACGACGAACCCAGAAGCTTGGCAAAAAGCCCTTGATTGCTTGGTGCCTGGCAACCAAGCTTGGGCACAACATGCGCCTGTGCTGTTGCTCATTTGTGCGAATACTTTGTTTGGACATAACCAAAAACCAAACCGTTGGGCACCGTATGACACAGGTGCTGCTACAGAAAATCTATGCTTGCAAGCTACTGCGTTAGGGTTGGCTGCGCATCAGATGGGTGGTTTTGATGCGACAAAAGCACAAGCAGCGTTTTCTGTGCCAGATACATTTACATTGATGGCAATGGTAACGATAGGTGTTGCGACAACTGCTGATAGTTTGCCAGATGATTTACGTGAGCGTGAATTGGCAGCTAGGGAGCGTCGTCCACTCGGTGAGATGTTTTTTAATGGGGTGTGGGATAAGGCTATTGTTTAATAGACTGTTTGTGCATATGGCTTGTCGATATAGTGTCTAAGAAGTCACTTTAAACCGTATTGTACATATACATAAGTTACATTTTTTTTGTGTCGTATTCTCAGCGTTCATCTACATGTGCAAAGCACTCTGATAGAATGAAAGCTTAATTTTAATCAAAATTTATTAGGGGTTTGGTATGGCAGTAGTTGCGTTAAATAAAGAAAATTTTAAAGAGACAATTGAAAATAATCCTTTTGTCATTGTAGATTTTTGGGCACCTTGGTGTGATCCATGCGTTGCTTTTACGCCTACATTTGAATCTGCTGCTGCGAACAATCCTGACATTGTATTTGGTATGGTGAACACAGAAGCTGACCCAGAAATCTCAGAATATTTTGAAGTGAATCAAATCCCAGGTATTTTGGTGATTCGTGAACAAGCGGGAATCCATGCACAAGTGGGTGAGATTGGTGCGCCTGCGTTTGATGAAATCATTAAATGGGCGAGAGACTTTGACATGACGCCAGTACGCGAGTATTACGCTGTCAACAAGCCAAAAGCCTAGTTCATTATCTATACGTTATATAAAAGCCACGTTAAACGTGGCTTTTTTTATTAATAGGTGATTTAAAAACCACCTGTAAAGATAATGCGAAATAAATAGTAGGCGCCGATTGCCATCATGATGTACATGGGAATATCACCGGCTTTGGATTTCTCTGTTTTACTAGGGGAAGAAGTCCATCGATTGAATAACCATCCGGCAAAAATAATGACAGGAATCATCAGCATTCCGACCGTGGATTCAAATAACTTTCCGAATAAAGTTTTAATGAGCCCGCCATCTTTAAAAAACTCAATGCCAAGTCCAATTAACCCTAACATCATCAGTAAAAAACTGACGATAGACATTATCGTGCTTAACTTACTATTAGGGTCTATCTTTGCGTTCTTGGCATATTTGTTGGGGTCCATGTGCGCTCCTCATGAAAGCAATACATTAATTCTGTGCCAAGAATTTGGCTGGATCAACTGATTTACCTTGTTGCCTAATCTCGAAATGTAACTTTACTGAATTACTATCGGTATTGCCCATTTCTGCAATTTTTTGTCCCGCCGCGACTATTTGGCCTTCTTTTACTAGCAGTTTACTGTTGTGAGCGTACACCGACAAAAATGTTTTATTGTGCTTAATAATAATCAGCTTGCCATAGCCACGCAGGTCAGAACCGCTATAAATCACTTTACCACTGCTGGCCGCATTAATGGCTTGACCCATGGCGCCTGCAATATCCAAGCCTTTATTGGACGCCTCATTAAAACTGGCCACCACTTTGCCATTGGTGGGCCAAATCCACGTGACAGTATCTTCACTGATTGCTTTGATTTCACTAGGTTTGGTGGCGGAAGAAGTTGTATCGCTACTCACACTAGGCTTGCTCGCTATCTCTGTAGATTTAGCGGGTGTTTGATTTAAGGCTTCTAGGCTATATGGCTCACGAATAGCCTTGGGTTGCGATAAGATAGGCGTCACCGCAGGCGCCGCAGCTTTGGTTTCATTGCTGATAGGTTCTACTTTGATGGGGGTCACTACGACACCCTCATTTTCAGTCACAGAAACAGGCTTTTCTGTATTGACTATCGCTGCTGGTAAATTTAACTTTTGTCCAACGCGGATGGCGTAGGGTGGGCTCAGATTATTCACACTGGCAATTTCTTTATAATCGTAGCCAAACTCTAAACCGATGGCATAGAGCGTATCGCCTTTTTTTACGGTATAGCTATTGGGGCGCCAATCAGTACCAGGCTTATCACTACCATTCTCTTTATTGGATGGTGCCGTGGGTTTCTGAGCGCCAGACTCGCGCTCAATCACAGGAGCAGGTGGACTTGTGGCACATGCAAAAAGAGATAAGCATGCAATGACGAGTAAAGTTTTTTGTAACATCATAAGTTATGCGCTTGTGCCACCCAATAGGGGCACAAATTTAACTGTTTCTAATTTGGTTTGTTTATATTCTTTAGCACTACGTTCAATTAAATATAACACTTGTGTGCTGGTACCAACCGGGATGACCATTCTGCCACCCACTGCAAGCTGCGCCAACAATTCTTCTGGGATATGACTGGCTGCGGCTGTCACAATTATGCCTTGGAATGGCGCATACTCAGCAAGTCCAATACTACCATCCGCATGGTCTAATTTAACATTGGTGCATTTGAGTGTACGCAAGTGACTGCGCGCCTTCATCACCAACGGGCGGATGCGCTCAAGCGAAAATACTTCGTCTGCAATGTTGGAAAGGACAGCTGTTTGGTAACCACAACCGGTACCAATTTCTAATACCTTGCCTAAAGCGCCGCCGTTGCGAAGCACTTCTGTCATGCGGGCTACGGTATAGGGTTGTGAAATGGTTTGTCCAAAACCAATCGGTAGCGAAACGTCTTCATAAGCACGTATCGAAAGGGCTTCATCTACAAAGATATGGCGTGGAATTTCACCCATGGCGGATAAAACAACTTCGTCTTTAATGCCTTGTTCACGCAGTCGCGTCAACATGCGCTCGCGTGTGCGAGAGGAGGTCATGCCAATGCCGGATTTAGAGGAAGATCGCAGTAGTGCCATGATAATTACTTGCTCATCCAGTCTTTCAACTCGTCTAATTGTCCATGCTTGGTTAAATCAACTTGAATGGGAGAAATAGAGACATGGTTGTGCGCAATCGCGTAAAAATCGGTGCCTTCTCCGCCATCATTCGGTTGTCCAGCTGCACCTACCCAGTAAACCGTTTCACCACGTGGGGTTTTTAACTGAATCACAGGTTCCGCTTTATGGCGCTTACCCAATCTAGTGATAGAGCGACCTTGAATTTCTTCATACGGCACATCGGGAACATTGATATTGAGTAAGGGGGGCGATTTTATTTTGGTCTTGGCATATTGCTGCACTAGCTCAACGGTGATGCGAGCAGCAGTCTCAAAATGGACAGGGTTGTGTTGTGACATGGATACCGCAAACGAGGGGATGCCGAGTAAGTAGCCCTCCATGGCTGCCGCTACAGTACCAGAGTATATGGTGTCGTCTCCCATATTGGCACCATCGTTAATGCCGCTGATGACCATGTCGGGCATCTCATCCATCAAGCCCGTGAGTGCGATGTGAACACAATCTGTGGGTGTACCATTCACGTAAAAAAAACCATTGCTGGCTTTACGTACGCTTAACGGGCGGTCTAAGGTGAGTGAATTGCTGGCGCCACTTCGATTTCGTTCTGGGGCCACCACCGTGATGTCGGCAATGTTAGCTAAATGTGTGGCAAGGATATTGAGGCCGGGTGCAAAATAGCCGTCATCATTAGAAATTAAAATTCGCATGCTTTAATTATAATGGTTTTAAGCCGATTGTCAGCGGACAAATCACTTAAAATAAACCTTTTGTTAAGTGCCTGCTTGGCTACATCATTATATGGCGCGCTGTTCTAAATCGCGCGCACTTACTTATCACTGACTTCACTTTGTGAAAGTGAGTCAATTTTTATCCATTTTGCGTAATAAATCGCACACCCAAAAAAGACAATACTGAGCAATATTTCTAAACCTGCTAAATAAGCCGACAACCCCTGCTCAGACCATCCACGCACAATACCTTCAGTGAAATAAAGCAAAATCAACATGGAAGCCCATTGATAGGTATAGCGATTCCCTCTTAAAATACCAAATAATGGCAGTAGCAACGGCAGTGTTTTGAGAACAAGCATGCTACCACCTGCTTTGAAGGGAGCCAGCCAGAGCTCCCAAGCCAAGCATAGCGTAATCAACGCAATTAAACTGACGCTGGCGCCTAAACGTAATGTCTGCATCATACGCGGCACGCCTTTGCCATATCGATAAGCGCAATTCTTGCTTCTTCCGCATTGCTAATGGGTTCTGCAAAAGGAAAACGCAAACGTTGTGACTGTTGCGTCCGTACATCAAAACCTAATGGATCAATGCCTATCATTTCTACCCTATCTGTGTTCACTTGATGGTAATGCTGGCAATAAGCGATTAAGTTATGCTGATGATCTGTGTTCATATGGTCCAAAATACTTGCTTCTTCGATAAATAGCGGTTGCGTGGGCAGTAGGATATCTTCACCATTGATCCAACCCATTTTGCCGAATCCAGCAATATAGCGCGCATGCGTGATGTAGAGCGTATAAAAAGTAAAATCATGCATATCAAAATACTGAGCAGCTTGGGGCATGTAACGCAAATAGCGTTCACGCATCAGTAAGTTATTCTTATCGGTTTGTTCAGCTTTTGCCAATAAGGTAAGTCTGGCATTGGCTTGCAAATCTTCTTCGCCGGCAAATACCAGTAAAGACACATGGCCGTTATGGATGATGTTTTTGGTATGTTCTGCAATGCTACTGATAAGAATGGTGGGCATGCCTTGGTGGCTTAACACAAAGGGTGCGACAGAGCCAAAAGGGTAGCCCGCAAACTTTTCTGAATGCGTAGAAAGTATGCCAGATTGTGTACTAAATAAAAACTGTTGTGCTTCTAATGTGAGCGACATAGTGAAGTTAGTGCCATTTATGGTTGAAGCTTAAGTGCGGTTTCGGCAAGACGCTTGCCCAAGGCCATGCATAATTTACGCTCATCCTCAGAAATAGGTTGGTCGTCCATTGCACCGCCAATATGGCTTGCACCGTAAGGGGTGCCACCTGTTTTTGTGCTGCTCAATATCGGTTCAGAATACGGTAATCCCAAGATGAGCATGCCATGGTGCATCAGCGGCAACATCATGGTCAATAATGTGGATTCATTGCCACCATGCATAGATCCGCTCGAAGTGAATACAGCACCTGGTTTGCCAATTAAAGCGCCTTTTAGCCACAAGCCCGCAGTTCCATCTAAAAAGTATTTCATGGGGGCAGCCATGTTACCAAAGCGTGTTGGGCTACCTAATGCTAGGCCAGCACAAGCTTCTAAATCTGCCAACTCAACATAGGGAGCGCCGCTAGCAGGAATATCTGGTTCAGTTGCCTCACAGTTGGCTGACACCTTGGGCACCGTTCGGATGCGCGCTTTGGCGCCATTGACACTTTCCACACCCCTTGCAATCAGCTGTGCCATATCGCGCACAGCGCCACCTTGTGAATAATACAATACTAAAATTTCGGTCATGGCATTGCCTTTAAAAAATGTGGACTAATCAAAACTAAAACTATACACAACATCCAAAGCATTCTCAGAACCTGCTTTGGTTTCAATTGCAATTCTTTTGGTGAGCTGATAAGTCAGTTTAGCTACGTTTAACAAACCAAAAATACTTTTTTCATAACCAATGGTCAGTTGTCTTGAAATGCGTTTACCCACATTGACACTGTAATCCGTATCACTGGTACCTTTGATGTCTAAACTATCCAAACCCGCCATGTTCGCAATGCGCGATTGCAGAGGCACAGAATCCCCTTGCGACAATAAGGCGCCAGCGGCAACTGAAAGTAACGCGAGTTCACTATTGCCAGCTTCAGACATGGGCCTGCCAAGTACCAATAAAGAGAGTTTATCGTCATTAGAAGTTTCCGGTTCTGACACCAATTTCAGCTGCGGTGTTTTTACATCGCCAGTTAATCTCACACCCACTCGTGTTGGTGTGAGATTACGCATCGCCAAAATATTTAACCCAGCATTTGAAATGGGACCACTTAAATTGATCTGACCCGTTTCAATGTTCAGTAGTTGCCCATACGCCAAATAAGTGCCATTCACTTCTAATGCGCCAAACGCCTCTAACTGTTGCAAACTCCCCGCTAATCTCACTTGACCACTCAGCGCGCCGTTGACGCCTTGCCCACGTAGAATAAATTGGCGACTTTCATCGTAAGGAATAGTGGGCTTATTGCCAAAATCAATGGTGAGTGCACCAAACGTAATGCCAATTTTAGCGCGCGCTTGCGGGTCCTCTTTTCCAATAATGACGACGTCATCATCTAATGTGGGTCGGCCAGCTTTCGGTAACTCAAATAATCCACGATGCACCTTAAATTGCCCATCAATCAATGCGCGTTGTCCATTGACATTCATCTCACCATCGCCACTCACGACGACAAAACGGTCGGTACGTGACAATGCTGTCAATCGATTGGCTTGTACTTTGAGTGACAATTGCAAGGGGCGTTGGATAAAGTTTGTTTCTCCTTGCGCATGCAGTGTTCCGGTTTTCCCAGCAAAATCGAGTTGTTTCACAGTAAAGGTCTCATCTAAAAATGAGGCATCTAATACGCCATTTTCGAGTGCGATGCCTTGGCTAGGAATAATGACAGACAAGGCACTACCACGTACATAGCCCGCCAATTTTGGAGCACCGAGTGTGCCATTGGCATCCATCGCCAAGGACAGCGTGCCCTCTATATTAGTAGTTGTATCATGTAAGGTGAGCCAATTTAAATGTTGCAAATTGGCTTCTGCTTTGAAAGACAATGGCGCTTGCTGGCTTAGTACGTAACCATTGGGCGTGCTGGTAAACGAGGTATTCAGTTTGGCTTGCATGGTGCCGGCGTAGTCAGAGGCTAAATTGGCTTCTGCGCTGAGTTGATTGTTCACCGAAGTCATCTTGAAAGCGAGCGCATTTAAACCCATGGCTTGCTTATTTTGCTTAATCACGTCATGCAGAACAATGTCGCCACCTGCACGTGTGAGTGAAATATCCATATTGACTTGCTCGGCAAGCTTGATTTGCCAAGCGCCATTCAATGTGAGCGTGTTTTCAGCATGGGTGCTTGCAAGCCCCAAGTAATCTTGTATGACCTGCACGGGTAATTGTTGTAAACGCCCTTGAGTGCTGAGTACTGCTTTTGTCGAGCGACTACCTGAAGATTGTGTCCCCGCTGGTTGATAGACAAAAGAATCTAATTGAATTTGACCATCAAGCACTTGCATCAACATATCATTGAGCGTAAACCCTGCTCTAGGACTAAATGACATGGGCGCTGGACGTGCTAAACGCAACGTTTTTTCATCTTGACTGACCAAGTTAAGAATAGCGCCTTGCCACTGCTCACCGTTTAATGCTCCCTCAATCACGCTTTTTACGCCAAAACTAGGGTCGTTTTCATTTGCGTTTGCAATGTCTATCGCCAATTGATGTTGCGCCAAACTACCGGTTAAATCGAACTTCGCATTAATCGGCTTGTTGTCAAAATCTTCTGGGTCGCCATTGGTGAGGCCAACGATTGCAACATTGGAGATGAGTGGATCAGTCTCTATGGTGGAGAACTGTCCTTTGGCACTCATTTGTTGGATGTGCATTTGGTTAGGTGAACGCAGTTCTTTGCCATCCAATTGATATTGATACCGGTAGCCATCGGCCACATGCATAATCTCACCATTGGCTTTCAATGCCCCCGAAAATGCTGTCATCACTTGATCTAAAGCTGGTAAATCTGCAACCCAGCGTAAGGTATTTTGATTGTTATCATTGGCGTCGAGGCCGCCCGATATCTTCAATTGATTGCTTGCAAGTTGAGCATTCAGGTCAACATTGGTGAGTACAAAATCGACCAAGGTAGCCCGCGCATTTAATACGAGTGGATGTTGGTTGATATCACTATTGTTTGATTCAACCATGACCTGCATAGGTTGCTGCCCACTGAGTGCGCCATTGGCAATCAGGGAAACATTAAGTTGTCCGACAAGTTGCGGGTGAATATACTTTGTATCGAGCGCTTTTAGCTGTATTTGCAGACTAGCAGGCATTTGGTCTTGAAGATTAACGTCCGCATCTAGTGTGATCAAGTTGCTCTGCTGTGTATCGGTAGCGGGGACTAACAAAAATGGCGTTGATGTAGGCTGGTAGTGATGTAAGGCATGCAGATGCAGTTGCGCTAGGTTACCGCTGATACCTGCTTTGAGTTGATAAGGTGTGTTTGTGTCTGCTTGTTCTGCCATCAGTGTGCCACGCAATGCAAATGGTTTTTTATTCTCCATCTCTACTTCAGTGTTCAATTGCCCCCATGGGCTTTCTGCGACTTGCAGTGCAAGGTGAAGGGATTGGTCATTGGCATGCAGCTTGAAGGTGATTGCCCGCATGGTTTGGGTTTCATCTGCTTGTACAATCACCAGCGCATCAATCAATCCTTTTTCAAGCAAAATAGGCAATGGCAAATCAATGCGTTCGGGCAGGGCACGTGCAATGGGATTGTCTTTTGTATCTATTTGTTTGGGTATTTGCGGTTTAAAAGTGAGCGTGGCGCGTTGTGCGTGAAAACGTGAAATAGTGAGTTCACCAGAGGTATTGAGGCTCAACGACAAGTTAGAGTCAATACGGTCAACGCGCAGTACGGCATTGCCCAAATCCATTTCAAATTCGCTGACGTTGGAATACATCATTAAATTGGCGGCCATGACAATTTGCGGTGTAATGCTAATGCTTAAGCTCATGCAAATAACCAAGCATGTCCTTAACATTCGCCATGATGTTAGTTTAAGTACGTTTAAATATTGACTGAAAGCTAACAATTAAAAACTCACTCCCAAATTAAAATGTAAGCGATAGTCTTTGGTTGCTTCACCATATGCAATGTCTGCGCCGACTGGGCCGACAGGACTTTTCCAACGCACGCCTAAGCCATACCCATAAGCGGGTTCGTAATCACGCCAACTGTTGGCTGCGTTACCAAAGTCTATAAATGCGGCTGCGCCCCATGCGTTGGTCAACCATTGCACCACTTCGGTACTGCCCACTAATAAAACACGGCCACCTAACGTTGCATCACCGTCTTTAACCCCCAACGATTGAAAACCATAGCCACGCACCGATTGATCGCCCCCAGCGCGAAATAAATAAGTAGCAGGCACGCTCATCGACCCCGAGACGAGGCCCACTTCTAATCGTCCCAAAAATTGCGTGCTATCGCTGAGTGGGTAAAACCCTTGTAGCTTGGCTTGTGATTGTAAAAAACGTCCATCGGATAAACGCTCAATTGGCGCGACTTGAAATTGTGATGAAAAAATCACCCCTTTTGTCGGTATCTGGTCATTGTCTAATTTGCGCAAATTTAAGCCATAGGCAAACGTGGCTGCTTTATTAAATTCGGTAGACTCGTTATCAATGGTTAAAAATTCGTAGAGCAAGTTTGCGCCCACAAATTGCTCAAAATTCCGATTGCCCCATGTACGTTTCACACCATTATTCATAGCACTGGTAATTTGTCCTTCCACATCTGTTCTGACTAAGCTGTTGTTGATGCTATCGCGATAGCCATCTGCGTCGGTCATGAAATTAATATTGGAAGTCGCGGCTTGCAGGCGTTGTTCTAAACGTAGAGATGCATTCCACAATAGTCCGCGATCAAATAAATTACGGTCTGTGTAGTTCAACACCACGCGTGCACCCGTATTGGTACTGGCACCTACCCCAATACTCACGCTTTTTTGCTCGCGCTCTTCTACCTCCACAATCACCTTTGCAAGGCCCTCTTCAGAAAGCTGTTGCGTGGTAGCACTGACCGAGACCCGATTGAATTTACCCGTATCTTGCAAGATATTTTGAAACTGTAACAATGTGCTTTGACTATACAGATCGCCAGATTGAATCGGGTTAAGATTGGTAATCAGGCTTTCAGGATAATGGTTTAAGCCATTAATTTGTAATTGGCCTAGGCGCACACTTTTGCCACTATCAAATGTCAGGGATAACTCTGCAAGATTGGTTTTGGGGTCAATCTTCGCTAAACTTTGTTCAATTTTTGCGTTGGGGTAACGCTCTGCAAGCATCGTCGTCAGTAAACTGCCTTTCGCTTCAGACCACGCCTGTTGTGTAAACGGTTTGCCTTTGGGTAGCTGCCAAATGCTTTGTAATGTATCTACTGTGGGTGGTTGGTCAGCTGTTGCAGAAGCAATATCGCCTTTGAAAGCCAGGTTGGCCTCACTCACGGTGGTTCTGGTGTTCAGTGTGATGACAAAAATGGCGTCATTATTGGTAGACGGTGTAATGCTGACTTTAGGTGAAAAATAGCCTTCGGTAACTAATAAATCTTTCACGTCCTGTGGCGTTTTTTGAATGAGCCTTAGCCATTCAGATTGATCTAACCTTGGGTTATCTAACGCTTCATGAATAGCAAGATGCAATTTCAAAATATCTTTGATTTTGCCAGTATCTACCGCTTGCCCAGGTGTTTCCTCTAGCTTAAAGATGGATTGATAAGGTAATGATTTTTTGACTTGAAAAAGCGTAGTAGTCTCTGCTAAAGACCGCTGTGGAAAGCATAAAATAGATACACAGAGTAAACACAGGACACAAATATGCACAGGCGTTTGTGTCCAACGGCAGGTAAATGACTCAATGTATGTATTTACAACGATAGGCAATAGACCCTAAGTTAAGTTGGATTGCGTTAATTCTATGGCTTTACCAATATAGTTAGCCGGTGTCATTGCCAACAAAGACGCTTTCGCCTCTGCAGGAATTTTAAGTGTCTCTATAAAGGCGTGTAAAGACGCTTTGTTAATACCACCTTTGCCACGGGTGAGTTCTTTCAATTGTTCGTATGGATTTTCTATACCATAACGACGCATGACCGTTTGAATCGGTTCTGCCAAGACTTCCCAGCTATTGTCCAAATCATCTGCCAATTTAGCAGCGTTAATTTCTAGTTTGTTCAAACCACGTAAACAAGAGTCGTAACCCAGCAAGGTGTAGCCAAAGCCAACGCCCATATTTCTCAATACTGTGGAGTCGGTTAAATCACGTTGCCAACGTGAGATTGGTAATTTTTCTGCCATGTGTCTTAAGATTGCATTGGCCATGCCCAGATTACCTTCTGAGTTCTCAAAATCAATCGGGTTCACTTTATGTGGCATGGTAGAAGACCCAATTTCGCCTGCTTTGACTTTTTGTTTAAAGTAACCGACAGAAATATAGCCCCAAATATCGCGGTTCAAATCAATCAATATGGTATTGATACGCGCAAGCGTGTCATACAACTCTGCCATATAATCATGTGGTTCAATCTGGATAGTCATTGGGTTATAAGTAAGTCCCAATGAAGTCACAAATGTATTTGCGAAGCTTTCCCAATCAAAAGTTGGGTAGGCCGACAAATGTGCATTGAAATTACCCACTGCACCATTGATTTTGCCTAACATCTCATTACTCACTAATTGTTTGTGTTGACGTTGTAGGCGGTAGACGACATTGGCTAGCTCTTTACCCATGGTAGTAGGTGAAGCAGTTTGACCATGTGTGCGTGACAGCATGGGTTGGTCAGCCAATTGGCTAGCCAGCTCAGATAAGCGGGCAATTAGATTGTTTAAAAATGGCACCATCACCGTGTCACGCGCGGCCTTTAGCATCAAGCCATGCGACAAATTATTGATGTCCTCTGAAGTGCAGGCAAAATGGATAAATTCGCTCGCTTTTTTAATTTCTGGATTTCCGTCAAATTTCTCTTTCAACCAGTATTCCAGCGCTTTGACGTCGTGGTTAGTGCGCACTTCAATCGCTTTGACTTGTGCGGCATCTTCTTCGCTAAATTGGCCAATCGCAGCATCTAATTCTTGAATGGTGTCAGCACTAAATGGCGCAATTTCTTTTAAATCAGCGGCTGCCGCAAGGGCCTTAAGCCACTCTACTTCTACCCATGCACGATGCTTAATTAGAGCATATTCACTAAAAAATGGTCGTAAGGCATCAAGTTTTGATTGATAACGGCCATCGAGAGGGGAGAGTGCATTGAGGGTGGTAAGTGACATAAAAAAAGAAAAAATAGCGTTTTAGAAAAAACGCTATTTTACGCTTTTTGTAATGCTTAAGCTACGAAAACAGATGGTTAAGCAAAGCTCAACATGTCGACAAAGGTATTCACTGGTGTAGACTCCAATTTGCTTTGGTCTAAGCATAGCGCCAATACGTCAGCTTGCGTTTTCGTATCAAAACGGCGTGCCAAATTCACTTGAAATTTTTTCACCAGCTCAGGAATACCTTCACCACGGCGGCGGCGATGACCAATTGGGTATTCGACTGCAATGTTGCTTGAGCTACTGCCGTCGTTAAAGAACACTTGAATGGCGTTCGCGATCGAGCGTTTTTCAGGGTTGTGATAATCGGCTGTATATTCTGTTTTTTCTACACACACCATTTTCGCGCGAACAGCATCGATACGAGGATCTGCGGCTACGGCATCTTCATAATCTTGCGCGGTTAAGCTGCCTTTTAACAAACCAATAGCCGCCATATATTGAATACAGTGGTCTCGGTCAGCTGGATTGTCTAGCGGGCCAGTCTTATCAATAATCCGAATTGCTGACTCGTGCGTGGTGATGACGATTTTGTCGATTTGCGCAATTTGATCCAATGTTTGCAGTTTGTTGCCGACTTCTGCGTTTAATTGGAACGCACACTCTACTGCCGTTTGCGCGTGAAACTCGGCTGGGAACGAGATTTTGAACAGTACTTGCTCCATTACATAGGAGCCATACGGGCGTTGGAATGTAAAGGCGTTACCTTTAAATAGCACATCGTAAAAGCCCCATGTTTTTGCGGTGAGCGCTGAGGGGTAGCCCATTTCACCTTGCAATGTCATCCAAGCCAATCGCACTGCGCGGCTGGTGGCATCGCCCGCCGCCCATGATTTACGGGAGCCAGTATTCGGGCTATGGCGATAAGTACGCAAACTTTGGCCATCCACGAATGCGTTGGACACTGCATTGATAATATCTTCTTTATTGCCACCCAATAGCTTGGTAACGACTGCGGTTGAAGCGATTTTGACTAAAATCACATGGTCTAAGCCCACGCGATTAAAGCTGTTTTCCAATGCTAATATGCCTTGAATTTCATGCGCTTTAATCATGGCAGTGAGCACATCTTTTATGGTCAACGGCGTTTTTCCTTCGGTGATATTTTTGCGGGATATGTAATCTGCTACTGCCAAAACACCTCCCAAGTTGTCCGATGGATGACCCCATTCTGCGGCTAGCCACGTATCGTTAAAGTCTAGCCAACGTATCATCGCGCCAATGTTAAATGCGGCTAAAATGGGGTCGAGTTGATAACTAGTACCTGGTACTTTGGCGCCATTTGGCACCATCGTGCCAGCAATCACTGGACCCAATAACTTAGTGCAAGCTGGGTAATCCAAAGCCTCAAAACCGCAACCTAGCGTGTCCATTAAGCAATTGCGGGCAGTATCAAAAGCTTCATCGGATTTGATCTCGTAATCGGCAACGTAATTGGCGATATCGACGATGACTTGGTCGGGCTGTGGTCTTACGTTTGAAATATGTGCACTCATATTTTATACCTTTATCAAAGTGTTTAAAAGCGAATCACTACGTTGCTCGGTGCTCAAAATCCTCATGTACTTCGTGTACATTCCGGTTTTTGCGCGCCTTGTGCCTTGTGCTTCATCTTTTAAAGCACATGCTAAAGGCACAAAACGTAACAAATATAATTTATCGTTGATTGAGCGGGACAAAGGCTCTGTTATCTGGCCCTGTGTACTCCGCATTCGGGCGAATAATTTTGTTATCAATGCGCTGTTCAATCGCGTGTGCAATCCAGCCAGTGGTGCGTGAAATTACAAAAATCGGCGTAAACATTCCTGTCGGGATGCCCATCATGTGATAGCTAGAGGCGCTATACCAATCCAAATTGGGGAACATTTTTTTCTCGCGCCACATGGTATCTTCAATACGAGAAGAGATATCAAACAGCTTCATATTGCCAGCTTCTTCAGACAGGGCGCGGCTCACGCCTTTAATAGACTCGTTGCGTGGATCGGCGATGGTGTAAACCGGATGGCCAAAGCCAATGACGATTTCTTTGCGTGCCATGCGTGCCATGATATCGGCTTCGGCTTCATCGGCATTTTGGTAGCGCTCAATGATTTCCATCGCGGCTTCATTGGCACCGCCATGTTTTGGTCCACGCAGTGCGCCAATCGCAGCAGTAATGCATGAATACATATCGGATAGTGTGCCTGACACCACTCTTGCAGTAAAAGTTGAGGCATTAAATTCATGCTCTGCATAGAGTACCAGAGAGGTGTTCATGGCTTTGATATGCAAAGCCGATGGTTTTTTTCCATGTAGCAAATGTAGGAAGTGTGCGGCTACTGAATCGTCATCAGTTTCCACTTCAATACGCACGCCTTTGTGGCTAAAGTGATACCAATAGATCAAGATTGAACCAAAGCAAGCAATTAAGCGATCGCCTAGTGTTTTCGCAGCTTCTGTATTGCGATCAGCGGCTTCTGGTTCTAATGTACCAAGCATAGAGCAACCCGTACGCATCACGTCCATTGGATGCGCATTGGCTGGAATCTGTTCCAATACGGTTTTAAGCGCATTGGGCAGGCCGCGTAGCTTTTTGAGCTTTTGATGATACGCAGCTAGTTGCCCATGGTTGGGTAACTCGCCGTGAATCAACAAATAAGCGACTTCTTCAAACGTAGCATGTTTTGCCAGTTCGATAATATCGTAACCGCGATAGTGCAAATCATTACCGGTATGGCCAACCGTACAAATGGCGGTACTGCCAGCAGATACGCCAGCAAGTGCCACACCTTTTTTCTTTTTAGGGGCTTCAGTCGTGACAATTTGATCGTTAGTTGTGTTCATCACTTTCTCCTTCATATTCTTAATTAAGATAAGGGTGAGTGTGGCTTGCACACAATTGCTAAATACTTATTAATACAGCAAGAGTTTGAGCCACTGCGTAAAGACGCAATCACCACCACCTATTTATTTTTTGTAAAGCGCATCCAATTTCTGTTCAAAAGCGTGATAGCCAAGGTGGTCATATAAATCCATGCGCGTTTGCATGGTGTCCAATACATTTTTTTGCGTACCGTCTTTTTTCACTGCTTGATACACCTGCAGTGCCGCTTGGTTCATGGCACGGAAAGCGGATAAGGGGTACAGCACCATACTGACGTCTGCGCCCGCGAGTTCTTCCACTGTAAACAAAGGCGTGGCGCCGAACTCTGTGATATTGGCGAGCACCGGTACTTTTACGGTATCTACAAATTGCTTGTACATACTTAACTCGGTCATTGCTTCAGGAAAAATCATGTCGGCACCGGCTTCCACACAAGCACAGGCGCGGTCAATGGCAGATTGCAATCCTTCCACAGCCAGTGCATCAGTACGTGCCATAATCACAAAATCAGCATCTGTTCTTGCATCTACCGCCGCTTTTACGCGATCGACCATTTCTTCTAAACTCACAATGGCTTTGTTGGGGCGGTGGCCACAGCGCTTTGCAGTCACTTGGTCTTCAATATGCACTGCTGCTGCACCTGCTTTGGCGACACTTTTAATGGTGCGCGCAATATTGAAGGCACCACCAAATCCAGTATCAATATCCACCAGTAAAGGCGTGTCCACCGCATCAGTAATGCGGCGCACATCGACTAATACATCCTCTAATGAAGAAATGCCTAAATCTGGAAGACCGAGAGACGCTGCCGCGACACCCCCACCAGATAGATAAATCGCTTTAAAACCAGACTGCGTTGCAAGCATGGCATGATAGGCGTTGATGGCGCCGATGATTTGTAGTGGCTTTTCAGCGGCCAAAGCCGCTCTAAAACGGGCACCAGCAGAAAGTGTTTGTGTCATGGTCTATCACTCAATCCATACTTAATTTAAAAATACGACTCATTAAAAAATGCAACATTGGCTTCTTCAGAAATCGACACATTGGTGAGTTTTGCTTTTTGCAAGATTTCCCAAAAATAACGATAAGTCGCTCTGTCATGCAGTTCTCCTGCATATTGAATTGGACCCCAATCCGCTGCCTGTGCAGCTAGCAAGATATTGGCGGCATCTGAAACCTCGTCAAAATTGGGTTTCATGGCATCGACAATGGCTTGAATTTGTGTGGGGTAAATGCTCCACATACGCATAAATCCAAATTCATTACGTGCGCGTAGAGCATCGCTGTAAGTAGTTTCTACATTTTTTAAATCTAACGTGACATTGTGTGCAGGCACAACGCCATTGGCGAGTGCCGCCGAAACGACTTCTGCTTTAGCGCGTGACAGCAATCGGTGCTCAAACTGTCCAGGGCTACGCATGGCACTGGCTGGAATGGCGCCGTGATGCGCACTGACGAAATCCATCAAACCAAAATCCAATACTTGTAACCAAGGTAATTTGGCGATGTCATGTACTTGATTGAGTGCTCCATGCGTCTCAATCAAAATATGCACTGGAATCACACGCTCAACACCGTGAAATGTTGCCATTTTCTGTAGATAGGTAATCATTTCTTTGGCTTGGCTAATATCGGTACATTTGGGGATGGTGATATAACTTAATACCTTGCCAGCACCACCCACTAAAATATCAATGTCTTGTTCCCAAGCTGGGTGGGTATAGTCATGAATCCGTGCGCCAGCCATGTTGTATTTATTGGCATCAGAATTCAGCACACGCACAATCATTTCTGCGTGGTCACGCTCTTGACCACTGGCTGCGCCATCTTCGCAATCGCAAGTGATATCAAACACTTTGCCAATAGTGTCTTGCAAGCTGAGCGCCTTAAGTATCAGTTTTTCACTGCCTGCAAAATGTTCACAAGCGGGAATCAATGGAAACGATTTTTCACCGCCAAATAGAGCTTCATTAGGGTGTGGTTTATTATTTTGCATAGGGTTCACTTTCCTTTCCGAGGCATTAGCACGGTGTAATCTAGGTCTAGTACAACATTTGGGTGATAGCTGTTATAGGTTTTTGCATCAGGCACTTCATTTGGTGAGATGTTTTTCAACCCCACCATGCGTAATCGCAATGCGCCAAATTGTGGTTGGGTAGGCAAGGGCATGCTATCCAGTACTTCGGTGTAAGTGTAAATAGTATCTCCGGCAAAGCTGGGGTTTGCATGCGTGCCGCCATTGATCGCCAAGATGCCAATCGCATTTTCTAGCCCTTCGTAACTCAGTGCGCGGCAGGCAGAAATAATGACGCCACCATACACCAAGCGTTGTTTCATCGGGTTCTTGGCCATCATATGGGCATCAAAATGTAAGCGTGCGTTGTTTTGATATAAGCGTGTTGCCAGTGAGTGGTCACTATCGTTAATGGTCATGCCTGCCGAGTGGTTGATGCGCTCACCCACTTGGTAATCTTCCCAATAATGCTGACCACCTGTTGCATGACTAATTTCGGGGTGAAACGTCAAATCGTCGGGCAAATGCAATTGATTAGCCGCTACAAATGCTGGTAATTCAGGTACCACAGTCTCAGGCGCAGGTGCGTTGACATCATGTTTATGTACCATCACCCAGCGTACCCAGCTCATGACCGGCGTTTGATGTTGATTGATGGCTGTCGAGCGTACCCACACCACGCCATTTTTGCCACTTGAGTTTTGTTTAAGGCCAATCACTTGGCTAGATGTACTGAGCGTATCGCCTATAAATATTGGTTGGCTGAAACGCACATCGGCGTAGCCTAAGTTTGCGACGGCATTGACAGAAATATCTGGTACGGTTTTGCCAAAGGCAATATGGAACGCTAACAAGTCATCTACTGGTGTTGTGCGATAGCCTAACGAGTGCGCAAATGGTGCGCTGCAATGTAACGGATTACGTGCGCCAGTCAGTGCAATATATAATGCACTATCTCCAGAGGTAATGGTGCGTGGGGTAGCGTGTTGAATGACTTCGTTTAATGTGAAGTTTTCAAAATATCGACCGCTGTTGATTTTGGTATTGCTCATATCACTTCACTTTCATGATGGCTTTAATTGCTCTGTGAGTTTTACTGACGTGATAATTCTTGGCTTCAATTTAAATAAAATCTTCTTCTAACTCTGCAATCGCTTCATGTAATTGAATTAAGCGTTGCGCGGCTTTGATGTGGTGATGTTCAACTAGTTTGTCGTTAACCACTACCGTACCTTGACCAGAAGCGTTAGCTTCTTTTAATGCCTTGATAATTCCGCGCGCATGCGCAACCTCTGTTGCTTTGGGCGTATATGCATCGTTGCAATAAGCGATTTGTGCGGGGTGTACCAATGATTTTCCGTCGAGACCCATGTCTCGTCCCAATCGGCATGCATATTCAAACGAATGCATGTTTTTAAAATCACTGGTAATGCCATCAATCACACATCTTCCATAGGCGCGTGCAGCCAAAATAACCAATGACAGTGAGGTGAGTATCGCTGAGCGCTCATGCGTCACGTGGGCATGGAGTTGCGAAATTAAGTCAGAAGTGGCCATCACAATGCATATGATGCGGTCTGAGGCAGAAGCAATTTCTTTTGCATTCAACACCGCAATCGGGCTTTCAATCATCACCATAATTGGTATATGACTTCCGCCAGCATCATCTAATGCTTGCTGAGCTCTTAGTACATCTTCTCTAGACTCTATATTAGGAAACAAAATAGCATCCGCCCCAATATTGGCGACTGCTTTAATGTCGTCTGCGCCCCATATAGAATCTAAGTCGTTCACACGAACCACCACTTCACGTTGGCCATAGCCACCTTTTTTAACGGCAGCCACTACATTTTCACGTGATTGATTTTTTGCATCAACCAGAACGGGGTCGCCCAAATCAAGAATGACGGAGTCAGCCGCAAGCGTGCGAGCACGCTCTAAATAATGGGTGTTGCAGCCTGGTACGTAGAGCATGGAGCGTCTAGGGCGTAAGCAGTATTCCATAATTAGCCAATGTGAATAGTGAAAGTGAAACTGATTATATAGAGGTTGTTCTAAGTGTGTCAATAAATATCTTATGTCTTATATAAGATATAAAACACTAGACAACAATTTTTCTCCATGATATAAATGTGTCTAGTTGGAATTTGACCTGCTAAGCAAATGCAAAACTGTATCTGGCGACTGGTCAATATGTTGAATAACGAAAAAGGTATTGAAATTGTATGGGTCACGAAAACTTAATGCACAGGACAATCAATATGGATAAGCAATTTAACTCGCCAAGTTATCGGCCGTTGTACGATCAAATCAAGGTGTTGCTCACCCAGAGCTTAATCGGTGGAGAATGGCGTCCAGGCGAAATGATCCCAAGTGAGGTGGATTTGGCACAACGTTACAAGGTGAGCCAAGGTACTGTGCGTAAAGCGATAGACAGTCTTGCCACTGAGAATATACTGATTCGTCGCCAAGGCAAAGGTACATTTGTAGCAACCCATAAGGAAGACGACATTAAGCTGCGTTTTTTACGCTTAACTGCAGAAACAGGTCAGAAGGAAATGCTACAAAATGACTTTTTGTCCTGTGTGAAAAGTAAAGCGAATGCCCATATTTCAAGAGTATTGGATATTAAAGCTGGGGCAGCCACATTAGAGGTGAAACGCCTGCTCACTTTTTCAGGAAGGCCGCTGATCTATGACCATATTATTGTACCAGCTGCACCCTTTAAAGGCCTGAATAGTGCCAAGGTGGAAGAGAGTAATGGCTCCATGTACAGCATGTATGAATCGCAATTTGGCATACGTATGGTTCGTGCGGAAGAGCGGTTAAAGGCCGTTGGCGCTGAAAAAGAAGTGGCGAAAGCACTGGGATTGCAAGATGGTTACCCCTTGTTAAGTATCGAGCGCGTATCGTTCACTTATGGTGATAAGCCGATGGAGTGGCGACTTGGACTATGCCTTACCGATGATCATCACTACATGAGCGAACTCGAGTAATGGTGCTTTTGAAAATTAACCCCAGCGTTGTTGGATATCACTTGCCGTACTACTCGTACTGTCTGCGCTTATCCGCCTAGCTGGAACAAATTTTGAAAAACACTCAAATATGAAAAGTTGAATTTAGAAACATCTACCAATTGGAATAAGCAATGGACGATTTAAGAAAACGCGCGCTTGATTACCACCAGTTTCCTATACCAGGCAAACTCAGTGTGGATTCCTCTAAACCATGTGCCACGCAAGATGACTTATCTTTGGCCTATACCCCTGGGGTGGCGGAGCCGGTGCGTGAAATTCATGCTGACCCAGCCAACGCTTACAAATATACCAATAAGGGTAATTTGGTGGCTGTGATTACAGATGGTACTGCGGTGTTAGGGTTGGGGGATATGGGCGCGCTTGCCAGCAAGCCTGTGATGGAAGGTAAAGCGGTGCTATTCAAACGGTTTGCAGGTATTGATGTGTTTGATATTGAAATTAATGCGAAAACCCCAGATGAGTTTATTCAAACGGTGGTCAATATTTCGCCTACCTTTGGTGGTATTAATTTGGAAGATATTGCAGCACCACACTGTTTTTACATTGAAAACGAGTTAAAAAAACGCCTAGACATCCCCGTTTTTCATGACGACCAACATGGCACAGCAGTGATTGTGGCAGCAGCCTTGCTCAATGCTTTAGAGCTACAAGGCAAAACACTTGCCGCTGTGAAAATTGTATTTTTAGGCGCAGGCGCGGCAGGATGTTCATGCGCAAAACTATTGAAGTTGATGGGTGCCACCAATATCACAATGGTGGATAGAAGTGGCGTATTAGATACCGACCGTTCGGATTTGCATGAGAACAATCGTGAATTGGCGGTAGCGCCTTCCAATCAAAAAGCATTGGCAGATGTGATGCCGGGCGCAGATGTGTTTATTGGTGTATCGGCAAAAAATGCATTGGATGCCAGCTTACTTAAAGATATGGCAAACAATCCCATTGTGTTTGCGTTGGCAAACCCAGACCCCGAGTTATTGCCTAGTTTGGCGCATGCAGTGCGTGATGACTTGATTATGGCAACTGGGCGTAGTGATTTTCCAAATCAAGTGAATAACGCTTTATGTTTCCCCTATTTGTTCCGCGGTGCGTTGGATGCAAAAGCCAAACAAATCACGGAAAAAATGAAAATTGCTGCTGCCAAAGCACTGAGCGCTTTAGCCCGTGAGCCTGTACCCGCAGAAGTATTGCAAGCTTATCAACTCACTGCATTAAGTTTCGGCAAAGACTACATTATACCCAAACCATTTGATCCAAGATTAATGGCGCGTGTATCTTCAGCAGTGGCCGAGGCGGCAAAATGATTGCCAAAAAGGCCACCAAAAAGCGCCCGAAGAATCTGAATTTATTCACGATTCGTTTACCGATTAATGCGGTGGTGTCGATTATGCATCGCGCCAGTGGCATGTTGTTGTTTCTGATGTTACCAGCGTTGCTTTGGGTGTTGCAACAATCTTTCGCGAGTGAACTGCAATACGCCCAAATTACGCATAATTTTCAGCATTGGCTATTTAAAGTGGTGTTGATTGTGGTGGCAGGGGCATTTTTCCATCACTTCTTTGCCGGTATACGTCATTTGGCCATGGATGTGCATTGGATGACCAGTTTACAAAAAGCGCGATTTTCCAGTCGTGTGGTTTTGGGCTTGGTCGGCGTTTCCGTGGTGATATTTGCATGGTGTATTTGGTAACAACTTATGTTGATTGAATTACTTACAGACCAATATCCAGGGATGCGCCAGTGGCTAACACAGCGTTTATCTGCTGTCGTCATGGCTTTGTATACCATGTTATTTGTGTTGATGTTGGTGATTCAACAACCCGCTAACTACCAAGAATGGTATGCGTTTTTTAGTCCTTGGTGGTGGCGTTTGGTGACGTTTATTTTTTGGATTTGCTTAACCATGCACGCTTGGCTGGGTGTGCGTGATGTTCTAAAAGATTATGTGGCGAATCTCACAGTCAGGTCATATTTACAGTTATTGGTAGAGCTTGCGCTCATAGTCGATTTAGTTTGGCTCATGATGATTTTAATGAATTTGAGATTTTAACGAATTTGAATATAGGTACGCTGTGATGACAATGCAAGAACATACATTTGATGCTGTGATTATTGGGGGCGGGGGCGCTGGTTTGCGTGCGTCTTTGCAATTGGCTGAAGCCGGTGCCAAAGTGGCCGTGCTGTCTAAAGTCTTTCCAACACGTTCGCATACAGTGGCGGCGCAAGGTGGTATTGCTGCGGCATTGGGTAACGTGGCAGAAGATAAGTGGTTATGGCACATGTATGACACCATTAAAGGCTCAGACTATCTGGGTGACCAAGATGCCATTGAGTTTATGTGCAGAAATGCAGCCAAAGCAATTATTGAATTAGAACATTTTGGCATGCCGTTTGATCGTTTGGAAAATGGACGAATCTTTCAACGTCCATTTGGCGGGATGACCCAAAATTTTGGAGAAAAACCCATTTCACGCACTTGTGCGGTGGCGGATAGAACAGGCCATGCAATGTTGCATACCTTATATCAACGTAATATTCGCGCTAATACACAATTCTTAATTGAATGGTTTGCGCTAGACTTAATACGTGATGCCGATGGTGATGTCTTGGGCGTGATTGCGCTCGAAATTGAAACGGGTGATTTACATCTCATTCATGCCAAATCGACGCTGCTTGCAACCGGTGGTGCAGGGCGAATTTTCCAAGCCAGTACCAATGCGTTTATTAATACGGGTGATGGATTAGGCATGGCAGCGCGTGCAGGCTTGCCCTTGCAAGACATGGAATTTTGGCAATTTCACCCCACAGGCGTGCTCAATGCGGGTGTGCTCATTACTGAAGGCGTGCGTGGCGAGGGTGGCTATTTAGTCAACTCGGAGGGCGAACGTTTTATGGAGCGTTATGCACCCAATGCCAAAGATTTAGCGAGCCGTGATGTGATTTCACGTGCGACTGCGACAGAAATTAAAGAAGGCCGTGGTGTGGGTAAACACAAAGATGCAGTGTATTTGAAGCTCGATCACTTGGGTGAGGACGTCATTAATAAACGACTACCCGGTATTCGCGAAATCGCAAAAACGTTCGCAAGTGTAGACCCTATTAAAGACCCTATCCCTGTGGTGCCCACTGCTCACTACATGATGGGCGGGATTCCTACCAATTTAGATGGTCAAGTTGTATTGCATGATGGCGTATCTGAGCAAGTGGTAAATGGCTTGTATGCTGTGGGTGAATGTGCATGCGTGTCTGTTCATGGTGCCAATCGATTGGGTTCAAATTCATTATTAGATTTGGTGGTGTTTGGTAAAGCCGCTGGCGACAAAATGTTACAAGAGGTGCGTGAAAACAAAGCGCACAAAGCATTGCCAAGCGATGCCGCAGATAAAACACTTGCGCGTATGGCACGTTTAGAAAACCAGACACAAGGCGAAAGCGTTGCAGAAGTAGGTAATGACTTACGCAAGACCATGCAAAAACATTGTGGCGTATTCCGCTTTCCAGACCTATTAACTTCTGGTGTTACAGCCATTGATGAAGTAGCGATGCGAGCGCAACGTTTGCAAATCAAAGACAAGAGCAAAGTATTTAACACGGCGCGTATTGAGGCCTTGGAGTTGGATAACTTGATGGAAGTGGCTGTGGCTACTATGCATGCGGCGGAAAATCGTAAAGAAAGCCGTGGTGCGCATGCACGTGAAGATTTTGGAGAGCGTGATGACGTGAACTGGCTCACTCACTCACTTTATTACAAAGAGGGGCATCGTTTGGTCTATAAGCCAGTGCGTTTAAATCCTCTGACGGTGGAATCGTTTATACCTAAGACAAGGGTTTATTAATATGAAATTCTCTATCTATCGCTACAACCCCGATGTAGACAAAAAGCCCTACATGCAGGATTACGATATCGACTTGGAAGATAGTGACCAAATGCTGTTGGATGCATTGGTCAGAATCAAACAAGTTGATGATACCTTGAGCTTGCGAAAATCCTGCCGTGAAGGCGTGTGTGGTAGCGACTCGATGAATATCAATGGAAAAAACGGGTTGGCGTGTATCACCAAAATTTCAGATTTAGAGCAGCCTATCGTGTTACGTCCTATGCCTGGCTTGCCTGTCATTCGCGACTTAGTTGTAGACATGACGCAGTTTTTTGAGCATTACAACTCAGTGAAGCCATATTTGGAAAATAATGATCCATTACCAGAAACTGAGCGTTTGCAATCTCCAGAAGATCGCGCGAAATTAGACGGTTTGTACGAATGTATTTTATGCGGTGCTTGTACCACCTCATGCCCAAGCTTTTGGTGGAATCCAGATAAATTCGTGGGCCCCGCAGGCTTGATGCAAGCGTATCGCTTTATCGCGGATTCTCGCGATCAGGCGGAAGAAGAGCGCTTAGAAAACTTAGAAGACCCTTATCGATTGTATCGTTGCCATAACATCATGAATTGTGTGGATGTGTGCCCGAAAAAGCTTAATCCAAATGCAGCGATTGCAAAAATTAAAGATCTAAAAATAGAGCGCGCAAAAGATAAGAAGCCAAAAAAACTATTCAACTTAAAAGTGTTATAGAAAGACGCTTATGTTAAACGCAGAGATCATGCAGGATGCAGAGCAAAGACGCTTAGCATGGCGTTGCAGGCGCGGCATGTTGGAGCTAGATATCGTGTTGCAACGCTTTGTAACCGAGCAATTTGGCAGTTTAACACTGGCACAAATGGAAGTGTTTGACGGGTTATTAGAACTACCCGATAACGATTTTTGGGCCATGATTCAAAGTGTGGGCAAAGTGCAGCATGAGACGCACCTTGAGGCGGTACTACAAAAACTTAGCTTAGCCAGCTTACATCATTCGCAGGGGGAAGCATGATTCAACATCATCACATAGGAGAAGAACCTATTTCTCTGGATGCAAGTGCTTTAGGGGATTACTGGCCTGGCATTCAGTTGTACTACCCGCCAGTAAAATATTCGCCAAGTTTAGGCATATACGAGGATATGGAGCAGGCGTCTGCACGCATGAAAAAACATGCGCATTTTACCAATGCCCATACTTTAATTTTTGACTTGGAAGACGGTTGCCGCCAAAAGGAAATGAGCCGTGAGTTGCTACGTAAAGAATTGCCACAACTCAGAAAAATCAATGAACACGTGACTATAGCGATTCGCGCTAATTCCTTCCGTACCGATGAGTACGAAGAAGATATGAAGCTAGTCCGCGATATGAGTGATTACATTGATGTAATCATGTTAGCAAAAGCAGGCGAGGCCTATGGTGCAGCCGAGGTGCGAGATTTATCGAGCTTTCTGATTAGCATTAACCCCAATATTACGATTCAGCCGATTATTGAGCATCCAAAGTCGCTCAAAATTGCACCAGAATTGATGCAATACAACACCGTGAAACATGTGGTGTTTGGTATTCATGACTTCTCAAAAGCCATGGGCATACATATCACCCCAGAAAATTGGATTGAAGAGCTGTTTTACTTTATTAACCAATTACTATTCGAGGCGCGGATTGCAGGTAAAGGTGTGATTGGTGGAGTAGAGACGCTGATTGGTAGCAATATCATGCCAGAAAAATTTTTAGAGCCACATGATGTGCGCCGTTGGTTAGACTTGCATGGTGATAACGAATCACGGATTGTATATAAGCATGCGTGCAAAGAAGCTGCAATGGGATTGACTGGCAAACAAGTCATTCATCCTGGACATATTCATTTATGTAAAACCGCGTATACACCATCACCTACAGAAGTGACACAGAAAGTGAGCATTTTAAAAGCGGCGATTGAAGCAGATGCCTTGCTCGGTGGTGCGATTAAGTTTGAAGGTGAAATGCTAGACCCGCCTATGTTTGGTAAAGCATTACAAACATTGTTAAGAGCGCATGCGCTTAGAGCACTCAAAACCAGCGATATGGAATTTGCTCTGCATGTCTTGCAACTGCTACCAGCACAAGTGGTACGTCAAAACTGGCCTTATGGAGTACTTTTATAATGTTTACACTGTTTCCACAATGGGTTTGGAATATACCCGCTAAATTCAATATCGGCGTAGCGTGTTCAGATACGCATCTCAATACCCCGCAAGCTAATGCGCTGGCGATGATTGTGGAAGACGATACACTCGGAACTTCGAGTATTACCTTTGCAGAGTTGGCACAGCGCACTGATGCGTTTGCGCAAGTGCTTCGTAATTTAGGAGTGAAGGTTGGCGACAGGGTGTTAATTCGTTTGCCGAATAGTCTGGATTATCCAATCGCCTTTTTAGGGGCCATGAAAATGGGTGCGATTTCTGTCCCCACTTCTACTTTGCTCACCGCTGAAGAAGTAGCATACTTAGCCAAGGATTCCGGCGCAGTGGTGCTGGTGACTGATGCTGCGGCTTGGGAAGCAATGGCCGCTCAAATCACACAAAACGCTGCCGATATTGTAAATTTAAATCATGTATTGTTGACCCAGACAGAGCAAGCGGTCATACCAAATGCAACCCTGCATGTGCAAAATTTGGAAGACTGTATGCGCAACATTGATAGCGTTGAGCCTGCATATGTAAGCAAATCTGATGAGCCGGCTTATTTAGTCTATACCTCTGGCACAACAGGCTACCCAAAAGGCGTATTACATGCGCATCGGGCGTTGCTAGGCCGTCAGCCCGCTGCACAATATTGGTTTAATTACAGTCACCAAGTGCAAGACCGCATCATGCACTCCGGCAAATTTAACTGGACCTATGTGTTAGGTACTGGCCTGATGGATCCGCTCTATTTGGGTAAAACCGTAATCGTGCATGAAGGCAAAAACGATGCACAAAAGTGGCTAGATTTGATTCAAAAGCATCAAGCCACAATTTTTATTGGCGTACCCACTATTTATCGCCAATTGATTCAAAAAACCACAGCCACTCAAGCAGATATCCCTAGTTTGCGCCATTACATGAGCGCGGGTGAGCATTTGTCCGATGAAGTGCTTTCACAATGGCGTGGGCGTTTTGGGTTAGATATATATGAAGCAGTGGGGATGAGTGAGTTTTCTTACTACTTATCCCAAAGCCAATTCCGCCCCATCCGTGCGGGTTCAGCAGGTTTCCCTCAACCTGGTCACGACATTCAATTGCTCAATCCAGACACCATGCAACCAGTGGCGGTGGGTGAAGAAGGCATGATATGTGTGAAAGATAATGACCCCGGTTTATTTTTACGTTATTGGAACTTAGAAGAAGAAACTGCAAAATACAAACATGATGGCTACTTTTTCACCGGAGATTACGCAAAATACGATGAAGATGGCTATATTTGGTTTTTGGGGCGCAAGGATGACATTATTAAAAGCTTTGGTTATCGCGTCTCACCCTATGAGATTGAACGCGTATACAAAGGCCATCCAGCAGTGGCAGATTGCGCAGCAGTAGGTGAAGAACTTGAAAAAGACAAACTACTGGTCGTGATTTATGTGATTACAAAACCAGAAGTCAACGTCAGCCCAGATGAATTGTTGGCGTATGGCAAACAACATTTAGCTGCCTATAAATCACCCAAAACAGTGTATTTGGCAAAAGACTTTCCACGTACTAAGAATGGTAAAATTTTGCGTAAAGATATCAATTCTGCAATCGCAACCGCAAAAAGCTCAAGATGACGACTATTAAGCAAGAAGATTTTATTCAAAGCATCGCCGATGCGTTGCAATATATTTCCTACTACCACCCAGAGGACTATATTCAAGCGCTAGGTGAAGCCTATGCAGTTGAGGAATCGCCCGCAGCCAAAGATGCCATTGCACAAATTTTAACTAACTCACGCATGTGTGCAGAAGGCAAACGACCATTATGCCAAGACACAGGTATTGTGGTGGCGTTTGTTAAAGTGGGCATGCAGGTGCAGTTTGAAAGCACCCTCAGTTTGGATGCTATGGTGAACGAAGGTGTGCGTCGCGCTTATTTGCACTCAGAGAATACCTTGCGTGCCAGTATTGTGAACGACCCTGCAGGTGCCCGTAAAAATACCAAAGACAATACGCCAGCGATTACCCATGTGGAACTGTTGCAAGGCAATACGGTTGAAGTCACTATTGCGGCCAAAGGCGGTGGCAGTGAGAATAAAGCTAAATTAGCCATGCTTAATCCAAACGATAGCATTGTGGACTGGGTGTTAGAAGTAGTGCCAACCATGGGCGCGGGCTGGTGCCCACCCGGTATGCTAGGGATTGGTATCGGCGGTAGTGCAGAAAAAGCGATGCTGCTTGCCAAAGAGTCCTTGATGCAACCGATTGATATGCACGTATTAAAAGCAACAGGTGCCAGCAACAAGATAGAAGAGTTGCGCCTAGAACTCTACGAAAAAGTAAATGCGTTGGGCATCGGTGCGCAAGGTCTGGGTGGGTTGACGACCGTACTGGATGTGAAAATTTTAGATTACCCCACGCATGCGGCCAGTTTACCCGTAGCGATTATCCCTAACTGTGCTGCCACAAGGCATGTGCACTTTACCTTAGATGGTAGTGGTGTGGCTGCTTTAGCGCCGCCCAATATGGCTATTTACCCCGATGTACATTGGGCACCAAGTCCACAGGCCAGACGTGTGAATGTAAATACTGTCACCAAGGCGGAGACACAGTCTTGGCAAGCGGGTGAGACGCTATTGCTCACAGGTAAAATTTTAACGGGTAGAGATGCCGCCCATAAACGTATCGCCAACATGCTGGCGAAAGGTGAAGCACTTCCTGTGGATTTTAGCAATCGCTTTATTTATTATGTCGGCCCTGTGGATGCGGTGCGGGATGAAGCCGTTGGCCCTGCAGGCCCCACGACTGCAACTCGAATGGATGACTACACCGAGATGATGCTGAACACTGGCTTGTTGGGTTCTATCGGCAAAGCAGAGCGTGGCGATGATGCCTTGGCTGTGATGGCGAAATATCAATCTGTGTATTTAATGGCAGTCGGCGGTGCAGCCTATTTGGTAAGCAAAGCTATTAAGCAATCTCACGTAGTAGCGTTTGCCGATTTAGGCATGGAAGCGATTTACGAGTTTGATGTGGTAGATATGCCCGTCACTGTTGCTGTCAGTGCAGATGGAGAATCGGTACATAAAACTGGTCCTGCATTGTGGAAAAACAAAATTGCGATTCGTGCGATTTAAGCACTCTGTGTGAATTAAGTCACATAAGCCTAAGCACTATTTGCTTTAATATGGGTCTATCATACGTAGATTGCATACGTAAATTGACTAATGAGAATCGCATGTTAAAACGAATATACTGGTTGAGCTTATTACTGATTTCACTAAATAGTCATGCGGATAGCATGCTGGATTACTTGACTGATAGCCATGGTAAATACATAGGCCCTACTGTTGAAGATCAAGTAGCGCTGATGGACAAAGACCGCAACGGATTTGCTGATGTATTTGAAGTGCGTGCTTACTTAGAAAAGCAGCACGGCGCTGGGTACCAAAAAGAATTATTAGACAAATGGGAAGCGTCTGCTAGTGGTAAAAGCTGCAGTACACCATTTGCCAAAGAGTTATATTCAGACAGAACGAATTAGCCTAAACAACGAGTTTTTACATATGTGAAACTGATTACGCTTTAGGCTGGTTTATAATAGATTTAGTTATTTTTTAATCGAGCCTAGACACCATGTTAAAAGCGTATGAAACCCACGTGCAAGAACGTGCTGCACAACATTTACCCCCACTTCCACTCAATGCAGAACAAGTTGCCTCACTGGTAGAGTTGCTTAAAGAACCTCCTGTTGGTCAAGAAAAACTTTTGTTGGATTTGCTGCAAAACCGCACTCCAGCTGGAGTGGATCAAGCGGCTTATGTCAAAGCAGCTTTCTTAGCTGATATCGCCAAAGGCAATGCAAGTTCACCTCTATTGAATGCCGAAAAGGCAGTCATGCTGTTAGGCACCATGCTCGGAGGTTATAACGTTCAGGCATTGGTAGAACTCTTGGATGGCAATATGGCAGCGCAAGCAGTCAATGCCTTAAAAAATACCATCTTAATGTTCGACGCTTTTCATGATGTCGATGCCAAAATGAAAGTGGGTAATCCACATGCAAAACAACTGATGGAGTCATGGGCCAATGCGGAGTGGTTTACTAGTAAGCCCGTCATGGCTGACACCATTCAAGTGGTGGTGTTTAAGGTAGATGGTGAAACCAATACTGATGATTTAAGCCCTGCACAAGAGGCATGGAGTCGACCAGATATTCCTTTACATGCTAAAGCTATGCTTGTGAATAAAATGCCTGACGGTTTGAATATTATTGAGTCTCTCAAGCAAAAAGGGTTGCCTTTGGCATACGTAGGCGATGTAGTGGGTACTGGTTCGTCCCGCAAATCCGCCATCAACTCAGTGCAATGGTTTATGGGCAATGACATTCCAAATATCCCTAACAAACGCACTGGCGGCGTGGTCATCGGCGCAAAAATAGCCCCTATTTTCTTTAATACTGCAGAAGATTCAGGCGCTTTTCCTATTCAATGCGACGTAAGCAAAATGAAAACAGGTGATGTCATCACCATTAAACCATATGAAGGCAAAGTATTGTCTGCGTCTGGTGAGGTGATATCGACGTTTGAATTAAACCCAATCACCATGCCTGACGAAGTACGTGCGGGTGGGCGCATTCCTTTGATTATTGGCCGTGGCTTAACCACAAATGCGCGTAAAGCGTTGGGCATGTCTGAGCCAGATATCTTTATTACTGCCACGCCAGCCGTGGTCTCTAATAAAGGATTTACCTTAGCACAAAAAATGGTAGGACGTGCTTGCGGCTTGCCCGAGGGTCAAGGTGTGCGTCCGGGTAGTTATTGCGAGCCCAAAGCCACTACAGTCGGTTCTCAAGATACCACTGGCGGCATGACGCGTGATGAATTAAAAGAGCTTGCGTGTTTAGGGTTTAGCAGCGATTTAGTCATGCAAAGTTTTTGCCATACCGCAGCCTATCCAAAACCAGTCGACATCAAATTACAACATAGCTTGCCAGAGTTTATGTCCAGCCGTGGCGGTGTCAGCTTAAAACCAGGCGATGGTGTGATTCACTCATGGCTTAATCGCATGATTTTGCCTGATACCGTTGGTACGGGTGGTGATTCACATACACGTTTCCCCATTGGTATTTCTTTCCCAGCTGGGTCAGGTTTGGTCGCGTTTGCTGCTGCCACTGGAGCTATGCCTCTGGATATGCCTGAGTCCGTTTTGGTGCGCTTCAAAGGCACTATGCAGCCCGGCATTACCTTACGTGATTTGGTCAATGCGATTCCTTATGCCGCGATACAAGAAGGTACTTTGTCGGTTGGCAAACAAGGCAAGAAAAACGTATTCAATGGGCGCATTTTAGAAATTGAAGGCTTGCCAGACCTTAAAGTAGAGCAAGCGTTTGAATTTGCAGATGCTTCTGCCGAGCGTTCTGCCAATGGTTGTACTGTGTTGTTGAACAAAGACCCTGTCATTGAGTTCTTAAATTCCAATATTGTGCTGATGCAAAATATGATTGAGGATGGTTACCAGGATCCACGTACTTTGCAACGCCGTATTGAAAATATGCAAGCATGGCTGGCTAAACCAGAATTGCTTAAACCAGATGCGGATGCCGAGTATGCGCATGTGATTGAGATTGATTTAAATGAAATCAAAGAGCCACTAGTGGCATGCCCGAATGATCCCGATGACATTAAACTTCTATCTGCCGTGGTGGGTGACAAAATTGATGAAGTATTCATCGGTAGTTGCATGACCAATATTGGTCACTACCGCGCTGCTGCAAAAGTATTAGATGGCGCTGGCAATATTCCTACGCGTCTATGGATTGCACCACCAACGCGTATGGATGAGGCGCAGTTGCGAGATGAGGGTGTGTACTCCATTTTTGGTGTTGCAGGTGCGCGCACCGAAGTGCCAGGTTGTTCATTATGTATGGGCAATCAAGCACGAGTCGCAGACAAAGCCACCGTGTTTTCAACCAGTACTCGTAACTTTGATAACCGCATGGGCAAAGACGCACGCGTCTACTTAGGGTCTGCAGAGCTAGCGGCAGTGTGCGCCAAGTTAGGTCGCATGCCCACGCATGCTGAGTATTTGGATACCGTAGGCAATAAATTAGCCAACACCGCTGAAATTTATAAATACTTAAATTTCCATCAAATGACAGAATACAAAGCAGCTTTAGATACCTTGAGTTCAGGTAAGAAAGTGATTCCAATTACTGCGGCTGTAGAATGAGTGGTGCGCAAGACGATCAGCTGACACAAAAAGAGGCCAACCCATTTGGTCGGTTTAGATGGAAAGACTGGCGCGTCATGTTGCCAGTTTTTCTCTTGATTGCTAGTTTGATTTTTTTGGGTATACATTATCACATCAACTATAAAGTGATTGCAGGCAGCACGGTCGTCATTGGCTTGCTATCAGGCGCATTTGCTTGGGTAGTGGGTGTCATTGGACTGGTGCCCATCATCGGCCCAATTTTAGTGAAGGTTCTGAGCCTATCCGTTATTTGGCTACTCAATGCATTGGGTTATCTCATCTCCTATATTGCCATTCGTCGTGGCTACAGTCAGGATGTATTAACCTATCGAGGCCTTACAATCGCGCTCATCATTGGCATTGTGATTGGTTATATTTTAGGTAGCACACTCTAAGCTAGCTAATATAAATTTAATCTGTATGTTTTATCAACAAAAAAGCCTCGCATCGCGAGGCTTTTTTGACTAACTATTTAAAAACTATTCGCAACCTTTTTCAACGTTACGTGTAGCTTCGATTTCAACACGACGGTTGGGTGCATTACATGTAATTTGTGCTTTACGGCCTCTTTCATTATCGCAATTTACTTTTGGTTGAGTTTCACCCATACCAACAGCAACTAGACGATTTGCATCGATCCCTTTGTTAATCATGTACTCACGTACTTGATTTGCACGGCGCTCTGATAGTTTTTGGTTGTAAGCATCACTACCTAACTTATCAGTATGTCCCACCACTTTAACTTTAGCAAAAACATCATTTTCTTTCATTTTTGTAATCACTTGGTCAATTTCAGTTGTATCTTTCAACGTAGATTTGTCGAAACCAAATAATTTTTCAGCTTCAAGCGTAATCGTCTCTACTTGTGGAACGCATGAAACTGGCGCAGGTGCTGCTGGCGCTGGCGCTGGTTCTGGTGTTGGCTCTGGCGCCGCTGCGATTGGTGCTGGTTCTGGTGCAGCTTCAGCTACCACAGGTGCTGGTGCACCAAAGCGTAAAACCATGCCTAAACTTGCAATCGTATTACCAATGGTGCCATCTGCATCAACAGTACCTGCAGCATTTTTAGCCTGAGCTCTGCTCCATTGATGACGCACATCAGCTTGTAAACCAAACTGCTCAGTGATTAAGTACTGCGCACCTAAACCTAAACTAGCCATCCATGAAGTTTCCTTTTTGTCACTAAGATCAGCATTGCTGTAATCTACATTATTACGAGCCACGCCAACACCAGCCAATAAGAATGGACGGAATTTATCACGGCTAAACATATACAAAGCATCTAAACCAAGCGTTGTTTGTTTGTATTTACCGCCTACGCCAGGTAAACCAGTATCTTCGTCAGCACGGTTGTGACCTAAACGCGCTTGTAAATCCCAGCTTGGATTGACTTCTTTACCAATGCTTAAAAAGCCGCCACGGCCATTGTCTGCCTCAAGGTCATTGTCAGTATCCATGTAGCTAATACCTGGTACTGCATACCAAGCACCACGGTACATATCTTCAGCTGATACAGCTAAAGAAGATAGCCCTAATGTGGCTGCTATTGCGAGTTTAATAATATTTTTTTGCATGAATTTTGCCTTAATCAAAATGTGTTGAATGTCAGGTGAGCCTAATCGAACCCCTATTTTTAAGCATAATACTCATCGAGTTTCAATCAATCTGTGCGTTAGCTCACATAACACACTCGAAAACGCATTTAAATTAATCTGCATCAAATTGTTTTTGTTAAACAAAGTGGTAAACCAATTTGCACCACTCAGTCCTTATGTCGAGTCGATGAAAATTAAGAATGTTTTATCACTTGGCATTGTTGATAGGCGTGCAGAGCTTACACAATTACTTTAGATTGAGTGTGATTAAACTGATTTTTTAAAAATCAATGTTGCCCCAGTGCCACCAAAAGCAAAAGAATTGGACATGGCATATTCCAAACTCTCAACTTTTTGTGACAAGTTTGCTACATAATTTAAATCACATTTTGGGTCAGGCTTTTTAAGGTTAATGGTGGGGGGGAGTTCGTTTCGCTGCATGGCTAGTAAAGTAATAATTGCTTCAAGTGCGCCAGCCGCGCCCATCAAATGTCCATGCATAGATTTAGTAGAGCTAACGGCTAATTGATAGGCATGTTCGCTAAACAACTGTTTAATGGCATTGGTTTCGGTTTCATCGTTAAACTTTGTACCTGTTCCATGTGCGTTAATATATTGAATTAATTGAGGATTTATTTTTGCATCGTCAATCGCTTTTTGCATGGCGGCGGCTTGGCCTTCTACCGAAGGTACTGCGATATGTTTGAAATCGTTGGCTGCGCCATAGCCTATAATTTCGGCATAAATATGCGCGCCCCTGGCTTGCGCATGTGAGAGTTCCTCTAAAATTAAAGTCGCTGCGCCTTCACCAATCACAAGGCCAGAGCGGTCTGCTGAAAATGGTTTGCAGGTAGCAGAAATGTCTTCTTTATCTTCTTCAGCGAGGGTACGAATTGCTTCCCAAGACTTTATGCTTGCATACGTCAAAATAGCGTCAGTCCCACCAGCTAACGCTACATCAATTTCGCCATAACGAATATCCTTCATGGCCTGACCAATTGCGACAGAAGAGGATGAACATGCGGTGGAAAATGTAAGGTTGGGACCAGAGATAGAGAAATGTGTCGCAATCGCAGCGGCTGGGCTATTGTACATACACATAAGAACGGTATATGGTTTTAG
>NCGC01000076.1 GCA_002281475.1 Methylophilales bacterium 28-44-11
AGTGGGGGAGCGCGTGCTCGCGACTACACTCACCAAGCGCATGGCCGAAGATTTAACAGATTACCTAGCAGAGCATGGTATTAAAGTGCGCTATTTGCACAGTGATATCGATACTGTTGAGCGCGTAGAAATTATCCGTGATTTACGATTGGGTGAGTTTGATGTGTTGGTAGGGATTAACTTATTGCGCGAGGGACTCGATATCCCTGAAGTATCATTGGTAGCAGTGTTAGATGCGGATAAAGAAGGTTTCTTGCGGTCAGAGCGAAGTTTGATTCAAACAGCAGGTCGAGCCGCACGTAATTTAAATGGCAGTGTTATTTTTTATGCAAATCGCATTACTCGCAGCATGAAAGCGGCGATGGACGAAACCACACGTCGTCGTACCATCCAAACAGCATTTAATGAAGCCAATGGCATTGTTCCAAAAGGAATCACAAAACGTATCAAAGATATTATCGATGGTGTTTATGATGTCGAAGATGGCAAACGCGAGCGTAAAGCTGCCCAAGAGCAAGCTAATTATGAGAGTTTAAGTGAAAAGCAATTGGTTAAAGAAATGAAACGCTTAGAGAAATCCATGCATGATGCAGCAAAAAATCTAGAGTTTGAGAAGGCGGCTGATTTTAGGGATCAATTGAAAAAACTCAAGCTAAGAGTGTTTGGTGCAGAAATGCCAGATTTAAAAGAGTAATTTAAACAAATATTTAACTTGTTAATTTAAAGTGGATTATAGTTTTTATGTTTGATTTCGTCAGTGCTATAGGTGGCCTTGCTGCCATACTTACTACCGTTTCCTTTGTCCCGCAAGTCATTCAATCTTATCGAACACGTGACTTATCCGGCGTATCGTTAACCATGTATAGCATTTTTACTACAGGTATTGGTTTGTGGTTGGTGTACGGTGTATTCAAGCAGGATTGGCCACTGATATTGGCCAACAGCATCACTTTTTGTTTGGCTGGTACCATGTTATTTCTAAAAATTCAGCAATCCATAAAAAAATAAGCATCATCCCTTCATATTGCTGAACTTAACCTCGCAAAGATTAATCAACATACTATGAGTCGATTTTTCACCAAATTACCTGGGTTTATACAAACTCCTTCCGGACTAGAATGGGTCTTGCTCAAAAAACTCCCATTGATTTGGATAATCGGCACCATGATTGCAGCTTTACCAATGGCCTACGTATATTTTTTTAATCAACCCATTGATTTAGAAAAACAAAAAACGATTTATTTATCCATAGGCTTGATTTTTAGTTATTGGTTTATCGTGGGTACAGTCGCTATTGGTTGTGTGGTGGTAATGGTGATGAAAGGTCCTGCTTACGTTGCAGATCCTTATGCCTTACCAAAAGAAGATCCAAATCTAGAAAATAAACACAATAATCGATTGTTTTAGTCTTGGGTGTTAGAGATTTCAGCATTTGTCTTTCATCAGCGCAAATAGTTGATAACTAATTTACAGTTGATTGGCAAAATCATGATTTACATCACGATGATTGGCTTCATCAGCACGTACAGCAATGATGACATCTCTTAATTTCGCATCCGGCGCAAGTTTCCAATAATCAATCGCAATTTGGGGGGCGTTGATATTTTCATATTGACCATTGTCAATGCCTGCTAAATACTCTGTGTAGCTATATACTGCTTCCTCCTCAAAATAGCCCACTAAGCGATGTGCTGTTTTGCTGGAAATGAGATAGAGCACAAAAAAGAAATTATAAAATATGCCTTGCGCTAGCACGATGAGAAAACGCTCAATCGCACTGGGTTTTGCGATTTCGACAAAAGTCATCAAATGCATACGTTCGTTTTCTGCCTCGTCTAACAGCGTTCTAATCCAACCTTGATCAGATTTCATCAGTCTAAGAGAGCGTAAGTGTTGCAAAGCACCACCCACCATACCCGGCACAGCAGCCACAGTTTCTAACACAACTGCTCGATGGCCGTAACGCCCACTAAAAAACTGATCAGCAAAAAAGCGTAACATTTTAGTGATGAATAAAGCCACTTTGTCTGAAAAATCAATGGGTTGATAATGTATTTCTGTTTGTTTATTGGCTGACATATTGCGCTCAAGAATTAGGAAAGTTTTTATATACTACTTAGTCACTATAAAGCTGACTTTGTTGCAGTAAATCATCACAGGGTCTTTCAACACACAAAATTGTTAGTCTCAGGGGAGAAATCATTTTTATTTGTGCTGCAATCAGTAAAGTATTTGATTCATCAGTGCTTTTGCACTATAATCGCGGACTTTCTAACCTTGCCACACCACAACGCATATGGGTGGCTTTAACCAAAAGGAGATTTCATGCGACATTATGAAGTAGTATTTATTGTGCACCCAGATCAAAGCGAGCAAGTCCCTGCAATGATTGAGCGTTATCGTACGCAAATTACCACAGGCGGTGGCAACATTCACCGTTTGGAAGATTGGGGCCGTCGTCAACTTGCTTATCCTATCCAAAAAATTCACAAAGCGCACTATGTGTTAATGAACATTGAATGTAGTCAAGAAGTGCTTGAAGAATTAGAGCACGGCTTCAAATTTAATGACGCTGTATTACGCCATTTGACATTGTCAACTAAAACCGCGGTAACTGCACCTAGCCCAATGATGAAAGAAGAGAAATCTAAATCAGTATTGGCAGATGCACCTGCAGCAGCGCCAGTGGCAACAACAGAGGCAGCAGCAGCGTAAGTTGAATAAATTAGTGTTGAGCGGTGCAGTGATGGCAATCGAGCCATTACGATACACCCCAGCAGGATTACCGTTGTTAAGTTTTGTGCTACAGCATGCTTCGGAAGTAACAGAAGCAGGATTAAAGCGAAAAGTTGAATGTGAAATAAATGCTGTGATGATAGGCGATCTAGCCAATACAGCGATTCAACTGGGACGCCAAATCAAAGTCGCTGGCTTTCTGGCTAAGCGAAGTGCAAAAAGTACGCAACTGGTAATACATATACAGAACATAGCGCTTATTTAAATATTAAAGTTTAGGAGTATTACCATGGCAAGAGATATGTACAAACGCCGCCGTTACTGCCGTTTTAGTGCAGAAGGCATCAAAGAAGTAGATTACAAAGACGTGGATTTACTGAAAGATTTCATTTCAGAAAACGCAAAAATTATTCCAGCCCGTATGACAGGCACAAAAGCAAAGTACCAACGCCAATTAACGACAGCGGTAAAACGTGCGCGTTTCTTAGCATTGTTACCGTACACAGACAAACACCCAGGCTAAGGAGAACCATATGCAAGTGATTTTATTAGAAAAAGTAGCTAACCTTGGTGTGTTGGGTGATATCGTTAAAGTAAAAGACGGTTTTGGCCGTAACTTTTTGATTCCACAAGGCAAAGCAAAACGTGCAACTGAAGCCAACAAGGCGGAATTTGCTGCGCGTCGTGCTGAGTTAGAGAAACAACAAGCGGATATTTTAGTTGCGGCAAAAGCGCGTGGCGAAAAATTAGCAGGTGTAAACGTGCAAATCTCACAAAAAGCAGGTGTGGATGGTCGTTTATTCGGTTCAGTAACAAATATTGACGTTGCTGAAGGGTTAAAAGCACAAGGTCATGATGTGGCTAAATCTGAAGTGCGTATGCCTACAGGTCCATTGAAAACTATCGGTGAATTCCCAATCAGTGTTGCGTTGCATCACGATATCGTTGTGGATATTACTGTGACAGTGGTTGCTGAAGCATAATTGACTCAGTGATTAAAAAGCCGATCTAAATGGTCGGCTTTTTTATTACTTTCAAAGGACGCTATGAGAAAAATCTGCTTGTTCTTACTATTAATCATTGTGCAGATAAGTGCGCATGCTGAGGATACTATTGAAGATGGTCGTTACTGGCTAACGTTAAATCATGATTACCATCTCAATGACCAATGGCGAATCAATCTGCACCTACAGCCTCGCTGGCGCAATGAAGGTAGTGCATTTGATCAAATCATTTACAGGCCAAGCCTATACTACAAGGTAAATCCTAGCCTCAGCTTGGGGGCAGGGTATGGCTTTATCTTGACGCATCTACCCTCGGGTGGAAATACACATGAGCATCGGATATGGGAAGACGTCATCTATCAAACCAACCTCACTGAGCAAATTAAATTTCTATCTCGCTCTAGATTAGAGCAACGTGCTCTAGAGGGGCAATCTGATGTGGCCCATCGTTTTCGTCAAACTGTACGATTTTCTATGCCAACACACATAATCAATGGGTTAAGTGCAGTGTTTTATGATGAGTATTTCATCAACACGAACAACACAAGTTGGGGTGTACACCGAGGATTTGACCAAAACCGCGCGTTTATTGGCGTAAACTATCAATTGAATCCGCATGCCAATATGGATGTAGGTTATTTAAATCAGTACGTCAATCGCCCAAATGTTGATGCAGAAAATCATGTGCTAGCAATTACGGTGAATACACAATTTTAGCGTTAGAAATTGTGAAAGGCACTGCTATAATCCAATTATGGCTGACGAACAACTAGACGCATTAAAACTCCCCCCACACTCCATAGAAGCCGAGCAATCTGTCATCGGTGGCTTGTTATTAGAGAATGAAGCACTTGATAAAATTGCGGACATTCTCGGGCCAGATGATTTTTATCAGCACGATCACAAGACCATTTACCAACACATATCCAAGCTGATTGAACGCAATCGCCCAGCCGATATTGTGACAGTTGCTGAGTCACTTGAAAGTACCGCAGAGTTATCTGGTATGGGTGGCATTGCCTATTTAGGCGCACTAGCACAAAACACACCTACTGCAGCCAATATTAGGCGCTATGCAGAAATCGTGCGGGAACGCGCAATCATGCGTAAGCTTGTGGCGGTGGGTTCGGATATTGCGGGAAGTGCTTATAGTCCTAACGGTCGCGATGCTCAACAATTGTTGGATGAAGCAGAGGCGAAAATATTTCAGATTGCCGAAGGTGGAAATCGTAAATCGGAAGGTTTCCAAGACATCAAAGAACTGTTGCCACAAGTGGCAGAGCGCATCGATATGTTGTTCTCACGTGATAATCCAAGTGATGTCACCGGTATTCCGACAGGATTCTCTGATCTAGACTCGATGACTTCAGGTTTGCAGCCTGGTGATTTAGTCATTGTCGCGGGACGTCCCTCCATGGGTAAAACAGCATTCTCACTCAACATTGCGGAAAATGTCGCGTTGGATACAGGCTTACCCGTCGCCGTGTTCTCTATGGAAATGGCCTCTACACAGTTGGCGATGCGTATGATTGGTTCTGTGGGTCGTTTGGATCAACACCGTATGCGTACTGGTCGGTTAGAAGATGAAGACTGGGAAAAGCTGACCACTGCGTTGGGTAAATTGAATGAAGCCCCGATATTTATTGATGAAGGCGCGGGGTTAAGCAGCTTTGACGTTCGCGCACGCGCTAGGCGTTTGCATCGTCAAACTGGTAAGTTAGGGTTGATCGTCATCGATTACCTACAGTTAATGTCGGCGCCAGCAGGTAAACAAGGAGAAAACCGAGCCACGGAAATTTCTGAAATTTCACGCTCACTCAAAGCATTGGCCAAAGAACTGGATGTACCAGTGATTGCGTTATCTCAGTTGAACCGAAGTGTAGAGCAGCGTCCCGACAAACGCCCTGTGATGAGTGACTTGCGTGAATCCGGGGCGATTGAGCAAGATGCTGACTTAATTTTGTTTATATATCGTGATGAAGTATATAACCCAGATAGTCCTGATAAAGGCACGGCAGAAATTATTATTGGTAAGCAACGTAACGGTCCCATCGGACGGGTCAGACTCACCTTTATTGGCGCCAATACACGTTTTGAAAACTTTGCTAACGCTGGCCATATGGCCGATGATTATTGATCATGCGTCCGATTCAAGCCACCGTTTCACAGCATGCTCTTGCACATAATCTTAATGTAGTCAAACAGTTATCTCCGAATTCTAAAGTAATGTCTGTGGTAAAAGCAAATGGTTATGGCCACGGCTTGTTCAACGTTGCGCATGGATTACATGCAGCAGACGGCTTTGCGGTATTGGGTTTGAACGAGGCGATAGATTTACGCGAAGCCGGGTTTACGCAGACCATTTTGTTGCTTGAAGGCGTGTTCGATGCACGTGAGTTGAATATTGCAGCGTCGTACCATGTGGATGTAGTGGTGCATTGCCAATTGCAAATCGATATGTTGCAACAAGCAAGTTTGATTGCCCCTTTGCATGTACATCTTAAAATGAATACCGGTATGAATCGCTTAGGATTGATGCCAGAAGTATATTTGCAGGCTTTGAATGCCTTAAAAGGCTGTGTAAACGTATCAGGCATTACCTTGATGACGCATTTTGCTACCGCTGATGAGGCATTGGGTGTTGAAAAGCCGCTCGCAATATTTAATTCTTTGGTGAAACATTTACCATATGCTAAGTCAGTCGCCAATTCCGCCAGTATTTTGCGTTATCCTGAAACGCATCTTGACTGGGTACGACCAGGCATTATGTTGTATGGCGCAACCCCTGTGAGTGGTACCCCGATTGAGTATTTTAACTTAAAGCCTGTGATGCAATTGACTAGCCAACTGATTGCAACGCAAATATTAGCAGTAGGCGAAAGTGTGGGTTATGGGCAGCGCTTTACGGCGACACAGCCTACGCGCATTGGCATTGTCGCGTGTGGATATGCAGATGGTTACCCAAGACATGCCCCCAATAGCACGCCCATCGCTGTCAATGGCAAGTTAACACATAGCGTAGGTCGCGTATCTATGGATATGATGTTTTGCGATATTACGTCTATTCCAGATGCGACGATTGGTTCTCCGGTCGAATTGTGGGGCAATATTGTGGCAGTGGATGCAGTCGCTGAAGCTTCTGGTACCGTGGGATACGAATTATTGTGTGCAGTTGCGCCCAGAGTGCCGATGAAAGTAGTGGATTGATGGCCAAAATAAAGTCGGTGTATACCTGTACTGAGTGCGGTGCAACCGAGCCCAAATGGCAAGGCCAATGCCCAAGTTGCATGGCATGGAACACGTTGGTGGAGAGCGTTGCAGAAACCAGCACCTCCAATAACCGTTACGCCAATAAATTTGAAGGCTTAGCTACAACTGGTCAATTACAAAAGCTATCGAGTGTGCAAGCAGCTGCCGTTGCGCGCATTCCAACAGGCATTAGCGAGTTTGATCGCGTATTAGGCGGTGGCTTGGTTGAGGGCGGTGTCATTTTAATTGGCGGCGATCCTGGGATTGGTAAATCCACTTTGTTGTTGCAAGTGTTATGTCATCTTGGGCGCAACAGCAAAGCTATCTATGTTAGTGGTGAAGAGTCACCACAACAAATTGCCATGCGCGCGCACCGTTTGGGGCTAGATGCCTCAGAACTAGATTTGCTGGCAGAAATTAATTTAGAGAAAATCCTCGCTACGCTACAAACGCACAAACCCAATATTGCAGTGATTGACTCGATACAGACAGTATATTCAGAAGCTTTGCAATCAGCACCTGGCTCGGTAGCCCAAGTGCGTGAATGTTCGGCGCAATTGACGCGTTTAGCCAAACAATTAGGCATTACAGTGATACTGGTTGGGCACGTGACTAAAGAGGGCGCTTTGGCGGGACCGCGCGTGTTAGAACATATTGTCGATACTGTGTTGTACTTTGAAGGCGACCAAAACTCGTCTTTTAGATTGATTCGTGCCTTCAAAAATCGCTTTGGTGCAGTGAATGAACTGGGCGTATTTGCGATGACCGAAAAGGGTTTACGTGAAGTCGCTAATCCCTCTGCATTGTTCTTATCGCACCATGAAAGCCAAGTGGCGGGCAGCTGTATCACGGTCACCATGGAAGGTACGCGGCCACTGTTGATTGAGGTGCAAGCCTTGGTGGATGAAAGTCATGCGCCAAACCCAAAACGATTGTGTGTGGGTTTAGAGCAAAACCGTTTGGCCATGTTATTGGCAGTGTTGCATCGTCATGCTGGCGTTGCTTGTTTTGACCAAGACAGTGGATTTAGCGGTATTGTTATCCATTGTTTCTTCATTAAAAAACAAACCATTAAACGATAAACTTATAGTGTTTGGTGAGGTTGGGTTGGCAGGGGAAGTGCGTCCAGTCACAGGTGGGCAGGTAAGATTAAAAGAAGCGGCTAAATTGGGATTTACTCAAGCCATCGTGCCTAAAGCAAACGCACCAAAAAGCAAAATACCTGAAATGGAAGTTATAGCGATTGATCGTTTAGAACAAGCCTTGCACTTCATTCGACAGTAGCTAACTGTGCTGTAGTTAACTGCGCTGTAAAATCAAATTAGCAACAGCAATTCCGCTACGTACCGCACCTTCAATCGTAGCTGGGTAATCACCCGCAGTATAGTCACCAGCCAGATAAAGATTGGGATAAGCCGTTTGATTCGAAGGGCGTGTCAAATTAGCATCACAACTAAACGTAGCACGCTTTTCAGTGATTACCTTATGCCATAAAGGCTTCTGTATTTGAGGAATCATTTGAGACAGTTCAGCATGAACAGTCTTTGCTAATGCAGTCTGGTCGATCTCTAACGCATTATGAGCGCTTATGACCACAGCTAACAACCCTGCTTGACCACAGACCTGACCCCGATCAAACACCCATTGTGAAGAGCTATTGACCATGCCTAACATTGGCGCTTGCAAACGAAGAGACGCCTCGTATTGTAAATAGACTGTAGTAATCGGCTGGTAATGGAAGTGTTCCGTAGAGTGATGTAATAGCGGTAGAGCCTGTGTTAAATACTTTAGTTGATGCGGGCCTGTAGCAATTATGACATGGCTAAATACAGTTTCATCATGGGGTGTGGTGATGGCGTA
>NCGC01000077.1 GCA_002281475.1 Methylophilales bacterium 28-44-11
ATGCGATCTATACGGCCAAGCAAATGAAAGCACCCATCAGAAAGTAACTCGATTGCATCATCGATCACCTTCGGTAATGCATCTGCCAAGAAAGGTGATGCGAGGGTTGCGGTGCCTTCGATATTTGCTAATTTGACGCCCGCAAACGGTGTCCACGCCTCGTCGATTAATTGCTTACGCCATGCAATTCCGCCTGTTTCAGTACTCCCATACACTTCAATTGGCGAGTATCCTAATTGCTGGTCAAACGCCAAGGCGGCAACTTTTGACAATGGTCCGCCTGATGAGAAGATAGTGCATGTACCAGAAATAATCGAGACTAATGGTGCAAGTTCTGGCAAGCGAGAAAGCAGTGCTGGGCTGGAAACAATGGCAGCATTTTTAAACGCTGATAGCCGGTTTTTTAACATTTCAGGATCTGTACATAGTACATTATCCATTACCCTACCAGCACTTAATGGCCAAAGCACTCTAAAAATAAAACCGTAAATATGATGGTGAGGTACAGTTGCCACAATCGCACAATCACCAAGCTTATTGCCCCAAAGTGCTTCAAGGATGTCAATTTCTGACTCGAATTGTGCCAAAGTTTTACGAATACGTTTAGGCCGGCCTGTACTTCCTGAGGTATACAAATCAATGAATGTAGCTTGGGAAATCAATGGCGTAAATACGAAAGAATCGCACGCTAAGGTTGCCATATCATTGCTCACAATCGCATCATACTCGGATGCTAAGTCTTTCAATGTACCGGCTTGCATATTAGGCGGGATGACCACTTGCTTACCTGCATGCCATAAAGCCAGCACTTGAACGCTAAATTCAATTGCATCTGGGCTAGATACCAACCACCGATTTTCGGCACGTAGCTGTAATCCATAAGCCAAGGCTTTAACCCTTGTTGAGAAGTCTAGCCATGAAATGGTCGCGTCTAGCCTACTGCAGACCGGGTATACATCAGGTCGGCCTTGTGACATCAAGTGGCTAATGGGTGTATAGGTTGTCATAGGCCTACTCTCATATTGCTGGCAATATATTTGCGTCGCATAAACCACTCAACCACAAATAATGCGCCCATGAGTAGATATGTGATTAAGCAGAATCACTCTAAGTCTACCTAAAATTTCCTCATCAGTCATACCATGTTCTCTAGATAATTTTCTTATGTTATGGTGTTTTAATTAGAGTTGTTGTTTGATTCTACAAAGTGCGCAAGTGAGCTCACTGAGCGAAAATGATCCCGATTATTAGCGTTACTGTCTTGAATTTGAAGTTTGTATTTCTTACGTAAAGCAACCCCAATTTCAAGGGCATCAATTGAATCTAACCCAAGTCCATCTGGTTCAAATAAAGGTGCGTCATCTAGAATGTCTTCGGGAGTTATATCTTCTAAATCAAGTGCGTTGATAATAAGATGTTTAATTTCAAGAGATAATGTTTCCATACGTGCTGAGTCTCTGAGTCAAATATTGTTTAATTCTAACGTGTTTACATGTCTATATAGCTAAAACTGTTACTCAGATTAAGCCAACCCAGCGTTAACCTGCCAAGCAACAGCCAGCACCACTTCCGATTGAATGGCCTGCGTGTAAAACTTCCAATCCGACACGTTGCCCAACGCTTGTGGTAACGCAATTAAATGACCATCGGCACAAAACCCAATTTCTGAAAGAGCAATGGTCAGTCCAAGCCCTAAAGCTTTCACCATTGCTTCTTTTCTGCACCAACATGTCAACCCTCGAATATCTCTCTCTTTTCCCTCAACGGCTAAAATCCACTGTGCTTCTGATGAGTGAAATACCTCAGTGCAATAACTCGCCCAATCACGATTTTTGACTACTTCTATATCTATCCCCATCCTCACTGAGGATGCAACTGCACAAGCGCACCAATTGCCACTATGTGAAATGCTAATGTGTGGGGAATCTTTTCCCAAAAGAAAAGGCTTCCCAAGCTTAGTTTTATCCAATATCCAAGTTTGCGGCTTGTAGGTTGAAAATAAGCGTTGCAAAGCAGCTGTCAGTAAATCTCTAACCGACTGCGATTGAAGACTTCTGCGAAGCTTTCTATCATGGGGAAAATGACTATAGCGCGCTATGTTCACAGCCATGGTTGTGGGGGAAAACACATCATGTGTGCTGCCATTCGCATCAATATAAACATCAATATAAAAGTTGTCTGGATACATTTTCAATCGGCACTATAACTTACAATAGATGCAAGAGACAATTCAATGCTAAATGTTCACAGTAGGGTTAATTGACTATGTACGAACCCTATCCCAGTAAACTCCAACACGTCTGGATGGTGAATGTTGGCACACAATTAGCTACTGATAAGTGACCAAACAATAATTAGTAGTAAATATATCTTCATAAGGAATTGATTATTTGTGTCTTTTTATAAAAAACCCTAAAACCCCGAATGTTCACATATCTAGTGCTTGTATATGTCTTGCATTAATTTAATAAACGCGCACCATAAGAGTGAATGATGAAACAACAAAACAGGTTAGCAGAAATGAATTCTTTACAATTTGACCGCCACGGTGACAAAGAAAACTCTCCCTTTTTTGAAGAGTATTTACAACGACTTTTAGAGGAACGTGACCAGCTTGGATTGACTGAAATGGTGCATGAAATTGATGCACTGATGATCACGGTCGATCCCGATCATTCCATCAGTTATATCGCTGAACTGTGTTTGATGACGCCTTATCACTATTTGGTGACACTGGAGAGCGAATCACACTGGACGCATGTGTTGCGCATTGACCTTAACTCTCCTGATTTAATTATTCGTGAAGTGAAAGACCCCAACTTTAGAGGTATTTTTCGCTCTCTTAACGAGATTTATCCTGTGGGCTCGCAAAAGCCCAATAGTCGATACATGGGTGAAATTATTCGCGTGAGTAATTTGCATGAAGTTGAAAAAATTCAGCAAGCGCGTGAGTTTAGATTTTTTAATCAAAATGATGTGCGCAAGCTTGAGCTTCCAGGCAATTTAGCCATTAGCAAACCTTCTCCTTACACTCATAACATTGTGGCGTACTTAGAGCGCCAACCCAATGATTTACGCGTGTATGCGTTGGGCATGAGCACCATCCGCTCTGATGTGCAGGCGGCATATGAAGGTGCAAAGCAGTTACAAGAAGACTTGCGTATTGATGACTTGATTTTGCCTGTGGACCATTTGGCAACGCGCGTTTACAGTCAAAACCGTGAAGTCGCAATATTGGAATACTTATCTTGGAGTAGTTATTACTTTTGGGGCGCTTACAATATTTGGGATCAAAACTCATCTACCAATGTGACCAAAAGCGTCCATCAATTACCCGAATCTAAAAGTCCTGCCAAAGTGTTTACTGCCAACAACACCCCTTACTTTGTGAATCACTTAGAAAAACTCCCCTCACCTACCGAGACCTTTGTGCGTAACTATGGACCTAGGTTGCACCACATGGCGCTGGCTGTAAAAGATGGTGAAAGAGATGGCATTGAAAACATTGAGTTTGTAGTCAACGCGATCACGCAACAAGGCAAAGGCTTTTTGCTGGACGTGATTGGTTCTAAAGAGCAAGGTCTAAAACAAATATTCTCAAACGCTTCAGAACACTCATCGCTGATTATTGAGTATGTTCAGCGCTATGGCGATTTTAATGGATTTTTTACCAAGGAAAATGTAGCAGCTTTAACGGAAGCAGCGGGTGCAGAAGAAGGCGTGAGAAGTACAGATTATTAAACGTTAAACTGGGGCAGGCATCGTCAGTTGAAGCGGAGTAACCGTCACATTCACTTTCAACTTTTGCGCGCCCCCACCTAGCACTATTCCGCGCATGGGCGATACATCACTGAAATCTCTACCCCATGCAACGGTGATGTGCTCATTTTGTACCAAGCAATTATTGGTTGGATCAAAGTCTATCCAGCCATAAATCAAACTGTACACAGAAATCCAAGCGTGTGATGCATCCGCGCCAATTAACCGCTCGCCACCTTCAGGCGGTGTTGTGAGAATATAGCCACTCACATAACGTGCGGCCAAGCCCAGCGACCGTAAACAACCTATCATCAAGTGGGCAAAATCCTGACACACACCACGTCGTCCTACCAATACTTGCTCTAGTGGCGTCGAGACATCGGTGGCCTCTGGGTCAAACTCAAACTCTTGATAAATGCGCTGACTCAACTCAAACACTGATTCAATCAAAGGCCGACCTGGCCAAAAGCTAGGACGTGCATAATCGGCTAAGGCTTGACTGCACTTGATGCTGGGCGAGGTATACAGATAGGTGACTGCTTCTAAATGCTCTCCATGTTCATGCATGAGTCGATGCGCGACAATGTTCCAGGGTAAGCTATGTTCCAATTCTGACAACTGCATTCTTGGTTTTAGCGTTACGGTAAAACTAGAACTCACTTTTAATATTTTATGCGGGGTAAATACTGCAATGTAATCACTGTAGTTTTTAAAATAATCGACATGCTGTACGCGCTCTGTCGGTTGTGGGTGAATCGTTAAAGTATTTTGCTCACAAACTTGAGCAAAGCTATTACGCGGGGTCATATGCAACATCTGTTGCGAGAGCGTGACGATGCTATCGTAAATATATTTTGTTTCATGAAACACATGGTAACGCATCGTTAAAACTGCTCCGTTGACGCTTTGCCACTATAACTAAAAAACCTCAGGCTGAGTAAATCTGAGAGTTCGACACTTTTTGTATAAGTCTCATTTAGCCAGTTAAGCAAGGTAGCGCTGCCATGATAAAGCGACAAGTCAGGGTCGAGCGCTTTTAAGCTATCGAGACGCTCAATAAAGATATCCTCATAGCCGCCATTGCCATAATTCACTGAGACTTCTGTCAAATACTTCACCATACCTTTAAGCTGAAATATCATCGCATTGGGATTATGTTCGTCCATTAACAATAAATCTAACACAGGTAACCATTCTGGTTGTGCGGAGTACCGAGCACGATATGTGACGATACTGTCAGTCAACTCAAGTAACCAATCCAGATTGCTTTCTGGTGGCATGGTCAATGCGTTTTGCAGCAACACACATAAAAACTGTAAACGCTCTATCCTTCTGCCGATAGACATAAAACGCCAGCCTTGATCACGTGTCATGCCATCTAAAGTAAAACCTGACAGTGTCACTAAATCCGCGGAGGTTTCATTTAAATGCTCAAGTGTTTCAGATAACGTAGGCGTATGGCGGCCGTGATTAAAACGTTGGGACATTTGGTTGATAATGCGCCAGTTATCACTGGATAAACGCTCACGAATATTAAATGCTAATTGAAAAAACTGCTGAATATTACTTTGCAGACTGCTGTCTTTGCTAGAAAACACGGCCTGAATCAACTGATGCTCAATATCGTCATCGTTCAACACCACCTGTTTAGATTTTTTCGTTGCCTCTTCGGTTTCTGGCATCAATCCAAACCATAAACAGAGTTGATGCAAAGTAGACCACTCGATGGGGCGATGCTCAGTAGAAAATTCTAGAAAAAATTGAATAGCCGTGCGAATTAAACGCGTGTTGTGGGTATTGCGTATGGTGTAACGGCCAAACCAAAACAAATTTTCTACCATTCGGCTTGAAAGATAGGTGTTTCCACGCACTAAATCTTTACTTGAGGTTGTTCTACGTAGCAAGCTGGTATGGTAAGAAGTATTGGGTGAGGTTATCCAAGTATCTTTACTGGTGCCCCCACGTTGCATAGTAATCACACGCTCGTCTTTACCACTCGCGATTCGCGCTAAGCCACCTGGCATGATGACGTAACCATTAGGGGTAGGACATGCATATACCCGCAATCCAATGGCAAGTGAGTTAATGTTGGGTTTGTGATGCGAACTCCAAGCGGGCGCCTGAGAGATTTTAACTTGCTCTTGTGCAATGTAATGTTGCGGATTTGCGCGCAATTTTTGTACTAGGTGCTCACGCTCCACTGGCGATAAATCTTCACCAAAAATGGGATGTTGATTGATTTGCGGAAACGCTGGTTTTATCACTAAATTATGCAAATTGGTGATGACAGTCTCTAGTGCTTGCGGTTCACCACACCACCATGTAGCCACGGAAGGCATTTTTAGCGGCTCATTTAAAAAGCGCCGACATAACTTTGGTAAAAACCCTAACAATGCGCCCGATTGCAAAATATTGGAGCCAAGCGAGTTGGCAATCACGACTTGGCCGTTACGGGCGACTTGAGTAAGGCCCGCTACTCCAAGCACTGAACTGGAGTTTAACTCGAGCGGATCACAAAAGTCATCGTCCAGCCGGCGTAAAATTACATGCACTGCTTTTAAGCCAGAAATGGTTTTAAGCCAGACGATACCATTACGCACCGTAAGGTCGTTACCCTGAACCAATGGAAAGCCTAAATAACCAGCTAAGTAAGATTGCTCATGATACGTTTCGTTGTATGGCCCAGGGGTAAGAATGACAATCAGCGGCTGCTCACCTTCGCTGAGCGCTTTAATTTCAGGGTGTGCAAGACTTTGCTTTTGCGCGCATGCACGCCCCCAGTGAGAGAGACTATCGCGCATGCTCGTAAAAAAGCCACTTAAGCGCTGAATATTCAGGTCACGAAACAAATCGGGAAATGCACTTGAAATAATGGTTCGATTTTCTAACGCATAACCCGCGCCCGTTGGCGCTTGTGTGCGATCAGAAACGACCCACCATTTTCCATTGGGTGCACGCGCAATGTCCACCGCATATAAATGCAAAGCGATATTGTCTTGATGTTGCACATCATGACAAGGCCGTAAAAAACCCGCATGACCATGTACCAAAACTGAAGGTAGCAAGCCTTCTTTAATGCTAGTCTGCTGTCCATAGATATCGACTAACAGTTGATTAAGCAAGGTTGCACGTTGTGACACGGCGGCAGAAATCTGTGCCCATTCTTCATGCGGAAGGATAAAAGGGAGCGCATCCAAATCCCATGGTCGTTGCAGACCGTTTGTGTCGGCATAGACATTATAAGTCACACCATTATCACGCACTTGTCGCTGGATCGCATCTACACGATGGCGCATTTCAGAAGGCTGTTCATTAGCCAACTGTTCAATCAACGCTTGCCAATGTGGATGTGGCAAACCGTTGGCATCTAATAGCTCATTGTAATGATCCGCTTGATACGGAATTTGATAAAGAATGGATTGCATAACTCAGACAGTTTAATGGGCTTGCCATCTCAGGTCTAGCGTAAAAGGGAAACGTGGATTTTTTGGCTCTTCTTCTACTTGCATTTTTCCCGGAGTATGCCCATACCCCCAAAACCGTGTAAACCTTCTCGCCTCTGCCTCATTCGCATTCACCGGAAAGCTATCATAGTTTCGACCACCTGGATGCGATACATGGTAAGTACACCCGCCAATAGCACGTCCACTCCACGTATCCACCAAGTCAAATACCAGTGGCGCTTGCACATCTATAGTGGGATGAAGTGCTGACCAAGGTTTCCATGCACGGAAACGAATACCTGCCACATACTCGCCCGCAGTGCCAGTGGGTTGCAGTGGTAATTCACGGCCATTACAAGTCACGATATGCCGTCCATCTGTCATACCTCTCACTCGTAACTGCATACGCTCTACGGAAGAGTCTACATAACGCGCAGTGCCGCCAGTACTCATCTCCTCACCCAAGACATTCCAAGGCTCAATCGCTTGCCGCAATTCCATTTCAATCCCGTGATAGGCAACTGTGCCATATCGCGGAAATCTGAATTCTACAAATGGATCAAACCAATGCTTTTCAAATTTATAGCCAAATGCGCGCAAGTCCTCCACCACATCAGCCATGTCTTGGGCAACAAAGTGTGGCAACATCCATCGATCATGTAATTCGGTACCCCAATGGATGAGTTTTCCTTGATATGGCGCTTTCCAGAACCTTGCCACCAGTGCG
>NCGC01000078.1 GCA_002281475.1 Methylophilales bacterium 28-44-11
CCACCCAAATCATCATGATCTGTCAACCCAAGCACTTTTACACCACGTGACGCTGCATGCGCAACCAAATCTTGAGGTGGAAGCAAGCCATCAGAAACGGTCGAATGGCAATGCAAATCTATTAATGCTGACATATTCTCATAAGTATTTTGCAATCAATCACAAATCATAGCAAAATACGGGCATTACTGATAGCGCGACCATCTGGAAGTGCGTCCAATACATCAACGCAAAACGAAACGATTCATGAAAATTTTTTTTGATTTACTCCCCGTTATTTTATTTTTTGTCGGCTATAAATTGTTCGATATCTATATTGCAACCGCAGTTGCGATTGGCACGACGATAGCATTGATCATTTGGAGTAAGTTTGTCTTGAAACATGTAGATAAAATGCTCATGGTCAATGGCGCAATTGTTTCTGTATTGGGTGGCATCACCCTATTACTCCATGACAAAACCTATATTATGTGGAAACCTACTGTGCTGTATTGGATAGGCGCCTTGGTGTTATTTATTTCCAATCAGTTCTTTCAGAAAAATTTGATACAGCAAATGATGCAAAAAGTGTTGAATCCACCTCCCATGATTTGGAAAAAACTGAACTGGGTGTGGATTTTATTTTTAGTTTTTCTTGGCATTATCAACTTGTATGTTGCCATGCAATTTACAGAAAATGCCTGGGTCAACTTTAAGTTGTTTGGGGTGACGACACTGATGTTTGCTTTTATGATTGCGCAAACCCTGATTTTAAAAGATTACTTGGTAAATCAAAGTCATGATGAGACGCCTAAGGACGGTGACTAATATGTGGTATGCAATAGTGGCAGAAGATACACCCAACAGCTTAGAGAAACGTTTATCGGCAAGGCCTGCGCATTTAGCAAGGTTAACTGCACTGCAGAATGAAGGTCGTTTACTATTGGCAGGGCCTTTTCCAGCGATTGATAGTATTGACCCGGGACCAGCGGGCTATAGTGGAAGCTTAATTATTGCAGAATTTCCAGACATTGCCTCTGCACAAGCCTGGGCGGATGTTGATCCATTTGTCACAGAAGAAGTGTATGCCAGTGTGAAAGTATCGCCATTTAGAAAAACATTGCCTTAAACCATGGAACTCATTGACATCATTAAAGCAAGATTAAGTAGCTTAGAACCCACCACGTTAGAACTCATTGATCAAAGTGCATTGCATATTGGTCATGCAGGAAATACAGGGGGTGGACACTTTCAATTAAAAATCGTAAGCTCCCATTTTTCAAACCTTTCACAAATCGCAAGACACAGAATGGTGTATCAAGTAATCCATGATCTTATGCCACAAAAAATTCATGCAATGAGCATACTTGCAATTTCACCGAACGACCCCATAACTATAACGTCTAAATAAGCAGACTTTCATTTACCCTGAGGATTACTCATGAATATAAAACACATTTTAGCCACAACAGTAGCATTTTCTACCTTAGCGCTTGCTCAACCTGTATTTGCAGCTGATGCCTCTGTTGCAACAGTCAACGGCAAACCCATTAAACAGTCATGGGTAGATTACATCACCAGAGACGCTGAAGCACGTGGCCAAAAACCCAACGAAAATATGAAAAATGCCATTATTAATGAGTTAGTAGGTTCTGAACTTGCTTACCAAGAAGCGCAAAAAATGGGCATTGATAAACAAGCTGACTTCATTGCCAACGAAGAGTTAGCCCGCCGCAAATTACTAGTAAATGCTTATCTTGCGGATTTTATGAAGAAAAACCCTGTGTCTGAGGCGGATAAAAAAGAAGCGTATGAGCAATATAAAAAAGAATTGGGTGATAAAGAATATAACGCACGCCATATTTTAGTAAAAACAGAAGCGGAAGCAACTGAAATCCTTGCTCAGCTTAAAAAAGGGACAGACTTTGCTAAATTAGCAAAAGAAAAATCTTTAGACCCAGGCTCAAAAGAAAAAGGTGGCGATTTAGGTTGGTTCTCTCCAGCAGGAATGGTCAAACCATTTAGCGATGCCGTTATCAGCCTTAAAAAAGGCGAACTCTCTACTACACCAGTGCAGACACAATTTGGTTGGCACGTTATTAAAATGATTGATTCACGCGCAACGCAAGTGCCCGCTTACGATAAAGTAAAAGAAGGTTTAGAGCGCACATTGCAACAACGTAAACTAGAGAAAATGATGCTAAGCCTTAAAGACAAAGCAAAAATTGAAGTAGCTGGTGTTAAAAAATAATCATTAAGAATACCAAAGTGATGCTAAAAAGCCTGCACATGCAGGCTTTTTAGTTTTCCAGAACGATATAACTTATGGCATAATAAGAACTATTATCATTTAGATTAGTCTTAATTTTCATGACTGTACTCAGCAATTTAATGCCAGGCCAATACGGCACCATTCAAGCGATACACGCTGAACAAGCGTTGTATCAACGACTCAATGCATTGGGTTTCCGCATTGGAAAAAAAATTGCACTCATCCGTCGCGCCAGTTTTAACGGTCCACTCCATGTGCGCATTGGCGCAACCGATATTATTTTGCGCGAAATTGAAGCACAGCGCATTCAGCTTAACCTCGTTTAAGTTTTAGCACCCCACGCACGAATGAAACGTATTGCTCTTCTTGGCATGCCCAATACTGGGAAATCCACGCTATTTAACCGTTTAAGTGGTGCCTCTGCAAGAGTGGGGAATTGGCCGGGCATTACGGTAGACTTGATGAGCGCAAAGGTGCTGATTGGTGGCCACATTGCAGAACTGATTGATTTGCCTGGCTTATATGATCTTCATGGATTTTCTGACGATGAGCAAGTAGTCAGACATTTCTTAAGTAATCATGCTGTCGATCTGGTACTCATTGTGCTGAATAGCTCCCAAATCGATCGTCAATTGTCATTGGCGTTGCAAATTAAACAATTAGGCTTACCCACTGTACTATTGCTCAATATGCAGGATGAGGCCAAGCGCTCAGGCATCACCATTGACACACAGGCCATGGCGAGTCAACTTGGTTTCCCGGTGGCAACAATGAGTGCCAAATATGGTGATGGCTGCCCACAAGCATTACAACTTGCTGGACAAGTGTTAAACAATGTAGCCGTTATCCCTGCCCCAAGCGACGTGAGTAAATTGTTAGAGCTCGATAGCCAAATTGAACAGACCATGCATGACATCGTCAAGCATTCGGTACAAATGCCAATCAAGCTTAATGATGAAACCACTGACAAGATAGACCGGGTGCTATTACACCCATGGTTGGGCTTGCCTTTGTTTTTTTTGGCGATGTTTCTATTATTTCAGTTTATCTTTACGGCTGGCAAACCGCTACAAGATGGCATGGCATGGGCACTGGAGTTATTCAGAACCGAGGCATTAGAACCATTACTTATCAGTCTGCCCAGTTGGCTAAATGGCTTACTTTTAGATGGCATTTACAATGGCATAGGTACAGTCGCTGCTTTTGTACCGATTATCGTGTTGTTTTTTTTGGTGATGAGCATGGTGGAAGACAGCGGCTATTTATCTCGCGCTGCATTTTTAATGGATACACTCATGGCCAAAATGGGGTTAGATGGGCGTGGATTCGTTATGGTGCTGATGGGATTCGGTTGCAACGTACCTGCGCTGATGGGCACGCGCGTCATGCGTAGCCGCCCAATGCGCTTACTCACGATGTTGGTTATACCATTGTCGCTGTGTTCAGCTCGCCTACAGGTGTTTTTATTTATGATTGCCACTTTGTTTGTGGCAAGCCAAGCGGCTTATATTATGTTTGCGCTGTACATGGTCAGTTTTTTCACCATTTTTCTGACGGCCATCTTGTTTAAACATCAATACAAGAGCACTGAGCCATTTATTTTAGAACTCCCTCCTTACCGCTTCCCAACACCGCGTCAAATATGGCTACGGGGTTGGCAAGAGGTCAAACATTTTCTTAAGCGCGCCAGTAAATTCATTGTGATTGGCGTAGTGTTGGTTTGGGTATTAACACACTACCCAACCGATGTTGCCCCCGCTAGTGCAGCCACGATTGCAGGACAAATAGGACAAATTTTCGCACCCGTACTCGATCCCATCGGCATCGACACACAATTAGCGATTGCTTTAATTTTTGGCTTCGTAGCCAAAGAAATTGTCGTGGGCTCACTTGCTGTGATCTATGGCTTACAGGGCGATGCACTTAGCCATCAAATCGCTATGAATATCGATTGGGTACAGGGCATGAGTTTTATGTTATTCACATTGATTTACACCCCTTGCCTGTCCACTATTGCCACCATGAAAAGCGAATCTAAAAGTAGCTTATTTATGTGGTTATCTATTGTCTGGTCGCTCGCTTTAGCGTGGGTCATCAGCTTTATTTTTTACCAAGGCGCGCGCGCGTTAGGTTTTTAAGCTGGCGCATTAAAGCCCTTAGCACGTCACCGTTTTTTTGCTAGTATGTCAGTCTGATTACTAACCCTGAAGTTGCTTCTTCATGCATCCATCTCTTAACGATCACCCTACAGTTGCTATTGTGTTATCTACCTATAACGGTGAGGCATACATTGGGGCACAGCTGGACTCCTTGCTAGCGCAAACATACCCATACTGGCGTTGTTATATTCGAGATGATGGTTCCAAAGATAATTCAATAGCTATCATCAAAAGTTATGCTGCAAAAGACCCACGTTTCACTTTCATAGAAGACCAAATCGGCAATCTTGGGGTTGTTCAAGCCTATTTTCACCTATTTAATCAGGTGCCAGAAGATTACATTTCCCCATGTGATCAGGACGATGTTTGGCGCGAGGACAAACTCGAGCGTAGCCTAACCTTAATCAGAAACATCGAAACTGATCATAAAATTCCAGCCTTAGTGCATACAGATTCGTCATTCGTTGATAGTCATTTAAAAATTATTCGAGAACGTTTTATTGGTAAACGCGGGCAAAAAAAAGGGCTTAGTGGCATCATCATTGCCAATAGTGTGCAAGGAGGTTCGATATTATTTAATAGCGCTCTGAATAATCAATCCAAAAAAATCAGTGCGAAACTGCCTTATGATTATCACCTTGGGATGATTGCAGAATTAACAGGCGCGCGCGGCTTTATTGCAGACACCATGCTTCAATATCGTCAACATAACACCAGCTCGATCGCACTTGGTGATGCCGAAATTGAAAAAAAGGCGGATCACTCTTTTAGCGTCACATTACAAGTCAGCTTATCTAATTACCCGCATGTCAAACATGATTTTAATGCACTCACTTGGACAGAGACTGCAAAAAAACAAGTCGCGGATTATTTGTATTTGTTTGAAGGTAGCAACAATTTCAAAAAACTGTACATCCTTTTGAAAAATCAATATGCGTTCTACCGACGTAAAGATTTACTGACTTTTATCCGCTTAATTTTCAAACATGACAATTTACTTGGTTTAATCCCAAGTAAATAATTCGTAACGTCATTGATGGGTGGGAATTGGAATGGGATTTAACATCAACACAATTTAAGCAATGTGTTAAATCGCTTTCTGTTAAAATAATGGTTGTAAATTTTTTAGCATAAAGCTCTCTCATACATGTCCAGCTCTCAGACTAGCACCCAATGCTTAATCCTTCGTGGCAGTTCCGCTTTATCACAATTTCGTCTTGATAAATTGTATGCATCGCTCAAACAAACTGCTCCCAATATTCAACATATTTACGCAGAATTTATGCATTTTGCATTCAGCGAAACAACCCTCTCTACAAATGATCAAGACACACTAAAGCAAATTTTAACCTATGGTCCAAAAAGCAATACAGAGTCACCGAATGGTGAATTATTTTTGGTCATCCCGCGTATTGGCACCATATCCCCTTGGGCATCTCGTGCGACTGACATTGCCAACAATTGTGGTTTAGACACCCTATTGCGTTTGGAGCGTGGCATTGCGTACTATGTGACGACAATCAATGGTCAGCTGTTAAGTCATGCTGAAAAATTCGCGTTCAAGACCGCCATATATGACCGCATGACAGAGACTGTGGTGTACGAGTTACAAGAGGCTGAAAAGCTATATCACTCCGCAGATCCAAAACCATTAAGCAGCATTGATATTTTACAAGGTGGTAAGGCCGCATTAGACAATGCAAATAACGAAATGGGATTGGCACTCTCCCCTGATGAAGTCGAGTACCTGCTCGACAATTACCGCAAGATGGGCCGCAATCCAACAGACGTCGAATTAATGATGTTTGCCCAAGCGAACTCAGAGCATTGTCGCCATAAAATTTTCAATGCAGATTGGGTGATTGATGGCGTACAACAAGACATCTCACTCTTTGGCATGATTCGTAATACGCATCAACTAAACCCTGGTAATACGGTGGTGGCTTACTCCGACAACTCATCGATTGTGCAAGGTCAAAAAACCAAACGCTTTTATCCTCAACAGAATGCATATACTTTTGTAGAAGAAGATATGCACTACTTGATGAAAGTAGAGACACACAACCACCCTACTGCCATTTCCCCTTTTGCGGGCGCAGCCACTGGTGCAGGTGGAGAAATTCGTGACGAAGGTGCCACAGGCATAGGCTCTAAACCAAAAGCAGGCTTAACCGGTTTTTCAGTGTCCAATTTAAATCTTCCTGACTTTACCCAACCTTGGGAAAAACCATACGGTAAACCAAGCCGTATCGCCACGCCTTTACAAATCATGATAGACGGTCCTCTTGGCGGTGCTGCTTACAACAATGAGTTTGGCCGCCCAAACATCGCAGGTTATTTCCGCACATTTGAGTTGGAGAGCAACAGCGAAGTACGTGGGTACCATAAGCCCATCATGTTGGCGGGTGGTGTCGGCAATATTTCAGGCAGTCATTCCCATAAAAATGCGATTCCAGCAGGTGCAGCACTGATTCAACTCGGTGGTCCAGCCATGCTGATTGGTTTGGGCGGTGGCGCGGCTTCAAGCATGGACACGGGGGCCAATACTGAAAACTTAGATTTTGACTCTGTACAGCGTGGTAATCCTGAATTACAACGTCGAGCGCAAGAAGTGATTGATCGCTGTTGGCAAATGGGTGATAAAAACCCCATCTTGAGCATTCATGATGTGGGTGCAGGTGGTATCTCAAACGCGTTTCCAGAGTTGGTCAACGATGCTAAAGTGGGTGCGATATTTCAGCTGAGAAATGTCAATAACGAAGAGCCTGGCATGAGCCCGCGTGAACTGTGGAGTAACGAAGCACAAGAACGTTATGTGATGGCGGTGGCTAAAGAAAACCTCACTTTATTTGAAGACATTTGCGCGCGCGAGCGTTGTCCATTTGCTATTGTGGGGGTTGCGACCGAAGACAGACACTTAACTGTTGAAGATAGCCACTTTGGGAATAAGCCAGTCGATATGGAGCTTTCTGTATTGTTAGGCAAACCGCCTAAAATGACGCGTGATGTCAACAGCATATCTAAACAATTACAAACTTTCGATACCCGCAACATTGATTTAACAGAGGCAGTGGCACGCGTTTTGCGCTTACCAGGTGTTGCGGACAAAACGTTCTTGATTACCATTGGTGACCGTTCGGTGACTGGCCTAATCGCACGCGATCAAATGGTAGGCCCTTGGCAAATCCCTGTGGCCGATGTGGCCGTGACACTGGCTGGATATGAAACCAACGTGGGTGAAGCATTTGCCATAGGCGAAAAGTCACCCCTTGCCTTGATTGATGCACCTGCTTCTGGACGCATGGCCATTGGCGAAGCGATTACCAATATTGCAGCCAGCTGGATTAGCGATATCGGCAATTTAAAACTGTCTGCCAATTGGATGGCGCC
>NCGC01000079.1 GCA_002281475.1 Methylophilales bacterium 28-44-11
GTCACGAGTATATATTCGGTTTGACCTGATTGTATTAGCATAACACGGAGTTGATTTTTATGAACCCCAGCCTCAGGTAGCGGCTGATTCACGCTTAATTCAAACAACGCTTTTTTATCACGTTGCTGATGTACGTAGTGGGCAAGCGTCTTGGGGCTAACGCCCAAAATCGCTTCTAATTGCGCTGGCGCTAAGGATAACTCGTCACTGCCAATTCTTTTTTGTGCTTCATCACTGGCATATAGCAATGTCAACGTGTTGGCATCCAACACATATATTTCGTCGCTGGGCGCTAGCGTCAGCGATTTTAAAATTAATTGTGATTCAACAAGTGCCAGCAATTTTATTTCCTTTAATCCAAACCTTCATACCCATTCAGTCAACACTTTGATTAAGATGCATTTGCTAAATCAATTTCTGTCATCACTTTATTTTTGCCAGATTTTTTAGCTAAATACATGGCTTGATCGGCACGATGGATGAGCGAAACTTGTTCTTCATCCATTTTATAGAGTGCAATTCCAGCACTAAATGTAATCAACAAACGCTCGTTGTTACCCAAAAAGTATTCTTTGGTGAGTGAACGTTGTAAACGTGTCATGGTGATGATGGCCTCATCAATATTGGTATCTGGTAATAGAATCACAAACTCTTCGCCACCTAAACGCGTCACAATATCAGTTGGGCGTATAGTTTTTTTCACCACATTCGCTAAGTGTTTCAAGGCCACATCACCTACATGGTGACCATAGGTATCATTGAGGTGTTTAAAATTATCTATGTCTAAGAGCGCCAAAGTGAGTGGGCCGCCTCCGCGAGAAAAACGTGAAATTTCAGTCGTCAATGCATCATCCAAACCACGTCTATTCAACACACCAGTGAGTTGGTCCATGCGCACAGCTTCACTCAATTGCGTCAGTTCTTCTTGTAACTTTTTGATTTTTTCTTGCGAGCTTTCTGCCTCTTCACGTTGATGCAACAAAGCTTCGCGTGAACGCATAATGTCTGTCTGCATGGCATGCGTGTCATGCATTAAACTTTCCAACAATTCATTGATGCGAATAATGTCATCGGTCTCAGACAACTTATCCGCATAGACTTCGATTTTTTCATGGTAACTGCCACTGGTATCTGCCATAAATTTAAGACGGTCTACAAACGTAGAAATCATGGATTTAAAAGCATTTTTAGCCTCAATTAAACTGTGTTTCACCATGCCCTGCTTGTAGATCACTTCTTTCAGGCTTTTTTCTGCTGACTGAATTTGTACACGATCTAATGGCCCAGAGATAATGGTTTGTACTGTCGCCACTTGGCCACGCAACCATTGGTCATCCGATACCAACTCGCTGATATTGCTTAGCAATAATTTCAACAAGCCCAATAAATCGCGCTTAATCCCTTCTTCGTTTGCACCAATGAGCTCTACTCTGACCAACAATGCTCTAAATTGCTTGGCCATAAATTGCCAATCTTTTAGTTTGCGTGCCTTTTCTGTTAATAGCGCTAACTCATGCGCCTCTTCGCGCAACTCGGGGTATCCATCTAATCGAGGAATTAAACCATGATTGAGCGATTGCTTTAACATCTCTTGGAGAATTTGGAAGGTCTCATGAAACTGTTTGGTTTCATCATTGCCAACTGCCATTACACTACTGATTTTGTTATCGATTTTCTGCAATAACGAAGTGGTTTTGCTCACTTCTAATGTTTCTGACTCTACTACGACAGCATCACCACTGATATTAGTTACCTCGGTAGAACCCGCTTCATTGGCACCCCAACTATTGGCCAAGTTTTGTAGCTTGGAAGACAATTGTGGATCATTGCCATAATTAATCAGCACACGCTCTAATGTCTCTTTTTTTCGTGCAGGATCCACACCTGCTCGGCGTGCGTCCCAGCCTTTGAGTAGTTGACGAATAGCGTCTGGCCATTGCTTGGTCTGGGTAACGCTGGCATCCATGCCTTCATTTAGCACATCGGCTAGTCCAGCCCAGTTATCTTGCTTGAGTAGCTTTTCCCAACGATTAATCCAATTGGCTTGTTCAGTACTTTGATTAGGTAACTGCTTTAATGCTTTTTTAATCGCATTATTCAAGGTTTCTTTTTGTGGTGTCCCAGCGATTTCGTTGTAAATCAATTCGTAATTATTCGGCGTAGGTTCAACTCTGCGCATCGCCATTTGCTTAATGGTTTCTCGCGCAATATCAGGTGCTGATGTGATTTTTTTGGGTTGAGGTATTGCCATATGCGTTTTGTTGATTCATTCCACTAGTTTCTTATCTTGTATTTTGTAGGCATAAGGCTAGTTTTAAATGCTTAAAAAAGAACGCTTAAAGCCTTTAATTAATGCATTTAAACGTTCTTTGACCTCAGCGCACTGAGTTCAAGAGATCAGTCATTTATGCAACTGCAACATAACGACAGGACATCATTACCAAGAAAATACTAAAGAGAAGTGGAGTGCCTATCACGAAAGTATTGTAAAATGCTGCATGGCGGGCCTCCCCGCATTGTAAAGTAGCCAACCTGGTCAGATGCGGAAGCAAGCAGCCACAACTATTGAGCAAGTGCCGGGGGTTTGGCTCGCCTCCTCCGTTGTATTGAAGGTAATGTTTAATTAGCTGCGCATGCATGCCAAGCTTTCAGCAACTACTCAAGTAATGCTTTTGTATGAGCGATGTAAAGTGAGTGCTTTTCTAACATACTCAAGGTATATAAGTGAACCATGACCAGAACATGCCAATCCCATCATTGTGTGCAGTGTTACCCAATACACATTAAAGGTTGCTAGATGTCTTACCAAGTCCTTGCACGAAAATGGCGCCCTAAATCATTTGACACTTTAGTGGGTCAACCACATGTAGTGCGCGCACTCACCAATGCGCTTGAACAACAACGTTTACACCACGCTTATTTATTCACAGGCACGCGCGGTGTCGGTAAAACCACCATTGCACGTATCCTCGCCAAATCGTTGAATTGCGAAACTGGCATTACCGCTAACCCTTGCGGCGTTTGTAGTGCATGTACCGACATTGATAAAGGCCGGTTTATTGATTTGATTGAAGTCGATGCCGCAAGCAATACCCAAGTCGATGCCATGCGTGAACTGCTAGACAATGCGCAATATGCACCTACGGCGGGTCGCTTTAAAGTGTATATCATCGATGAAGTACACATGCTGTCTAAAAGTGCTTTTAATGCGATGCTGAAAACGTTAGAAGAACCACCCTCACACGTTAAATTTATTTTAGCTACGACTGACCCACAAAAAGTGCCTGTGACAGTGTTATCGCGCTGCTTACAGTTTAATTTGCGTCAAATGGCAAGTACGACGATTACCGAACACCTATCTCAAATCTTGCAACAAGAGCATATCCAATATGATGCGCCAGCATTACACCTGATTGCGCGTGCAGCCGCTGGAAGCATGCGTGATGCGCTTTCACTGACGGATCAAGCCATCGCCTATGGTAATCAAACGGTCAATGAAGCAGAAGTGCGCAGTATGTTAGGAGCGATAGATCAAAGTTATTTATATGAAATTATTCAGGCTTTGCTGGCAAACGATAGCGCCACCCTCATCAGCAAAGCCAAAGACATGGATGCACGAAGCATTTCGTTTGATGCAGCGTTAGGTGATTTATCTGCAATCTTGCATCAAATTGCCATCGCAAAAACGTGTCCAAATACCATTGCATCAGATTTACCTGAGCATGCTGCCCTCATGTCGCTAGCTCAGTCGCTTTCACCAGAGACCCTGCAACTGTATTATCAAATCAGCATTCTTGGTCGACGTGATATTGGTTTAGCGCCTGACGAATATGCTGGGTTTACCATGACTTTATTGCGTATGCTGGCGTTTACCCCTCAAGAAAAATTAGATAACGCCAGCCCATTAGAACGCATTGTCCCCACAACAAGTGCAACCACACCCAATTCGATGCCAAGTGTAAGCATGAGCGCACGATTAAACGCATTGCAAAAAAAATCGGAGACGCAAGCAGAAGTTGCTGAACCTGCTCTAGAGGCAACATCCCCTGCTGTTCTTATAAATGATGGTGCTGTAAACGCGGAACACGCTGAAACAGAAAGAGTAGATACGGTAAAAGAAGCAACTTCTACACAGCCCATGTTTCAAGGGGATTGGCGCACATTGGTTGAGCAGCAACTCAAGCTAGGCTTAGCGAGAGCATTGGCGCAAAACTGTGAAATGGTGACATATGACGAACACAGCATTACCCTTAAAGTCGCCGAAACTCACAAACATTTAGTCAGTCCAAACTATCAGGACAAGCTAAGTGAAGCCATTGCACAACACTTTGGCCGTAAAATTAAATTATTGTTTGAAATTGGCTCAGAGGCTAATACCCCTGCCAAACAAAATGCGATTGAAAAAGCCACGATACAATCTAACGCCGAGTCTGCCATTTTGCAGGATGGTTTTGTACAAGCACTCATGAATGATTTTGGCGCTACCATTATTCCCAATTCAATTAAACCCACACAATAGCAAGAGAAAAGGAGCATACAGATGATGAAAGGTGGCATGGGCAATATGATGAAGCAAGCCCAACAAATGCAGGCGAATATGCAAAAAGCGCAAGCAGAGCTTGCTTTGACAGAGGTGGAAGGGTCAGCCAGTAATGGCATGGTCAAAATCACCATGACTTGTAGTCATGATGTCAAACGGGTGGTGATAGACCAAGCTGTGATGGACGATAAAGAGACGCTAGAAGACTTAGTGCTGATTGCGCTTAAGGATGCCAAAGCTAAAGTAGAAGCCACCACAAGTGCGCGCATGGGCACCGTGATGCCAGCTGGCTTTAAGATGCCGTTCTAGTTATCTTTTCATTTTACCCACCTCAGTGAAAAACCCACCCGCACTTGAACAGTTAATTGAAGCTTTGCGCTGCTTACCAGGGGTGGGGCCTAAATCCGCGCTTCGTATGGCGTATCACCTGATGCAACGTGATAGAAAAGGCGCTGGCCATCTTTCTTACGCACTGCAACATGCTCTAGACATCATTGGGCACTGCCAGTTGTGTAACAACTTTAGTGAGCAACCAGTTTGCGCGTTGTGCAATGCAGACAAGCGCGAATCAAGCATGCTTTGCGTGGTAGAGATGCCAACCGATTTGATGATGCTTGAGCAAACACAGTCCTATACTGGGATGTACTTTGTGCTGATGGGTCGACTCTCCCCTATCGATGGCATTGGTCCAAAAGAAATTCATTTAGATAAGCTGATCAAACGGGTGCAAGATGGGGCAGTCAAAGAAGTCATCCTGGCTACCAATTACACCAGTGAAGGTGAAGCCACGGCGCATTATATTAGTCAAATGGTCAAATCACGTGGTATTGCCGTGAGCAGAATTGCACGTGGATTACCCATGGGGGGAGAAATAGAATATGTGGATAGTGGCACCTTATCTACCGCCCTCATCGAACGTAAAACACTTACCTAGCTAATAGCAGCGCTAACAAGTCTCCGGGCTGATGAATCATCCCATCCGCACCCCAAGTGTCTGGCGTATCGTTCACATCTAAATAACCAAATAATGCTACTAACGTATGCATGCCAGCAGCCTTGCCTGCCTGGATATCACGCTCAGCATCGCCTACATAAATACAATGTTCAGGTTCTACGCCGGTTTGCGCGCACGCCATCAATAAAGTTGCCGGCGATGGTTTTGGTTGCGGTGCGTCATCCCCACTGATGACACATGCTGCGCGCTTCGATAAACCCATACTCATGACCAACGGCTGGGTAAAGCGTCTAGGCTTATTGGTGACAATACCCCATGGAACTTGTTGATTTGCCAACCCGATAAGCACCTGTTCCATCCCATTAAATAAACGTGGTTGGCGAGTAAATACTTGGTTATATAACTCTAAATACTCATCACGCATATCAATAAACTGCGCATCGTCAGGTGAAATTCCAAAACCTAAAGCAAGTAAACCACGTGAACCATGTGATGCATACGGTCGAATTACATCATCCGTTAATGTTGGTTTTCCATGCCGCGCTAGTTGTAAATTAAGTGCGTAACCTAAATCGGGTGCAGTGTCGACTAATGTCCCGTCCAGATCAAAAAATACAGCTTGGGTATGCTTCACTCATCTGCCTTTTGTGCATGCACCATATAATTGACGCTGACGTCAGGCCCTAAACGATATTGTTTGGTCAGTGGATTGTATTGCAGACCAATCTGGTCTTGCAGCGTCAGTTGCGCCTGTCGTAACATGCCCGCAAGCTCAGATGGCTTAATAAACTTTGCATAATCATGCGTGCCACGGGGCAACATATTCAATACATATTCTGCACCAATCACGGCATATAAATACGCCTTAGGGTTACGATGTAGGGTGGAGAAAAACAAATGCCCACCTGGCTTCACTAATTGCGCACACGCTTGAACAATGCTCGTTGGATCTGGCACATGTTCTAACATTTCTAAACAGGTCACAACATCAAAAGAAGCGGGCTGGGCTTGCGCTAATGTCTCTACCGAAATATGTTGATAATCCACAACAATACCGGATTCTAAACTATGTAACTTCGCCACATTCAGTGCTTTTTCGCCTAAATCAATACCGGTTACGTGCGCACCTTTCTCCGCCATTGATTCAGACAAGATGCCACCACCACATCCCACATCCAACACTTGCTTTCCAGCTAAGCCAACGCGTTGATCGATATAATGCAGACGCAATGGGTTAATGTCATGTAATGGTTTAAATTCACTGTTTTTATCCCACCACTTATGGGCCAACACACTAAACTTATCTAATTCTGCTGCTTCAAAATTGCTCATAGGATCACTCAATAGGTAGATCAATCAAACATTATTTCACACTTTACTTAGTTGAAGCAGTCATGGCTAACGTACGTTGCCAATTCTGCGCAATCTGCAATACATCATGCGGCTCAACATCACTAAATACACCTGCATTGGCATCCGGCTTGTGGTATTTCAATTCTCCTGCAACCCATGTGTGCGTAACGTTTTCACGTCCAGCTACATAAACTAAATGCGACGCGATATCGAAGCATGGCTGCAAATAAAAATCGGTCAACTTGACTGCAGTTAAATCTGCCATTTTCCCTACCTCAATCGAGCCTACGGCATGATCAAGGCCAAGCGCTTTGGCGCCATTGATGGTCGCCATTTCTAAAGCACGATGCGCTGACACTACCGTTGCATCACCACTGATACCTTTTGCAAGGAGCGCAGCTAAACGCATTTCTGCAAACATATCTAGTCGGTTGTTACTAGCTGCGCCATCTGTACCAATGCCAATATTAATACCCAATGCCGCATATTGAGCTATTGGCGCTATGCCACTGGCCAACTTTAAATTTGATGCAGGGCAATGAGCAATATGACAGCCGTATTCTGCTAGGAGTTGCATATCGGCCTCGCTCAAGTGTACACAATGGGCCAGTACTAATTTTGAACTCAGTAAACCTAGGTTGGCAAAACGCTTTAGCGGACTGAGGCCATACATCGACTGGCTTTCATTGACTTCAAACAGGGTCTCTTGAAGATGGGTATGTATGCCCATATCTAATTGATCCGCTAATACGCTTATCTTATTGAAAGTAACATCACTGACCGTATACGGAGCATGCGGGGCAAAACTAAAACTAATCAATGGTTCAGATTTATATGCATCTCTAATCGCGGTCCCTTTTTCAAGGTA
>NCGC01000006.1 GCA_002281475.1 Methylophilales bacterium 28-44-11
AGTGGAAGGTATTGCCAATTTACGTGAAGCAAGATTAGCGCTTGCCAAGTACAAGCCTGAGTTTTTCTCGGTGACATTTGGCGCGGGTGGTTCAACACGAGATCGCACCATGGATACCGTGTTTGAGATTCAAGCAGAGGGCTATGCTGCTGCACCCCATATATCGTGTATTTCATCCAGCAAAGAGGAAATTTGCGAATTGCTCAACGCTTATCAAGCCAAGGGCATTAAACGATTAGTGACATTACGTGGTGATGTGCCTTCCGGTGAAGTAAGTGCCGGCGATTTCAAATACGCCAATGAACTGGTCACCTTTATTCGCCAAGAAACAGGTGATTGGTTTCATATAGAAGTGGCTGCTTATCCTGAGTTTCATCCGGAGTCACCATCGGCGGCAAAAGATATTATTAACTTTAAGCGTAAAGTAGATGCGGGCGCTAACTCGGCCATTACCCAGTATTTTTATAATGCGGATGCTTACTACCGTTTCATTGAAACCTGTGAACATGAGGGCATTCATGTCCCCATAGTGCCAGGAGTTATGCCAATTTATAACTACACACAATTAGCACGGTTCTCTGGTGTATGCGGTGCGGAAATTCCTCGTTGGTTACGTTTGCGTTTAGAGGCCTATGGTGATGATCTAGCGTCTTTGCGAGCCTATGGCGCAGATGTGGTAACAGAAATGTGTAGTAGGCTAATAGACTCTGGTGTTAAAAGTATGCATTTCTATACGCTGAATCAAGCTGGCACCATCAGCAAAATTATCCAAAACTTACACCAATAGCAGATGGTGTGAGCAATAAAAAAACCTAGCTTTAGCTAGGTTTTTTTACGTACGTTTTGGTTTACTGCAAAGTCAACCCTTTTGGGTTAAATACAGCATCTTCAACAAACAAGTAATCTTTTTTACGGTTGTCGTTCCATAACACCATCATCGTAATCCAGCGTACTTCTTCAATCGTGATATTCTTTTGTTTAAGTGCCATGGCGCGATCGATAATTAAATCACGCTCATTGGGTTTAATCACGCCCGCTTGTTCTACAAAGCTTAAAAAACCAAAGCTTTCAGCATCGATTCTTTCTAACTCTTGGTCTATGTATACCCTAATAGAGGTTGGGTTAGCTAAGTATTGGTGGTAAGGCTGGCTGATTAAACAGCGTAGCTGCTTATACCAGTCAAATGCACCCACAATATCATTATGGTCAAAACCAGCCTGTGTTAACTCCTGGGCTAAAAAATCTTCCTCAATATCTGCAGGGTTCATTTGAGGTTGCGTTCCAAAATAATTTTGGAACATAAAAATTAACACTTCTAACATGTTACCTCCTCAATAAACTATGAATAATGGCTGCTGCGATATCTATTAATTTGCTAAACAAGACGTTGAAACTTTCCTCCATGAATCGGCGAAACTTTCCCATCTAATTCCAGTAGTGTAAGCATCGTTGAAAGCGTGTTAACAGTCAAGCCAGTTTGCAACAGCAACATCTCAAAATCCATCGGTTCAAACCCCATGGAATCCAACACTGTATTGGCTTCTGGGCTGATATTGGCTCTTTCGGGTAATGACCCATATGGGCTAGTGGTGACGTATGATTGGACTGGTAAAAACGGCTGTAATTCACTGAGTATGTCATCGGTGGACTCCACCAATTTTGCACCCTGCTTAATTAGTTGATGGCAACCCTTGGCAACAGGTGAGTGTATAGAGCCAGGAATCGCAAATACTTCACGACCTTGTTCTGCGGCAAGTCTGGCAGTGATCAGTGATCCACTGTCTAAGTTTGCCTCAATCACCAAGCAACCTAAGCTCAAGCCACTGATGATACGATTTCTTCTAGGGAAATTTTGTGGTTTAGAAGGCGTGCCCAGTGGGAACTCAGAAATAATCAAGCCATTTGACACCATTTGATGCGCTAGATCTCTATGCCTGGCTGGATAGACAATGTCTAAACCAGTGCCAACGACAGCAATGGTCGCGCCTTTCGCTTTTAATGCGCCACGATGGGCTGCGCCATCGATGCCCAATGCCATGCCACTCACAATACAAAGGCCGTGACGGCTTAAATTTTCCGCGAAGTCCTCAGCGTTTTTTTCACCTTGTGGTGTGGAATTTCTGCTGCCAACGATGGCCAAGCGCGGCAACAATAAACAGTGGAGATTCCCTTTTGCATATAAAATTGCAGGCGGGTTGGAGATTTCTAATAACGCTGCGGGATAAAGACTATCTGCAAGCGTGAGGATGTGATTTTGGGGCTGAGCCAACCAAGCTAGTGTTGGTGCGACACTTATTTTATCTGGACCGTTGCTAATCAACGTTGCAATGGTGTTATCGACCACTTCTTTTAAACTGGACTTGCTGGCTGAGAATATGCCTGCTGGCGATCCAAACTTGCTCAGCAATTGATATAAAGTCACGCTGCCTATCCCTTGAATTGAACTAAGGGCCACCCACAGCGCAATGTCTTCATCCGTATCGCTGGCAACCTGCGACATAGTTATGGTGTATGTACTGTGTCCAATGTATAAATGGCATCAGAAGTTTGCATAATTAAGCCATATGACACACGATCAAACGTTCTAAAAATCATTAACAAGCCAACACGTTCATCAGGAAGCTGCACTTGATCAGGTTTAAGTTTAGCTGTTTTATCGACTGGTTTGGTTTTGTCTTCTTTATATTCAGGATCTTTAATAACTTTTCCATGACGGCTAATTGCCAATACATGACCATCTTCCAAACCATTCAATTTACCTAAATTAACCGCAACCACAGTTTCAGGACCTGCTTCAGCAACCCCTCCATAGATTTTTAAGATACGACCTTTAATATCTATTTCTGGGGCATGAGGCACAAAGCTTTCTTTAAAGCCTTCGGATGCGACCACAAGACGATCTTTCGTGAAAATTTCTTCTTTTGATTTCACAATATTGCCAGAGGCTGGTTTACCAAATTTGGTAATTCGAGTATCACCTAAGTAGATAGCTTCTGTACCCAAAACTTCGTTTGTGTCAGGATCTTTGAGCACATCACCGGGGCGGTAGATGTTCCAAAATGTCTTATCTGTTTCTGCTAAATCATTAATGTAAATACGGGTACCCGGACTTAAAATTAACCGATTGTCTTGACCACCTATGATGCGCGGAGCAGATTCTAATTGATTATTTTCAATTAGTAGAGGCTGGCTTAAAAACGGCCCTATGACATTGGGTGGAATAGTGTAAATGGCTTCTTTTTCTAAAGGCTCTTCAATAACGCCAGGTTCTAAAGTGACAGTTTGGCGTAACAATTTAAACTCAGGGTTGCCGCTGGACATGTCGAGGACAACTACATCGCCAGGGTAAATAAGATGAGGGTTTTTAATCTCCGCACGGTTCATTCTCCAGACTTTAGGCCATAACCATGGGTCTCTTAAAAAAGCACCTGAAATACCCCAAAGCGTATCGCCTTTTTTGACTACATAACGTTCAGGATGATTTTTTTGTAATGTAATTTCGTCTGCATGAGCAGATAAGCATAAACAACTTAGACTCAGCAGCGTTATAATAGAACGAAACATACAGTTGACCTCGGTCAAAATGAGCGGAAAAATCCGCGAAGTTGCATTAAATTTATCATGTAATTCATTCAACAATCAAGCTTTTTTGGCAATTCAAACATTTTCAAAATTGCGATTGTGAATATAAGACAACACTTTTAGTTTATGGCGCTACTTACGATACTTAATTACCCAGATCCACGCTTGCATACCGTGGCAAAACCCGTCACTGAATTTAATGCAGAGTTAAAACGTTTGGTGCAAGATATGCGAGAGACGATGTACGCTGCACCCGGCATTGGTTTGGCAGCGACGCAGGTGGATCATCATATTCAGTTAATTGTGATTGATACCAGCAAAGAGCAGAATGATGTGTTGGTACTGATTAACCCTAAAATCGTGAATCAATCCGGGGTGCAAGAATACGAAGAAGGGTGTTTATCTGTGCCTGGTGTTTACGAATCAGTCACCCGAGCTGAGCATATCAAAGTCGAGGCGCAGGATACAAACGGCAAAAAATTTACGCTCGAAGCAGAAGGTTTGCTCAGTGTCTGCATTCAGCATGAGATGGATCATTTAAAAGGCAAGGTGTTTGTAGACTACCTTTCTCCCCTCAAGCGCAATCGTATCCGCACAAAGATGATGAAGCATGCGCGTGAAATCACGCGTAATGTCTATTAATTGAACATTTAGTAGTTTCTGCGACGCAAGTGCATACATTCCAAAGCACAATGCATTTTTAACCATAAGCTATCGCAGTTAGAAAGTGAAACGCATGAAAATCATTTTTGCAGGAACTCCAGAATTTGCTGTGCCTGCACTAACTGCTTTAATCAAAGCTGGGCACGAGATTGTGATGGTGCTGACACAACCTGATCGCCCAGCTGGGCGAGGCATGCAATTGAAGGCAAGCCCTGTGAAGCAAGTTGCTTTGCAGCATCAACTTACTGTATTTCAGCCAGAATCTCTCAAACCAGTAGAAGTGCAAGCGCAAATTGATGCTACGCAGTCAGATGTCATGATCGTGGCGGCCTATGGCTTAATTATTCCAACATCTGTATTGTCCATGCCAAAAAAAGGATGCTACAACATCCATGCCTCATTGTTGCCAAGGTGGCGTGGTGCGGCGCCGATACACCGTGCGATTTTGGCGGGCGATGCTGAAACTGGGGTCACCATTATGGAAGTGGTGCCGGCCTTAGATGCTGGTGACATGGTCATCAAGGGGCATGTGCCGATTTTGGCAACTGACACCACCCAAAGCTTGCATGATGCATTGAGTGAACTAGGCGCGCGATTGATGGTTGAAGCCATTGAAACGTTGGCTGCCAATGGTAAGGTGGATGCCACACCCCAAGACCCATCATTAGTGACCTATGCACACAAGCTGGATAAATCGGAATCCACAATCAATTGGCAATTGTCTGCCGAAGCCTTGTCTAGACAAGTCAGAGCATTTAATCCATTTCCCGTTGCTTCATCTCTATTTAGAGGGGAAGTTTGTAAAATTTGGTTTGCAACACACCGTTCTGGTAATGGAGCCCCCGGAGAAATTACTGCTTTAGATAAGCTCATTTCAGTAGGCTGTGGTGAAGGTTTATTGGATATCGCCGAAATACAAATGCCCGGTGGTAAACGCCAGACGGCGCAGCAATTTATACAAGGACAACATGTCTTATTGGGTGAAATGTTTGGCTAGTTAAAATGTCTTGCAAGGCCTATTGAAATTCGATGAATTGCGCGCATATTATTATTAGTAATTTGCTGATAGATTGGCATATGAAATTAGGAGAGAATAATGTTTGGTAATTGGATGAAAACCTTTGCACTCATGGCAGCCATTGTGGCGCTGTTTGGTAGCGTAGGTGCGGCCATGGGTGGTGCTGGAGGCATGATGATTGCCTTGTTGTTAGCAGCTGCCATGAATGTTTATGCGTATTGGTTTAGTGATAAAGCAGTGCTTAAAATGTATGGCGCGATGGAAGTCACGCCAGATAACACAGAGTTTCGCAATTATTATGTCATGGTAAAAGAGTTGGCCGAAAATGCGCAATTGCCAATGCCAAAAGTGTACGTCATCAACGAAGCGCAACCCAACGCTTTTGCCACTGGTCGTAACCCAGAAAATGCTGCGGTGGCTGCCACAGTGGGTATCATGAAAATCTTAACTGAGCGTGAATTACGTGGCGTGATGGCGCATGAATTGGCGCACGTGAAAAACCGCGATACTTTAATCTCTACTATTTCAGCGACGGTGGCGGGTGCTATTGCCTCGATTGCGCAATTTGGCATGATGTTTGGTGGTGGCCAAAATGCCAATGGCGAACGCAATATCAACCCAATTTTGGGCATACTCATGATGTTTTTAGCCCCACTTGCCGCTTCTTTGATACAAATGGCAATATCCCGTGCGCGTGAGTTTGAGGCGGATAGAATGGGTGCAGATATTAGCCGTGATCCAAAAGCGTTAGCCAGTGCATTGGAAAAAATACATCACTATGCGCATCAAATTCCAAATGGAACGGCAGAGGCCCACCCAGAAACAGGACAGATGATGATTATCAATCCGTTATCAGGGGGTGGATTGAGAGGGTTGTTTAGTACGCACCCGCATACGGAGGAACGTATTGCTAAATTATTGGCGTTATCCAATCAGTATTAACACCAACCACTATTAAGATTAGATCCACATGAAAAGGCGATGGCAACATCGCCTTTTTTGTTATCTATACCAAAACTGTGCGCTTTTGAAAGCACGAATCAAGTAAAATCTATGCTCACTTAAAATCAAAGTAACTACCGTGTACATTGCCCAACAAATTGCTGCAAATGCAGTACGCCAAGTGTTATCAGGTAGAAATCTCACCCTTGCATTGCCTGATGCACAGCAACGTTTTTCTACAGCGACCCCGCAACAACATGGGGCAGGCGCAGATTTAAGTTATGGCACGTTGCGTTTTTATGGTGAATTAGAGATTTACCTGAATCAGTTGCTTGAAAAGCCGCTGTCAGATGGTCATGTGCATGCGTTGTTATTGGTGGCGTTGTATCAATTGTTGCATGATAAAGCGGATGACTTTACCGTGGTTAACCAAGCGGTGAAGGCGGCAAGCTTTGCCAAGCCAACCTGGGCAAAAGGGTTGGTCAATGGGGTGTTGCGTAACTTTTTGCGTCAACAAGACACGCTGGCAATCCATGCTGCCAAGTATGAAGTGGCTCAGTACTCCTATCCTCAATGGTGGATTAATGCGCTCAAAGGGCAGTACCCAGCGCGTTGGCAAGAAATGTTGCAAATCGGCAATATGCATCCACCTATGACTTTGCGCGTCAATCAACGCAAAATAACTGCGCAAGAGTATGTGCAGCTGCTGGATCGGCATGGGATACCCGCTAAGCTGATTGGCAAATACGCCGTCGTGTTAGAACATCCAATGTCAGTGGACAAGATTCCTGGTTTTTCAGATGGCGTGGTGTCAGTGCAAGACTACGGTGCGCAATTGGCACCAGATTTGCTGGATCTTTCAACCGATATGCGTGTGCTGGATGCGTGTTGCGCACCAGGTGGAAAAACTGGACATCTGTTAGAAAGTGCAGACATACAGTTAATCGCCTTAGACAGTGATGCTTCACGTTTAGAGCGTGTGAAAAGTAATCTTACGCGTTTGTCTGCGAATGCCACGTTGAAAGTAGGCAACGCAGCCAACACAGCAGGTTGGTACGATGGGCAGTTATTTGACCGTATTTTGGCTGATGTGCCTTGTAGTGCTTCTGGCATCGTGCGTCGACATGTAGATATTAAATGGTTACGCAGAGAAGCCGATATTGTCTCTTTCACGCAACAACAATCGGCAATTTTGTTGAATTTATGGCAAATATTGGCAAAAGGCGGCAAATTGCTTTATGTTACTTGTTCTGTCTTTGAGCAGGAAAACCAACGGCAGATAGACTTGTTTTTAAGTCAACACGCCGATGCTAAACAATTGCCACTACCTTTAGAGGCCAATCTGGGTCAACACGTACAATGTTTAAATGGACAGTTAATTCCTAGCGCATATCATGACGGATTATTTTATGCGCTATTACAGAAGTCTTAGTCTTGTTTGTGGACTGCTCGTTATATCTTGTCTGGCATGGTCTGCCACCAGTAGTATTTCTGTCAAATATGCTGAGTTGATTCCCACTGAGGATCACTTGCTTCTAGATGCCGATTTTGAAATTTATTTTGATAGCGCAATCGAAGAGGCGGTCAATAAAGGGGTGCCACTTAGTTTTTTGGTGGAATTTCAAATTGTCGAGCCACGTGAATATTGGTTCGATGATGAAATAGTCACCATCAGCAAGTCGGTGACACTGAGTTATCATGCATTGACAAGGCAATATCTGGTGAGTTTTGATACCCATCAAAAGTCTTTTGAATCGTTAGCGGAAGCGCGTCATCAGTTGATGAGGGTACGTGACTGGCGTGTGGTTGAAAAAACCCAATTCGACAAAGACGAAACTTATCGCGCAGCTTTATTGATGCGCTTAGATAAGGCCAAGTTACCTAAGGCGATTCAGGTGGATACCTTGGCGTCGGAGCATTGGAATCTGGTCTCTCCCATTTATACTTGGCCTATCAAAGACTTTAAATAAACGTTATGCGGTTTATTATTTTCATTAGCATCGGCATGAGTTTGGTGCTGTTGTATTTGCTTTCTTTAGCAAGCTCCAACACCTCCATTTCTGGTGACTATTACAAGTATCTGCTTTACATCAATATTGCATTGGCAGTCTTGCTTGCTGGCCTCATCGGTTTTCAACTCTGGCATTTGTACAAAAACGCCAAAGCCAAAGTCGTAGGAAGCCGCCTTAATTTAAGGCTGCTTACTGCATTTGCACTGATGGCTATATTGCCTGGTTTAGTGGTGTATTTGGTGTCAGTTAACTTTTTGACCCGTTCAATCGAGTCATGGTTTAACGTCAAGGTGGAATCCGCATTAGACGGCGGGTTGAGCTTGGGGCAACGCGCGCTCGATATTATGTTGGTGGATATCGAAGAAAAAGCTGAAAACATGGCGACCAGCCTCGCGTTTCAGCCAACGCGTGCGCATTATGGGGTGCTAAACGATTTGCGAGAAAAGTCAGGCATTCTAGAAGCCGTATTGCTTACCCCGCAAGGAGCTATCTTGTCGGTATCCAGTGGCGATCCGAATAGTTTTTTGCCAGAGTTGCCTAGCATCCCACAATTACGTCAGGCGCAACGTCAGGTATATGGCAAGATTGAGCCTATACCCGGCAAAGGCCTATATATGCGTGTGCTAGCACCAGTAGAAGTGCAAGGGCTGACCGGTGAAATGCGTATTTTGCAATTATTACAGCCTGTACCCAAAGCGCTCTCCAATACGGCGGAGGCAGTGCAAGAGGTGTATCAAGATTACCAAGAGCTCTCGTATAGCCGAAGTTCGCTAAAAGACATATTCGCGCTCACGCTGACAATGGTGTTAATGCTAGCCATGCTCTCTGCATTGGCCATTGCTTTCTTGCTCAGTCGCCGTTTATCGCAACCGATTAGTGTGTTAGCGGAAGGCACGCGCGCCATTGCCAGTGGTGACTACAGCAATGTGCTGCCACAGTTTGGCAACGATGAGTTGGGCGTGTTAGTAAAATCGTTTAACAGCATGACACGTCAGTTGGACGACGCCACCAAGGCGACAGAACAGAACCGTATCCGTGTAGAAGCGGCACGTGCGTATTTAGAGACCATACTGGCACACTTGTCTTCAGGTGTCTTGGCGATAAATGCTAATTTTGAGTTGAGAACCTATAACCTTACCGCGACAAATATTCTGGGAATCAATCTCGCTACGTATGAAAATGCACATTTTGCAGAAATTGCTGTGCAGCACAACTTTTTACAAGAGTTTGTGGAGATGATTCAAACCCATTTTGACGCGACCAAGCAAGCCGAATCGACAAAATTAGAGCTGAATCGTCAGATTGAAATTACGGGTACACATGGTAAGCAATATATTTTAGTGCGAGCCACACGTTTGCCAGCGGGCACAGGCAATGGATTTGTAGTGGTGTTTGATGATGTCACTACCATGGCACAAGCCCAACGTGACGCTGCTTGGGCAGAAGTTGCAAGAAGACTGGCGCATGAGATTAAAAATCCGCTTACACCGATTCAATTATCTGCCGAGCGCATACAACATAAGTTACACAGTAAATTGGATGAAGCAGACGCAGCCATGCTCAAGCGCGCTACAGATACCATTGTGAATCAAGTGGGTGCGATGAAGTCGATGGTCAATGAGTTTAGTGAATATGCACGCACACCCACAGTGAATCTCGTTCAAGTACAACTCAATAGTTTAATTAAAGATGTCTCTAGCTTGTATGGCGAAGAAGGCGTGCGACTCACCCTTAAACTTCAGCCAAAACTACCGGGCGTGGCGGGCGACCCCACCATGTTAAGGCAAGTGCTGCATAACTTAATTCAGAATGCACAAGATGCCACGGTGAATCAGGACAATCCGAAAATTGAGGTGGTGACGTTGTTAGAGGAGGATAAGGTAAAATTAACGGTCTCTGATAACGGGTTGGGGTTTCCTCTGGACATGCTGACGCATGCTTTTGAACCCTATGTAACAACCAAAGCGCATGGCACCGGCCTAGGCTTGGCGATTGTAAAGAAAATGATAGAAGAGCAACGTGGTCAAATAAAAATAGAAAACAGAGAATCGGGTGGAGCTTGTATAATCATTCTATTGCCTGTAGAAAAACGCACGCAAGACCGTGAGAAAAAAACCGCAAGAAGTAAGTTGAGGGAAGCATAATAATGGCATCACGTAGTATTTTGGTAGTAGATGATGAGATTGGGATTCGCGAACTATTAAGTGATATTTTGCTTGATGAAGGGCACCATGTGCGACTAGCGGAAAACGCCCACATCGCGCGTGAAGAGCGCCTAAAGCAAAGACCAGACTTGGTGTTGTTGGACATTTGGATGCCAGACTGCGATGGTATCAGTCTACTCAAAGAGTGGGGTAATTCAGGATTGCTGACCATGCCTGTGGTGATGATGTCAGGGCATGGCACGATTGATACTGCAGTAGAAGCCACCCGTATTGGTGCGTTTGATTTTCTAGAAAAACCTATTGCGTTACAAAAACTCCTCAAGACAGTCACCGCAGCACTTAAGCATGGTGAGACCCTTCCGCATACTGAAATGAATTTAGCCAGCTTTGGTAAAAGTTTGGTGATCAATGAGCTTAAACAACGCCTTGAGCAAGTATCACGTAGCAAAAATACCTTGTTACTTGTGGGTAAAAAAGGTGGTAGCGTAGAGTTATGTGCCCAATTTTTACGTGCCCCAGGCGCCCCGTGGGTGGGATTAGATGAGTATGAAAAGTTAGCAACCTCACCTTTAGACGTGTTAGAGCAAGTGCGTGACGGTGTGCTGTTTATTGACGAAGTCACGCATCTGAATAAGACCGAACAAAAAGGCTTAAACTTAATCATTGCCAAAGCTGAGAAATTTGGCGCGCGTATTGTCTGTGCGACTACGTTTGGTATTCCTCAACTGATTGAAACAGGCATCTTAGAACAATCTTTGTTGCAGGTGCTGGCCAGTGGCGCATTACGCGTACCATGTCTTAATGAGCATCGTGAGGATATTCCAGACTTGGTCAATGCAATGGCGACGCTGATGGTTGAAACGCTGAATGTTGATTACAAAGCATTTGATGTAGCGGCGTTAAACGCATTACGTAATGCAGAATGGCATGGCGATATCTCTGAGTTGGAAGCTGTGGTACATAATCTGATGTTGTCTACGTTAGGAGAAGTGGTCACCTTGGATGACGTGCTGCGCGTGTTAGATCAATTTAAGCAATCACCACAACAAGCAAACCTGCATGCACCTTTGCCTATTGATTTAACGAGGTCTTTGCGAGAGTCTCGGGACGATTTCGAGCGCTTTTACTTTCAACATCATATGAAACTCATTAATAACAACATGAGCAAGTTGGCTGAAATTTCTGGCTTAGAGCGCACGCATTTGTATCGTAAATTGAAACAACTCGGCATTAAAATCAAAGGTTAAATTGCTAACTCAAGTATCACAGGGGTGTGATCACTCGGTCGCTCTAATTTCCTCGGTGCTTTATCAATTATGCATTGATGGCAATGTGGCTTAAGTGCCTCACTCACCAAAATGTGGTCTATCCGCATACCAAAATTACGTCTAAATCCCATCATACGATAGTCCCACCAACTGAAGCTTTTTTCCGGTTGGTCAAATAATCTAAAGCTGTCGTATAGGCCTAGCGATAATAATTGTTGAAAGTGCGCACGCTCTGGTGCGCTGACCAAAACTTGACCCACCCAAGCGGCGGGGTCATGACAATCTCTATCTTCCGGTGCAATATTGTAGTCACCTAACACTACCAATTTGGGATATTTCTGAAGTTCCGCAGTCAACCAACCATGCAGTGCCTCTAGCCAACGCATTTTATATGCATATTTTTCACTATCAATGGATTGTCCATTCACAATGTAAACACAGATCACACGTATGCCTTGCACCGTGGCAGAAATGACACGCTTTTGCACATCCTCAAAGCCAGTTATGCCATAGCTCACATCTTCCATCTCATGACGACTGAGAATCGCAACGCCGTTATAGGTTTTTTGCCCATCATGCACAGCGTGGTAACCTGCTGCACTCAACTCAGCGTAGGGAAACTTGCTGTCTTCCTGTTTGGTCTCTTGTAAACAGAGTACATCCACTGGATTGCTTGCTAACCACTCCAACACATGTGGTAAGCGCACATTTAAAGAGTTCACATTCCATGTAGCAAGTTTTAAGGTGTTAGGTAGGGTAGTAGGGGTCAACACATCATCTCTTTAAAAGGGTAATTCAACTCAAGAAAAACTGCATACAAATGAAATGGCTACCAACCTTTGCCACTACCAGAGCCACGTTTTAAGGCGGGATCATTATTTGCAATGCATCGTCCTATGCCAAAAAAGCTTGCTCGTGTGCCACGTGGACAGCCTTCCTCGCGCGCAATGGCTTCAACTTTAGTTTTTGCGACCGCTGCTTTTTGAGTATCTACATATTCCCAATATCCGTTTGGATGCAAGATGACTTCGTCACCACTACTGGTTTTTGCCACAATATCTTCAGAAGTCTGTTCAGTTGTGTCAGCATACGCCTGACCAATGATCGCAAACATGCAAATAAACGTGCATACAAGATTACGCATAAATTTTCCTTAACAATCGACCAGTTAAAGCTTACAGATTAAGTGAATGTGAGTAAAAAGTACATACAAGTCGCTGTGGAGAATGAAGCTTGCAATCATACAGTTCGCGCAAAGTATTTTACGTGATAGAAGCTGTGATAAAGTCATTTTATTTTTCAGGCACATAAGTGATTAAAGCAGCAATATTTGATATGGATGGTCTGTTAATAGATTCTGAGCGCATCATCATGCAAGCGTGTATTCACGCCGCCCAAGCAGTGGGCATTCGCTATACACAAGATGAGTATGCTGCACTGATTGGTCGTGCAGGACCAGATTCTACACGATTGATGAAAGCGCAATTAGGTGGGGAAGACGCTTTTAACCAAGTCATGCAAGGTCTGGATGCGCAACTCGCGCTTCGTAATCATGCCTTTCCACTGAAAACAGGAGCGCTAAAGCTATTGCAACATTATCAACGTAGCCATGTAGTTTGCTGTGTTGCTTCTTCATCCTCTATACATCATATTTCACATCGTTTGCAGCAGGCTGGTGTAAGCGAATATTTTAGTCATTTCACTAGTGGTCAAGAAGTGGCGCGTGGTAAACCGGATCCAGATATTTATCTTTTGGCACTTGAAAAGCTCGGCCTAACAGCAGAAGCATGTGTTGTGTTTGAAGATAGTGAGGTTGGCGCACGCGCTGCCATCTCGGCAGGATTGAAAGTTGTCGTGGTGCCCGACTTGGTGCAACCCAGTGAGTATGTGCGCGAACAGGCTCACTATGTGTTGGAAAGTTTGAGTCACTGGCTTGTGATGCAGCATTAATCTAACGAATTTAACCACCACACATGTTCAATGGCAGGGCATTTGCCTTTTAGACCGCCCTCTACAACTTCAGTGGCTAACAATGTTAAAGAATAATGTGTTTGGTAAAGCTGTTTCACCTCTTCAATATTGACAGAAAATGGTGGGCCGTCATGTAAGCGTTGATTATATTCAAAACACACGAGTAATTGTTGCGCAGGTATGCCCATATGTTGCGTAAGTGTGATGATGTGCTCTGCATAGCTTTTGCGTGTTTCATCTGGCAGGGCCACCAGTGCTGCTCTGTCATACACTGCATTCACTTGGCCTAACAAACTAGACGTGAGCTTAAAAATATCTCCGACAAATATATCGATATTGAGTGCACTGTAATGCGTTATATCACCCATTTTAGTGATGTTGGGTGTTACATTTAATTGGCGAAATAAGTCCTCAATCGCAATTTGGCTTAATTCTGCACCGACCACTTGATAACCTTGTGCCAATAACCAAGCAATATCCAAGGTTTTGCCACACAGCGGTAAAAAGATACGTGCACCACGTTGCAGGTGAAGATCAGAAAAATATTTGACCAACAAGGGATTAGCCTCAGGTAAATGAAAGCCAATTTGGTTATTCTGCCATCGATCGTGCCAAAATTCATGTTGCATGGTGATCTCGCTATCTAGAAGGGATGTTGTCTGAACAGCTTGATTAGCCATATCACGACGATGAAGTTTAGATACAAATTTAGCATGAATAGATGTCGATAATGCATGTAAATGCAAATTGCATCAAGCATCGAATTAATCCTTATATAAGCCAACTTTGCCTCGGTAAACATTCGAAAAAAGATTATATGTTGCATATATTATGCAACATATATATCATGCATGTTATGCAATTAACCAAGTTCACAGATTTAAGCTTACGCGTCTTGATGTATCTAACGCAGCATGACCGTTTGCAGCCTGTCACGATAAATGAAATTGCCCAGCAATTCAGTGTGCCACGTAATCATTTAATCAAGGTGGTGACGCGCTTAAATAAATTGGGCTGGGTGTTTGCAATGCGCGGTAGGCATGGTGGTCTGCGCCTCGGTTTAGAAGCCAATCAACTCAAGCTGGGTAATATCATATTTGAGTTAGAAAATACATCTACTTTGATTGATTGTGGCAAACCACCTTGCGCTTTGAAGGGTCAATGTCATCTAAAAGAGATCTTAGACGACGCTTTAAATGTCTTTTACGCCCACATGAATACGTTTTCTTTGGCAGATGTGGTCAACCAACAAACACAGTCAGCAGTGATTAGCATGCATCAGCGTTACCAAGTATTTTTAAGCACTCAAGCAACCTAGTAAGTTATACAAATTGATTGCGACGTTTTTTGTCCCGCACTCTTACGAGTGTATTTTTTTGCATAATAAGTTGCATTTATTATGCAACTTTAGGAGAAGTTATGTTATCTACAAGTGCAAAACCCTATATTGAAGCCAGTGTTCCTGTATTGCGTGAACATGGCCTCGCCATTACCACGGTATTCTACAAAAATATGCTGACGGCTCATCCTGAGCTAAATAATCTATTTAATTTGGGTAATCAAGCCAATGGCTCTCAGCAACAATCATTGGCGTCCGCAGTATTTGCTTATGCCGCCAATATCGAAAATGCGTCTGCCTTAGCGCCTGTCATTGAGCGAATAGTACATAAGCATGCATCAATAGGTATTAAACCATCGCATTATCCAATTGTCGGGCGTTATTTATTAGGTGCTATCAAAGAGATACTAGGTGATGCCGCAACCCCTGATTTGATCGCCGCGTGGGATGAGGCGTATTGGTTGTTGGCAGGTGAGCTAATAGCGGCGGAAGCGCGCTTGTATCAAGCTACGGGGGTTGATGCAGATAGTTGGATGCAGATGCAGGTAGTAAATAAAGTCCAACAAGGCATAGATATTATTTCATTTACGTTAAAAGCGATAGATCAAGAAACGCTTCCAGCCTTTAAACCAGGTCAATATGTAAGTATTGCAACCTACTTGGAAGATGTACAGTTAAGGCAGCTACGCCAGTATAGTTTATCGGACGCCCCAAATAAAAACGGGTATCGCATCTCAGTGAAATGTGAGAAAGGTGATGCATTTAAGCCAGAAGGCAAAGTCTCGAATTGGCTACATACGCATGTAGAGATTGGAGATGTGCTTGATGTTGGTCATCCATATGGTAATTTTACGCCAACTATTTTAGCTTCCCATCCAATTGTTTTAATTTCTGCGGGCGTGGGTGTCACACCTATGATTTCCATGCTCAATAGCCTTGTCGAAGACAATCCAAACCGACCAGTGCTTTTTGTGCATGCAGCAAGATCAAGGCAACATTTATCACACACGCAAGATATTGCTGTAGCAAGTGAGGCAATGCCATATTTACATCATGTTTTGTACTTAAATGAATGCGATGACAAAGACGACAATGTAACAATAGGTATGATGGATTTGGCAAAAGTGATGTCGACTACGGTGATCAGCAAACAATTTTTAGATAAAAAAAATGTGTCAGAATTTTATATATGTGGACCACAAAGATTCATGGATGAGCAGTGGAAAATGTTATTAGGATTGGGAGTCAATCCATCAAAAATACACAGGGAAGTATTTGGCCCAGAGAGTTTAAGCCATCTAATTTAACATAAGGTAGAAGGTTGGGCTGGTTACACCTAATCTTCTACTCCTTAAAATGTCCTGAGTGAAATGCCGTTAGCATGATTCAATGAAGATCATTCTCACTTGTCATACCACCTTACAAATCATACAAATAAGCCATCAACTTGAATTCTATTGCTGAAATAAAAGTGGTTACTTACTCATCCCACTATGTCTTAACAGGGCATCTATACTTGGTTCTCTGCCACGGAAAGCAACAAATGATTCTATAGCTGGGCGACTCCCTCCCATTGCAAGCACCTCATTTTTAAAGCGGGTGCCTGCCTCGGCGGATAAGGTGCCCATTTCTTCAAACAAACTGTAAGCATCGGCAGATAATACTTCTGCCCATTTATAGCTGTAATAGCCAGCAGCATAACCGCCTGCAAAAATATGACTAAAGCTATTGGGAAAGCGGTTCCACTTTGGAGGACGTAGCACAGCGACTTCGTCACGCACTTGTTCGATTAAATCTAAAGCGGTTTGCTTACCGTTTGGGTCAAACTCTCCATGTAAGCGCATATCAAATAATGAAAATTCAACCTGACGCACAGTTTGCATACCTGCCTGGAAGTTTTTCGCAGCCACCATTTTGTCAAATAATTCGCGCGGAAGTTGTGCGCCAGTATCGACATGGGCTGTCATGTGACGCAACACGTCCCATTCCCAGCAAAAATTTTCCATAAACTGGCTAGGCAATTCAACAGCATCCCATTCCACACCTTTAATACCAGACACGCCATACTCATCGACTTGGGTAAGCATATGGTGCAAGCCATGACCAAACTCGTGAAACATGGTAATCACTTCGTCATGCGTAAACAGTGCTGGCTTACCTCCTACAGGCGCAGAAAAATTACAGGTTAAATATGCCACGGGTAATTCAACGCCATTGGGCTTTTTACGGCGTGTTATACATTCATCCATCCATGCGCCACCGCGTTTATTGTTGCGTGCGTAAAGGTCTAGATAAAAATAAGCGATGGGTTTGTTTTGATGATCGCTGATTTCATAAAAAGCAGCATCTGCATGCCACAGTGGCGCCTCCGCTTTGCGTACTTGTACGCCAAATATGGTCTCAGTGACTTTAAACAAACCTGCTAATACTTTACTTTCAGGAAAGTATTGTTTGACCTCCTGGTCTGAAAACGCGTATTTATCTTCACGTAGCTTTTCACTGACATATGCTACATCCCATGCTTGCATGTCTCTAATGCCTAATTTATTGGCGTAAGCCACTAGTTCTTGCATGTCTTTTTCAGCATAGGGTTTGGCGCGCTTGGCTAAAGTGTCTAAAAACTCAGTGACTTGTTTAGGTGAATCAGCCATTTTGGTGGCAAGCGATAATTCTGCGAAATTGTTAAACCCAAGCATGCGCGCTTCTTCTTGCTTGAGTTTCAAAATGTCGCGAATGAGTTGGGTGTTATCCCATTTTGGATTTCCATGTTCATCTGGCTTGCTCATTTCAGATGCACGCGTTGCATATGCGCGATAAAGCGTTTCACGGAGCGCACGATTATTTGTGTATTGCATCACCGGCATATAGGATGGAAAATGTAGGCTAAATAGATACCCTGCCTGGTTATCTGCCTTGGCAGCTTCAGCCGCTGCTTGAATTGCATCTTCTGGAATGCCAGCTAATTCAGAAATGTCTTCAACAATATATTGGAAATCATTGGTGTTATCCATGATGTTTTCTTCAAACTTACTGCCTAATTTAGAGAGCTCTTCGCTCACCACTTTAAAACGTGCCTTTTGATCGGCAGGTAATTCCGCACCCCCCAATTTAAAGTCACGAACCTCATGATTGATAATGGCTTGTTGTGTAGGGGTGAGTTTGGCAAATTCTGAGCTATTTTGAATAAATTTAAATTTAGTGTATAAGCGCTCATCTTGCGCAATATCGCTACCAAAATCAGTTAACTTCGCTAAATTATCATTATACGCTTCACGTAATTTTGGGCTATTAACCACAGCATTCATATGGCCAACTTGGCTCCAAGCACGGCCAAGTTTTTCACTATGATCTTCTAACTTATGCGCGAAATTTTCCCAAGTCGGGGTTTCGGTAGCAGTGGCAAGTGCCTCAACTAACGCGCGTCCTTCTGTAATCAGACTATCAATAGCAGGGCTAATGTGTTCAGGTAGGATGACATTAAATTTTGGTAAACCAGAAAAATCCAATAATGGGTTGGTAGCGCTCACATTGTTTCCTTAAATACTATGTACTAGGTAGACGTGGATTGTCTCCTAAACGTTCTGCTTGAGTGATTGTAGTTTTTGATGACGTTGATTATTGAAACTTATCGTAATCCAATATTAATTAATCAAACGTAAACAAAAGGGGTACCGATAAGTCTCGCCCTTACTACTTGATATTGCGGCAATAATGCAAAAAACAATGTTCAACAGCCAAACAAGCGGAATCAAGATAAATCCGATCAAAATCCATACTAAAATGCCGGCTGCAAATTGTGCAATGAGCATAGTAATTTGAAAGTTAAGTGCTTCTTTGGCTTGATCAGCAATATAGGCACTTTCATCCTTTTTGAGTGCCCACACTAGAAGCCCTGGGATAAAAGAAAAAATGGTGCCACCTAAATGGGTGACAGTAGCGATGTTTCTGTCATCGTTATTTGGAACGGTGATGTCGGTCATGGTGCTCTCCTATGAGATGAGGGAAAGAAATTTATTTGGTTTAAGTACGTTAGAATTCTGCGTGCAATTCCAACACTTGCAGCTCAATCTTTTCTATTTCTTTTAAGTGTAATAATTTTTTTACTTGTTTACTGAGACGAGACATTTGGCTATGTAAGATTTGTTGTTTAACGCTCAATATATTGGAGGGATGCATGGAAAGTTGGCGCATTCCCATGCCAATCAGTAGTCGCGTGAGCTTGATGTCCCCCGCCATTTCGCCACAAATAGACAGGTTGATCTTGTATTTTTCGGCTGCTTGAATAGTCATTTGTATCAGCTTAAGTACCGCTGGATGCAAGGGGTTGTATAGATGCGCAACCGCGTCATCCGTACGGTCGATCGCTAATGTGTATTGAATAAGATCATTGGTACCAATCGATAGAAAATCCAATTCTTTAGCAAACGCATCCGCATTAATGGCGGCAGCAGGTACTTCAATCATGCCACCAATCTTGATCTCTTTATTAAATGGGGTACCCTCTTTTCGCAACGATTCCTTTGCACGCTCTAGCAACAGCTTACTTTGACGTAACTCTGTTAAATTTGACAACATTGGAATTAAAATTTTAATTTGGCCGTAGTGAGAAGCACGTAACAAAGCACGAAATTGGGTATGAAAAATGTGTGGTTCGGCTAAGCAAAAGCGCACTGCACGCAAGCCCAATGCAGGATTTGCGCAATTCGACACGGTATCAGGGTTCATTTGTTTATCAGCGCCCAAATCCAATGTACGAATCGTCACCGGCATGCCTTGCATGGCTTCTGCCACGTGCTTGTAAGCAATAAACTGCTCTTCCTCATCGGGCATTTCGCGCCGGTTCATAAATAAAAACTCAGTGCGATAGAGGCCGATGCCTGTGGCGCCAGAGGCTTTGACACTGATGACGTCTTCAGGCACTTCAATGTTGGCATGCAACTCTATGCCAGTGCCATCCATCGTGACGGCTTTGGTCGATTTGATCCGTTGTAATTTTTGTTGCTCAAGTTGCCACTGGTCCTGTTTAAGCTCGTATTCCGCTAATACTTCTTTACTCGGATTGACAATGACCACGCCCACACTGCCATCGACGATGATGACTTCACCGTCATTGATTAAATCACGGGCACGTTGCAGTGCAACAATCGATGGAATATTTAGACTGCGCGCCAAGATAGCAGTATGCGAAGTCACACCGCCCACGTCAGTGATAAACGCAGCAAACTGATGCTGCTTGAATTGGATGGCATCTGCAGGGGAAATATCATGTGCTACTAAAATAGTCGCATTTTCCTGTTGCTGTTTTTCTACGCTTTGATTAGGTGATTGGCTCGGGTGACCAAGTAATACCTTGATGATGCGCTCGACCACTTGCACTACGTCTTGTTTACGTTCTCTTAAATATGCATCTTCAATGGCTTCAAACTGCTCAACTATATCGTCCATTTGTTGCTTAATGGCCCACTCCGCATTGCATTGCTCATTGCGGATAATGTCTTTGGGGGCTTCAGATAAAGATCGGTCATTCAGCATGGCCAGATGCGTGCTGATAAACGCATCCAATTCTGCTGGCGCATTTTTGGGTAGTTGTTCGCGTATGACTTCTAAATTGTGTTTGACGGTTTGAATTGCGTCAGAAAAGCGTTGAATTTCTTCATCGATTAAACTGGGTTTAAGCTGATAATGCACCACCTCGAGTAACGCATTGGAGACCAAGTGTGCGCGCCCAATCGCGATGCCACTTGAAACACCGACCCCATGGATGCTAAAGCTTGCCAATTATTCGCCTTCCCCAAAGTAATTATTGATGAGCGTTTTTAATGCTTCAATTGCCGCTTGCTCGTCCTCGCCTGTGGCATCGATTTGAATCACCGTGCCTTGCGCAGCTGCTAACATCATCACCCCCATAATACTCTTTGCATTGACGCGGCGTCCGTTCTTTTCTACCCAAATTTCACTTTTAAATTGGCTAGCAGTTTGTGTGAATTTAGTCGAGGCACGCGCATGCAGGCCAAGTTTATTAATAATTTCAACCGATTCTTTCTTCATAACTTATTCATAGCTTTCATTTGTGTTCATCAGTGATTACAGCCTGCCGACGTAAAGTGCACCACGCCTTCGCGACCGCCAGTAATCGCTTTGTCGATGCAAGTATCTAGTGATTCTTGACGATAATTCAATACACGTACCAGCATGGGCAAGTTAACCCCAGCAACACCAGCAATCCCTTTTTGGCTGACCAATTTAGTCACCATATTACAGGGTGTTGCGCCATAAATATCGGAGAGTACTAACACGCCTTCACCCTCGTCAAGTTGCGCTACCATGGCTTGTGCCTTGGGTAACAATAGTGCTGGTTCGTCTTGCGTAGAAACTGCAAGGTAATCAAGATGAGTGGGACGCTTCCCCATCACATGGCTTGCACATTGAATTAAGCTCTCGCCCAATGTGCCATGCGCAATAATTAAAATTCCAATCATGTGCAGTCTTCTTTCAATCCTTCATTAATGTAACTCACGATGGCGCACAATGACTTTGTAATGTTGTTTAAAGTGCGTACTGAGTTGTTCAACTAAATAAACCGAGCGATGTTGCCCACCGGTACAGCCAATGCCAACGGTGAGATAACTTCGATTGTCATGATTAAAACTTGGTAACCATTTTTCTAGATATTGCTGTATATCCCCTAACATATCAATCACCATCGTCTCTTTTTCTAAAAATTGCTGAATGGCAATGTCTTTTCCTGTTAATGGACGGAGGGTAGGATCATAGTGTGGGTTTGGTAAGCTCCGCACATCAAATACAAAATCGGCATCGAGTGGAATGCCATGCTTAAACCCAAACGAGACAAATAACACCACAACGCTATTGGTAATATCAGTGTTCGGCTCTGCAATCCAGTCTCGGATATGATTTCGGAGTGCATTGGCGCTTAAGCTACTGGTATCGATATGGTGACCCAAGCTAGCAAGGCCTGCTAATAACTCTCGTTCTTCAAGAATGCTTTCAGCCAAGGTGGAGGTTGCACTGCTGAGAGGGTGTTTGCGACGTGTTTCAGAAAAGCGTTTAACTAAGCTTTCTAGGGTGGAGTCTAAGTACAGCACGCTGACATCAATGCCATCTGCAGTGAGTTGTGCGATGGCATCTGGTAATGCTTTTAACGCTGCACTGCGACTATCGATACTGATGGCGACTTTGATAGGTTTGTTGGCTTGACCTAAGCTATCGGTATCTAAATGCTGTGCAATTTGCGGTAACAAAGTGGCAGGCAAGTTATCGATACAGTAAAAGCCGCTGTCTTCTAACACGCGTAGTGCAATGGTTTTACCTGAGCCAGAGAGGCCAGTCACAATAATTAGCTGCATAACAAGCCAATGTTGGGAAGAGATGAATAGTCACCCATGACGCTATTTTTTGCATGCTCACTCGCACGGTTTGTGTTGGAAGCGACTTCTTCAGCAAGCTTCTTGAAAATGTTGCGTGATGCACTGTGGAACATTGTTATGATTTTTTACTTTCTCTTAACATGATTAGTTTTTGACGTTTGACGAATTGCTGCGTTCCGTTAATGCCACGCAATAATAACATGTGATTTCGTACTGCCACCTCAACCAGCACCGCAATATTACGGCCGGCAGCAATCGGAATCACCACTTTGCTGATTTCTACTTCTAACACGCGCTCGTGTAGTGTTTTTGCATTTAATCGGTCTAAGTCTTGTGGATTTAAGGTGTCAGCCAATTCTAGTTGAATCATCAAATCTAGAGGCTTGGTCGGCTTCACTGCATTGTCGCCAAACAAAGCACGAATATTGAGTACGCCTAACCCTCTTACCTCTAAAAAATCTTGCAGTAGTTCTGGGCAACGTCCCTCGATACGTTCAGGCGAAATGCGGTAGAAATCCACTATGTCGTCTGCAACCAAGCGATGTCCGCGCGAAATCAATTCGAGCGCAAGCTCACTTTTACCAATGGCAGCGTTGCCTTTTATTAAAACACCAAAGCCTTGCACTTCCATAAAAACGCCATGCAAGCTTGTAGATTCTGCTGTGGCAGTGGCTAAATAGTGCCCAAGCAATTCCATCAGTTGTGGACTAGGCATGGGCGAGGTAAACAAAGGCGTATGGCTTCGGTTCGCTGCATGCAGCAGTTCATCTGGCGATTGTTCACCATTGGCCACCACCACGGCGGCTAAATCGGTGGCAAATAAATTGGAAATGGCTTGTTGCATGGCAATGATGCTGAGATTACGCAGGTAATCCATTTCAGCACAACCTAATACTTGAACCCGATTGGGATGGACAAAGTTGAGATGACCAACCAGAGCTAGAGAAGGCTTAGTGACAGTCCCAGAAGTGAGTATTTTGTTACCGCCGTCAAGCCCAGCTACCCATTGTAGTTTGAGCTTGCGGCGGAGTTGTGAAAACAGCTCATCGACATTAATTTGAGCCATATTAAAGATTAAACTTTCGTTGCAATACGTGGGTACACATAAAAATTATCGCTTACATAATGGTATATGCGGCGCTAATGGAGTATTCGCGCCCAACTTGCAAATGTATAACAGCATTGCTAAGGGAGTTTAATTTAATGTCTTTGCTTAGTTAGGAAGAGGGTGTTGGTCAACATTTTGATGTTTCACAGCACCATTAGTTTTGTGATGATCGCCTTGTTTCTCTTTATGTTTGAGCACTTGTCGGTCTAGTTTGTCCGTCAACATGTCAATGGCGCTATACATATTCTCGTCGGCACAAGCAGCGTGTAAATCGTTGCCTGGCACATGTAATGTAGCCTCTACCTTTTGGGCGAGTTTTTCTACAGACATAGTAACTTTAATATCAATCACATGATCGAAGTGATTGCTGATGCGTGTGAGTTTGTTTTGCACGTACTCGCGTAACGCAGGAGTGATTTCTAAGTGATGCCCAGTTAATTGTAAATTCATGACTTGCTCCTTTTTGAAATTGTCCTAAGAAGAAAAACATCCCAGAACAATTTCAGTGTACTACTTTGGCGCAGGCTTGCAACTATCCAATTGCACTATTTTAAAGAAAATTGACACAGCGCAAATTTACAAAGATTTTCTCAAATTGGCGGGAGGGATGTTCAATGATTCTCGGTATTTTGCAATGGTGCGACGCGCTACCACAATGCCTTGATTGGCCAAAGTGTCAGTAATTTGGTTGTCAGAAAGTGGCTTTTTAGGGTTTTCTTCCGCGACCATTTGTTTGATGAGTGCGCGGATTGCGGTGGCAGAGCAAGTGCCACCTACATCTGTGGCAACCGAACTACCAAAGAAATATTTGAGCTCATAGACGCCGCGTGGAGTGAGCATGTACTTATGCGTGGTCACGCGTGAAATGGTGGATTCGTGTAATTCAAGTTCTTCTGCAATCTCACGGAGTACCAGTGGGCGCATGGCAATATCGCCATGCTCAAAAAAGTTACGTTGTCTATCTACAATGGCTTGAGACACACGCAAGATGGTTGAAAATCGTTGTTGAATATTTTTGATCATCCACTTGGCCTCTTGCATTTGGCTTTGCAAGTATTGACCAGAATTTTCACGGTTACGTTTTAAAATATCCGCATAGAGTTGGTTAATGCGTAGTTTTGGAATCACGCCATCATTCAACGTGGCGACCCAAATACCCTTCACTTTTTTCACAATGACATCGTGTTGGATAAAGTGGTCATGCGATAAGGTCACATAATCGCTGCCTGGTTTTGGATTTTGCTGTTTGATGAGCGTTTGTGCACCCTTGAGTGTCGCTTCATCACAACTCAACAACTTTCTTAGCTTGCCAAAATCTTTATTCGCCAATACTGGCAAGTAATCTTGAATAATCGCTTTGGCCTGTTTTAAATAAGGAGTTTCAGGGTCTAAAGCACACAATTGCAAAAATATACATTCTTGTAAATTGCGTGCACCAACGCCGACAGGATCTAAATTCTGAATGAGTTTGAGTACAGTTTCTAACTCAAGCATATCAATTTCTAATTCGAGCGGCAGGCTCTCAGCCAATGCATCCAACGATTGCTCAAAATAGCCGTCATCGTTGATGCAATCAATCATGATGGAGACTAAGGTTTGGTCCCGTTCAGATAACGGTACAAGCTTGAGTTGACTAATCAGGTGGTCACGTAGACTGATACTGACTGTATCTTGGCGAGTGAAATCGCCATCGTCGTCATCTGAGTTGTTTTGACGACCACCTTCATCCCAATTACTAGTGCTACCGTACTCGTCGTATTCATCTTCAAAATCGGGCGAGGTAAACTCATCAGTGCTTGGTGCTGCTTCTTCATCACGCTCTTGCGTTGCTTCTGTGGGTGCGCTGATTTCAGACACGGTCGCATTATCAAACATATTGCTATCAGGTTCTGCATCGCTACTGTCGCTTACTGGTTCCTCAGTCGTATTGGCCGTTGGCGCTGTTTCGGCGCCAACGCCATCATCTTCAGCTTCCACCAGTTCTAATAGTGGATTATCTTGCAGGATGGTTTCTAGCTCTTGATTCAGCTCAAGCGTCGATAGTTGCAATAATCGGATAGATTGTTGTAACTGTGGAGTCAGCGCAAGATTTTGGGAGATTCGGAGTTGTAAGTTTTGTTTCATAGCGTTCAGTGGTTAAAGTCTAAAATCTCGGCCTAAATACACTTCGCGTACGGCTTCATCTTTTACAATTTCATCGGGGCTACCAGAGGCAAAAACCGTCCCATCGTTTACAATATAAGCGCGGTCGCAAATGCCTAACGTCTCACGCACGTTGTGATCTGTGATGAGAATGCCAATATTTTTGCTGCTTAAAAAACGGATAATTTTTTGAATGTCGAGTACGGCAATCGGGTCAATCCCTGCAAATGGCTCGTCTAGCAATATAAAGCTTGGGTTAGTAGCTAAGCAACGTGCAATTTCCACACGTCTACGTTCACCCCCTGATAAGCTGACCGCCATGCTATTGCGGATATGCACAATATGCAGTTCTTGTAATAAGGATTCTAATTGCGCTTCTTGTTCTTCTTCGGTTAATCCCTGCAGTTCCAGCACCGCCATGATATTTTCAGTCACTGTCATTTTTCTAAAAATAGAAGGCTCTTGCGGTAAATAAGATAATCCCATGCGTGCACGGCTATGGATAGGCAAACGGCTTAAATCTTTGCCGTTCAACAAAATTCGACCTGCATCCAAAGGAACCAAGCCTACCATCATATAAAAGCTGGTGGTTTTACCTGCGCCGTTTGGCCCTAGTAAACCAATAATCTCACCACTATGGATTTTGAGTGAAATATCTTGTACTACGGTGCGCGTTTTATACGATTTACGTAAATTTTCGACGATGAGTTCGCTCATATGTTTTACATTGCTCGCGTTACGTTGTGCATCATTGATTTTCTTCTTTTGGCTGAAGCCCAAGCTGAAGCGTTTTATTGAATCTTAAATTACTGGTTGTCGCCGAATTTTCACTGGTTTTATCTGGCGTTTTTGGCGCAGTAGGTTTGTTTTTAGGCTGAATAATGGCTTTTACTCGTCCTGTATTGCCACCTTCGGTGTTGGATTTTACGCCGCCTACCACTTCAGCATATTCGGCATTGGCGTCGTAACTAATAAAATCACCGTGCACAATATCCTCACCCCGCTTTACCCAAGCTTTGGTATAAAGCTGCACTTTGTCCATGCGCCCATCGTATTCAATCCGTTGAGCACTGCCTTCCATATATTCATTTTTACCTTCACGCTTTTGCTTAAAAGTCGTAGGGTTGCCAGTGGACGTACTGTGCTGAAAGCCTTCTTTATCTTCGCGCACCACCAGTTTGTCTGCATGAATCACCAGCGTGCCTTGCGTAAGAATTACTTTGCCAGAGTACGTGCTGGTTTTTTTTGCATCATTCACCGTCACTGTATCGGCTTCTAATTCAATAGGTTGATCCCGATCGGCAGCTTCAGCCCAAACCTGTAAAGGCAGACATAACAATATACTGAGCACACAAGCATGGGTATACATACACTTAAACATTCATTCTCCCTACCGTTTCCTAATGACACCTTGCGTTTGCACGCGTTTTTGACTGGGTGTGGCTTTTATTTTACGCTTTGTTTTGCTAATTGACTGTTTGCTGATAGCTGAGTTGGATTTAGCCATAGATTTTACAGGTGCAATATTTTTAGGGGCAGGGCGCTCGTAATGCACTCGTACTTTATTCAGTAGTGTCATGGTTTGATTTTTTTTATCAAACACCATGCCCACAGCCGTCACTTTTGTTTTTGGGGCTTGATTAATCGTGACAGGACTTTGCGTGGTCGCTAAATCTTTGCTCGGTTCGATCGTCAGTTTTTCTGTTAATAATTCCATCTGGCCTTTGTCTGCAGTGGCCTGACGCACTACTTTTACATTGTCGAAAAATTCAACAGTTTCTCCATCGCTCGAGACATAGCCGCGCAATCCTTGAATTTGAGTGTAGGGTTTGTTCACAGCAAACTGTGTAAACTTTGGCCGTTGTAATACTGTGGTATCGTCATCAGGAAAGTGCGTCATTTCTGCCGCCGCCAATACATATCTTAATTTGCCATTTACATCCGATTGCGTAGTCACGAAATTACGCAAACGATAATCTGGATCATGACGGTTACTCCCATCGATTCTTGGGCCTTGTTCTTGCACGGTTTGGTTGATCCAAAAGGTTATCAGCGCCATCATCAAGACTAACGTGAGAGGGAACATAATGGCATACCGGCTGTACATGAATAATTTGCTTTAGCACTCAAAAAAAGGCGCCATTTGGGCCTCTAAAGTGTTCTGCGCATGCATAATCAGCTCGCATACTTCACGAACGGCGCCATGGCCACCTTCTTTTTGTGTGATGTAATGGGCGCGTGCTTGCACTGACTTGGGCGCAGCTGGCACAGTAATGCTTAGGCCACAACGCAACATGGGCGGCATGTCAACCACGTCGTCACCCATGAATGCTGTTTGCTCTGCTGTTAAATTAAGCTTTGCCAGCAAGTCATGAAAGGCCATTAGCTTGTCATCTACGCCCTGATAGAAATGTGCAACCCCAGTACTTTCAGCGCGTTGTGTCACTACTTTGGAGGTGCGGCCTGTAATGATGGCCATTTGCACACCACTGTTTTTAAGTAGCTTCATGCCCAAGCCATCTTGGGTATTAAATGTTTTATATTCTTGCCCATCGTCACCAATGGTGAGTCCGCCGTCTGTCATCACGCCGTCCACATCAAAAATGACGAGCTTGATCAGTTTGGCGCGCTGCAATACTTCTTGATTCATTACACAACCTTTGCTTTGAGTAAGTCGTGCATATTAAATGCACCGATTAATTCTTGTGCATGATTCACTACCATCAATGCATTGATTTTATGTGTTTCCATGATTTCGACTGCTTCTACAGCCATTTGATCAAAATAGATCGTTCTAGGTGAAGTGTGCATGACTTGAGCAATGGTAGTGTTATTGGGTGACACTTGATTGCAAAAGGCACGACGTAAATCGCCATCGGTAAATATTCCCACCGGGTGATGATTAGCATCCACAATGGCTGTAAAGCCCATGCCTTTGCGAGTCATTTCAACCAAAGCGTCGGTCAACATCACGTTGTCGTGTACGCATGGAATAGCTTCACCTACACGCATGATATCTTTCACCCGCGTGAGTAATTTTCTGCCTAAATTGCCACCAGGATGCGAGCGCGCGAAATCTTCAGCGGTAAATTCACGCAAATCTAATACGCATAAGGCCAGCGCATCGCCCAATGCGAGTGCTGCTGTTGTACTTGCAGTTGGTGATAAACCTAGTGGGCATGCTTCTTGAGACACTTTGGCGCTTAAATGCACATGCGACTCTTTCGCTAAGGTTGAGCTGTCTGTGCCGGTGATGCTGATGATTTTGGCACCGAGTCGTTTTATGGTGGGTAAAATCGTAATGATTTCTTCACTCTCACCTGAATTGGAGAGTGCAATTACCACATCTTCGCTGGTAATCATGCCCAAGTCGCCATGGCTTGCCTCAGCCGGATGCATAAAAAAAGCGGGGGTACCTGTGCTGGCTAATGTCGCTGCAATTTTCCTTCCGATATGACCAGATTTTCCCATCCCGCTCACCACAACGCGGCCGCGACATTGTAAAATGAGCTCTACAGCACGCTCAAATTGAGCGTCTAATCGTCCTGCTAGCATTTCAATCTCGCTTGCTTCTAGCAACAGCACTTGTTTAGCTAGCGCTAAAGAAGTAAGTTTTTCTGGAGAGCTTGGCTTGATGTTGGCCATGGAATGAAGAATCGAAGTTGACATAGAAGTTAGTATAACAAGGTAATCAACCTCGAATAAAGTAAAAAAAGTGGATTCGAGGTAAAATTTTAAAAGTAGGCACATTTTTTGCGTATGTCGCTTTTGGCATATGGTATAACTTAGTGCGTTGTGCTGAACCCATATCACATGATCAGCACTCAGAGAGGATCAATGTTTAACTCACTTACCAATGTGTTGTTATTGCTCATCGGATCGGTATTGGCCGTTGGGATTTTTCGCGCGTTGAAACTGCCCGCCATGCTCGCTTACTTTTTAGTAGGCGTTTTGTTAGGGCCCTCTGCCTTTGGTTTGATTCAAAACACAGAATCAAACCGCCATTTTGCTGAGTTTGGCATTGTGTTCTTGATGTTCAGCATTGGTTTGGAATTCAGTTTGCCTAAGTTATACGCCATGCGTAAAACCTTGTTCGGTTTAGGTGGTTCGCAAGTTACCATCAGCATGGTGGTAGCATTAATGGTGGGTTGGGCCTTTGGCCTTAGCTTTGGCACAGCCTTTGTAATTGGGGCAGCGCTGACCATGTCATCTACCGCAATTGTTTCTAAAATATTGATGGAACGTGTGGATCTCAACTCACGTCATGGTCGCTTAAGTATTGGTATTTTGCTATTTCAAGATTTAGCTGTTATCCCAATTTTGGTATTAATTCCAACCCTAGGTTCACACAGTGAAAACTGGTTAACCATCCTTGCGCTTTCTCTACTTAAATCTGCCGTGCTGTTATTCATTCTGTTCAAATTCGGCAAGAATTTATTGAATCATTGGTTTGATTTGGTCGCCAAACAACGTTCCAGAGAGTTGTTTGTGATGAATGTGCTGATGGTGACGCTACTTCTGGCATATGCCACCAGTATTGCTGGATTGTCTTACGCATTAGGTGCATTCGTGGCAGGTATGCTGATTTCTGAAACGCGTTATCGGTATCAAGTGGAATCCGATATGGCGCCATTTAGAGATATTTTATTAGGCCTATTTTTCATCAGTATCGGCATGTTGTTAAACGTAGGGCAATTGCTCGATCATATCGGTTTGGCGTTACTTCTGTTGATCGTGTTTTTATTGTTCAAAGCTACGCTCATTGCTGTGTTAACCCGCTATTTTGGCTTCGAAACAGGCGTGGGGATTCGCACGGGATTAATCCTTGCGCAAGCGGGTGAGTTTAGTTTTGTGATTTTGGCATTGGGATTAAAAAACAATCTGATTGAAGGTGAAGTATTACAGCTCATGCTCGGTGTATCACTGCTGTCGATGATTGTTGCGCCGTTTCTTATTCAATACAACGGCAGAATTGCGCGTAGTTTGGCCAAAAGTTATACCCGCAATAGTAGTCAGGTGGTAGAAACTATCGGCCAAGTGGGCAAAGAACTCTCTGGGCACGTCATTATTTGTGGCTATGGGCGGAGTGGTCAATATTTAGGACGTTTCTTAAAAGAAGAGAATATTCCTTTTATCGCCTTAGACAATGACTCAGCACGTGTCAATGAGGCCGCTGTAGCTGGGGAGCATGTCATGTATGGTGATGCAGGGCGTCGCGTGGTGTTAGAAGCAGCAGGGGCTGAGCGCGCCAAAGCCTTGATTGTGAGCTATTCAGATACCCGGTCCTCTATGAAAGTACTGCATGTGGTGCAAGAACGGTATCCTAATCTACCAGTGATTGTGCGGACATATGATGACGCGGACATGGATGCATTCAGAGAAGCTGGTGCTACTGAGGTGGTTCCAGAAGTGTTGGAGGGAAGCTTGATGCTTGCTTCCCACGCGTTGGTGTTGTTAGGCGTGCCGTTGAATCGTGTAGTTAAGCGTATTCGTTTGTTTAGAGAAGAGCGCTACAAGATGTTCAAAGGATTCTTCCGTGGCTTATCCGATGCGGATGCCGAAACCACGGTATCTCGCCAACAACGTTTGCACTCCATTGAAATTAATGGCAATTCGTTTGCACATGGTTTACGCCTTGATATGATTCCATTCGGCAAATTTAACGTCGAACTTAAAAAAGTGCGCCGTCCCAATATGTTGGAACCGATTAGTCCCAGACCAGATATAGAGTTATCGGAAGGAGATGTGTTGGTCTTATTAGGCAATAACGAGAGCTTAGTAGCCGCTGAGGTTTTCTTGGTATCTGGTAAATAGAAGGGTACTGAGTGTCCGCACAAAAAGTAGTCGTGGTCGGGGGTGGTATTGTTGGCTGTATGACCGCAATGGCATTGGTACAACGTGGTTGTAAAGTCACCATTGTTGAGCGGCATCAAATAGCTAGCCAAACCTCGGGTGAGTCATCTTGGGCAGGCGGTGGAATATTGTTCCCCTTGTTGCCTTGGATGTATTCCGCGCATGTGAACACACTCACCCAAATAGGCATGCAGGCCTACCCAGCGATTGCCGCGCAATTGCGTGCAGACACTGGCATTGATACTGGATTTGACCCAACTGGATTTTTATTGTTACCGCCATTTGACGCAGACACCGCCATTGCTTGGTGCGAGCAATATCAGGTGCCTATTCAAGCAGTCAAAGCCTCTGCTTTTGCAGTGAATTCGTTGAGTGGTGACGATGCGTTTTGGTTGCCCACAGTGTGTCAAGCTCGGCCACCACACATGATGCAAGCACTTCGACGATGGTTAGAACAACATCAGGTGACGATGTTAGAGCACACTGAACTGGCGCCCTTAAAAGAAGTAGGTGAGATGCATGCATGGCCCACGATGCAGGGTGAAAAAATTGAAGCAGACCAATTTGTAGTGACCTCTGGTGCGTGGAGTTTCGACCTATTAAAAGATACCGCAGCTAAACTCAATATTAAGCCCATGCGTGGTCAGATTGTGTTGTACAAGCCACAAAAAAACCTACAACAAATGGTGTATCGCGATGGGTTTTATATGATTCCGCGTCTGGATGGTCATCTATTGGCAGGGAGCACGCTAGAAGATGTTGGGTTTGATGCGGGAGTGACCGAGGCAGTACGTGACGAGATTGCAGCGAAAGCTGAGGCGATTATGCCTTCTCTCAAAAACGAGCCGATTATCAAGCATTGGAGCGGTTTGCGGCCTGGCACCCCTGAAAATTTACCTGTTATTTCAGCCCATCCCACCATTCAAAATCTATATTTAAATACAGGACATTTCCGTTATGGATTGACCATGGCGCCTGCCAGTGCAGCATTAGTGACTGCATTGATGTGCGGGGATACGCCAAGCATTGACGCTACACCCTATCAATGTCATGCCTAATTGTTAATCGTATTTAAATGAAAAGACCTAGAAAATCGAATTTCTAGGCCTTTAAAATTTATCTTATTAACAATTAAAGTCTAATAGAAGGCAGATATCCGCCAGGGAGAACGCCAAATGCTGACAAAATAATAATGATCAATAAAATAATAAAAAGCACGCGCACGATTTGAGCCACTGGTGCAGGTAAAGGTAGCATGCCAACTAACCACCAAATCAAACCAAACACCACTAAATACACAATAAGATTAACGATAATATCCATTTTTATTTCCCTCTGATTTTAGATTTTAATAGGATGACGTATATTGATGCATGTAAAAATATAGCAAATCATTGCTACAGCCTTATTATCAACCCCATTTTTACGTCAACTCTATTTGTAATAAATCCCTTTTGGGACATATCAGGCTTCAATATGCAATATGGCTGCTGTTTTTTACTGTGCGCTAGATAACATAAGTGCGATCAAATCTAAATAATCGGCTACGTTTGACATAAATGATACATATTAGAGCGATTAAATTTAATATGGACAATGCGCTATGCTGCAACCCAATCTCCACTCTTCCCCCCATGTTTTTCTAACAGTTTGATATCACGCATGACCATACCCCGGTCAACTGCCTTACACATATCATAAATAGTTAAGAGCGCGATTTGCACAGCAGTAAGGGCTTCCATTTCTACACCAGTTTGACCCACAGTTTCACATGTGACTTGGCAGGTAATAATAGACTCTGGGGTGTCGACATCAAATTGCACTTTCACACTGGTGAGCGCAATGGGGTGGCACAATGGGATTAAATCAGAGGTTTTTTTACTGGCTTGAATGGCTGCAATCCTTGCAATGCCAAGCACATCCCCTTTTTTTGCTTCGCCATGTGTAATCAGTTGGAGTGTTTCTGGAAGCATGCAAATTTGACCAGACGCTACAGCGACGCGTTTGGTGTGAGCTTTGTCGCCCACATCTACCATATGGGCTTGTCCTTGTGCATTTAAATGCGTTAACTTACTCATGTCTTGCTTCCCTAATTTAAATCATGCGTGAACTTGCAACCTAAAGTCATTATCATAATAACAATGAGTTCATACATTTCAAATATAAGAATATTGAGTGCCTGCTGGTTGAGCGTGATGGTGTTTGGCATGATGCCCGCCACCATTGCAATAGCTGAGCAAACCAGACCGGCACTGACAGGAAAACCATACAAGCCTTCTGCAGAGTTGGATACGAGCTTGCCGCGTGATTACGCTAGCGACTTGCCTGATTTGGGGGATATATCGCAAACTGTGTTATCACCACAGGATGAGCAACGCATTGCCGATCAAATTATGCGAGAAGTCTATGTCAGTGACGAAGTGTTGCAAGACCCTGAAATCACAGATTATCTGCAAGCCTTAGGAAACAAATTGGCTGCTGCAAGTCCAGATAAACGCCAAACATTTAACTTTTTTGTAGTGAATGATAATTCAATCAACGCATTTGCCATGCCAGGTGGTGTGATTGGTGTGCATACCGGACTGTTTATAGCGGCTAACAATGAGTCTGAACTGGCCAGCGTATTGGGCCACGAAATTGGGCATGTCACGCAACGTCATTTGGCCAGAATCTTGGCTTCTCAAAAGTATGATACGTTTAAAAATATTGCCGCAACTGCGCTGGCTTTACTGGTCGCCAGAAGCAACCCACAATTGGCAACAGGGGCCATGGTCACGGCATCAGCATCCACCTTGCAACGTCAGCTAGATTACACCCGTGAGCATGAGCGTGAAGCAGACAGGGTGGGCTTAGCGATTTTAGACAACGCGGGTTTTGATGTGCGGGCTATGCCTGCCTTCTTTACCACCATGCAGCGTGGAACGCGCTTTGTCGAAGGCAGTGCACCCAGCTTCTTGCGGACGCATCCCCTCACGGCAGAACGTATTGCTGACGTGTCGAATCGTGTACAAAATTTATCGTACAAGCAATCGAAAGATAGTTTAGATTTTTATTTGGCGCGTGCAAGAATTCGCGCAGGACTTGGCTTGCCACAAGCTGCGATAGAGGAGTTTGAGAGTAATATTCGTGAACGGCGATTTAATAGTGAAGTGGCTGAACATTATGGATTAGCCTATGCTTATTTGCGTAAGAACGATATTTCGAACAGCGCAAAACAATTGGTCTGGTTAAAAGCCAACGCTAGCCTACACCCTAATATTGAAAATCTAGCAGCCACCATTGAGGTTCGAAACCGTCAACTTGCAAAAGCGCATACAATCTATGCGCAGGCCATAGCACAATATCCCTTGCACCGCGCCTTAGTGTTTGGCTATGCCAATACTTATGTGGATAGCAGGCTAGCCGATAAAGCGATCAAGCTGGTGAATGAGAAGTTGAAACTATTTCCTAATGATCCGCACTTTTACGAGATTTTAGCCAAAGCCTATACTATCAAAGGTCAGGCCTTGTTAAAGCATCAAGCGCAGGCAGAGGCTTACTTTAGGCAGTACGATGTCAATCGTGCCGTGGAGCAAATGGAGATGGCAGCGAAAGCGAAAGATGGTAATTTTTATGAACGATCAATTGTTGAGGCAAGATTAAAGCAGTTACGTCGTCAGCAAGACATTGAAAAAGAACTCAAAGGATAACCATGCATCGTCGTAATTTTTTACAATCTTTAATCGGTATGTGTTTGTTACCTTTTAACGCGATTGCAGCCGTTTGGAATAAGACTGCTTTTGAAGCCACTAATCTTCAGCAGGCTACTCAAGGGATGGCAATGGATGCTGAAATCGTCTCCGACGATATTACACTTATTGCCCCAGATCGTGCAGAAAACGGTGCAGTGGTGCAAATCGAAATGACTAGTCGTATACCGAATACGGAGGCCATGGCATTATTTGTCGCCGACAACCCAACACCCCTGATTGCAAATGTCATGCTAAACACTGGCACCCAGCCACGCTTGGTGACGCGAATTAAGATGGCGCAATCCTCACAAGTGAAAGTGGTGGCGAAGGTGGGCAATCAATATTTCACACAATCCAAGCAAGTCGTTGTACTCGAGGATGGATGTGGTGGCTCGGATTCGGATGCCAAGTTTGAAAGTAGTATGAAAATGCGCGCCAAATTAGTAGGAGATGTAGCTGAAATTAAAGTGATTATTGTCCACCCTATGACGACGGGTCGCGCTAAAAACAGCGCAGGCCAGCCGATTCCAGCACATTTTATTCAGACCATAGATGCCACCGTAAATGGAAAAAAAGTACTGGAGGCGCATTGCAGTACTGCTATTTCAAAAAATCCTTATTTCACTTTTTATGTGGAGGGAGCTAAGTTGGGTGATCAAGTCATGGTGAAATGGCAAGATAATATGGGCTACACTGGGCAAAGCGAAGTATCCGTATCTATTTAACAAGTGCCCGTATCTATTTAAAAAGTTGAACGCTTTTGTGTAATCCTGAATGTATGTACCATCCGTAATTTAAGCGTCATGCACGCACCGTATACTCAACACATAAAACACTTTTGATAAATATAATTTATCGTTAATATAAGTACAATCAATTTTACTTAACATCAATGCCGCGCTACAATGCGTTTATTGAATTTTTAACCACTGAGAAAAGGAAATAACCATGTCACTTATCAATACACAAGTACAACCCTTTAAAGCCCAAGCTTTCCATAATGGCAAATTTATCGAAGTCACAGACGCTAGCCTAAAAGGCAAATGGTCAGTGGTGATTTTTATGCCGGCAGCATTTACATTTAACTGCCCTACAGAAGTTGAAGATGCAGCAGACAACTATGCTGAGTTCCAAAAAGCGGGTGCTGAGGTGTACATTGTGACAACAGACACTCATTTCTCACACAAAGTATGGCATGAAACTTCACCAGCAGTAGGTAAAGCAAAATTCCCATTGGTGGGTGACCCAACGCACCAGTTGACACGTGCATTTGACGTGCATATTGACGAAGAAGGTTTGGCTTTGCGCGGTACATTTGTAATCAACCCAGAAGGTGTGATTAAAACGGTCGAAATTCACAGCAATGAAATTGCACGTGACGTAAAAGAAACATTACGTAAATTGAAAGCTGCTCAATTTACAGCGAGCCACCCTGGTCAAGTTTGCCCAGCTAAATGGCAAGAAGGCGCTGAGACTTTAACACCATCATTGGATTTAGTAGGCAAGATCTAATTAGCATCCTGTTTAGCAGGAAAATGGACTGCTACCCTCAACCTACAAGCGCGAGGGTAGTAAGTTACCAGTGATAGCAAGAAGCAAAGATAAGCTTTATCCAAAAGATAAAGCTTTTATTTTCAGCACTATTTCTCATACATGTTTTTTTAATGGTCAAGAATAGGTATGAGAACTATATTGAAATGAATTGAAAGAGAGTAAATATGGCATTAGAAGCAAATATTAAAACCCAATTACAAACTTACTTAGCAATGCTACGTGAGCCCATTGAGTTAGTCGCATCCTTAGACAGCAGCTCAGGTGCAAATGAAATGCAAAGCCTACTTGAAGAAATTGCCAGCATGTCGGAAAAAATTGCGCTGGTGCATGAGGTGGACGCACGTAAACCGTCGTTTGCCGTGAGACGTGCGCCAAGTCACAAAGAGGCAAGTAAATCTGTAGGCGTTCGTTTTGCAGGGATCCCAATGGGTCATGAGTTTACTTCTTTGGTGTTGGCACTGCTACATACTGGCGGCCATCCTATGAAATTGGAGCCAGAGAAAATCGCACAAATTGCAGCGATTGAGGGAAGTTTTCACTTTGAGACTTATATCTCATTAAGCTGTCATAACTGCCCTGATGTGGTTCAGGCTTTGAATATGATGTCTGTAATTAACCCGAATATTACGCATGTGATGATTGATGGCGCATTGTATCAAGACGAAGTCAAATCCAGAGACATTATGTCAGTACCCACCGTGTATTTAAATGGTGAAGTATTTGGTGCAGGACGGATGGAGTTGGATGAAATTTTAGCCAAAGTAGATACCGGTGCAGTCGCACGCGAAGCCAAAAAGCTCGATGCCAAAGCACCTTATGATGTGTTGATTGTAGGTGGTGGGCCGGCTGGAGCATCAGCCGCTATTTACTCTGCACGTAAGGGCTTTAAAACTGCGATTGTGGCAGAGCGTTTTGGTGGCCAAGTGATGGATACGTTGGGGATTGAAAATTTTATTTCTGTCAAAGAAACCGAAGGGCCAAAACTTGTTGCTGCGTTAGAAGAGCACGTGAAATCGTATGATATTGAAGTAATCAACTTGCAACGTGCCAACGCATTGAGTGAGCCAGGTAAACATGGCAATAAGAACCTAGATTTAATTGAGTTGAAATTGGACAGTGGGGCTACCTTAAAAAGTAAATCTGTCATTCTAGCCACAGGAGCACGTTGGCGTGAGTTGAACGTGCCAGGTGAAAAAGAATATCGTGGCAAAGGGGTTGCTTATTGCCCGCATTGTGATGGTCCATTGTTCAAAGGTAAACCAGTGGCCGTGGTAGGCGGTGGAAATTCTGGCGTAGAGGCGGCGATTGATTTGGCTAATTTTGTGGGCCACGTCACCTTGCTGCAGTTTGACACCACACTTAAAGCAGATGCAGTATTGCAAAAGAAATTACATACGCTTGCCAATGTCACAGTGATTACCAGTGCACAAACCACTGAAGTCACGGGGGATGGCACCAAGATGAATGGTTTAACCTACACGGATCGAGTGACGGGCGAATCTAAACATTTGGAGTTAGACGGTGTGTTTGTGCAAATTGGCTTGGTGCCGAATACGGATTGGCTAAAAGGTACGGTCAATTTAAGTAAGTTTGGTGAGATTGAAATTAACCATCACAACGGTACTTCATTGCCTGGCGTGTTTGCAGCAGGGGATGTGACCACCACTCCGTATAAGCAAATTATTATTGCGATGGGTGAAGGTTCGAAAGCAGCGTTAGGTGCGTTTGATTACATTATCCGGCAATAACAGGTCGATAGACTTAAACCTTTGCTTTCCTTTGATTGGGGGGAAGCAAAGGTTTTTTATTTGAGTTTTCTGCGCCTAGCTAGCCAAAAAAGGCAGATTACAGAGGCCATGAGTGGTAACGCATGTGGAACGGGAACCGCACTCGGCGCAACAATTAAGTTGTCTACTTCAAGATAATCAAATCCATTAATATTGCCTAGAATTGCATAACGGATATTACTGGCAGAGGAAATCCCCATAAAATAATCATTATAACTGCCTGCAGTCGGCCCAAACGTTTCAATGGCAACATCTGCATCGTCGTAGGCTGTCAATGAATAAGGATAAGAGCCACTGATAAACATACCAAAAGCAGAGACGGGTGCTGAAAAATCAATACGTAATTTTACTTGAGGAATTGCTGAGACACTGCCCTCTGGCGCGGGGAATACCGAGGTGCTATATCTCAAATAATGGTTGCCAGCGCCAGCATCTTGAATAGAAATGCCTTGAATAGCCGGAACGATGGCTGGCGCTGCGTTGGAGAAAGTAACGCCAGTGGTATTTACAGAAGGGTAAGTTCCTAAAGCAATGTCATCAAAATTAATGGTGGTGCCGCCAGCAAGTGCAGGGTCTGCAATTGAAAACAATGGGCTGGCATGCAAATAGCCAGAAAATAGGCTCATGAATAGCGCAAGATACATCGTTTTTTTCATAAGAATCTCCTATGTGTAAGTGGATGTATTGTTCAATTCACACCTAAAATCGTCAATCCCTTATTTAGGGGGGGGCTTAGATTGGTATTACTAATCTAAGCTGTGAAGACGGTTAAGCCTTTCTAGAAAAATATTAACTCATCTTTTCAATTCGCTAATGAATGACCCATCCTGTTTTGCGAATGCTCAGTCTGTTTTACAAGTTTTAAATCCCAATAAAGCATAAGCTGGGCAAAAGTTGAACAGACCAGTAGCCAATGGTATAACACCTATCCATGCCCACATTGGGCCACCAGCAAACAGCACCCAAGCAATCAGCGCCAAACCAGCCACAATACGTAATATTTTATCTATTCCACCTACATTGGCTTTCATGATTTTCTCCCTCACACATTTGTTATAAATAGACTACGCCAAAACAAATTGCAATCATGTGATTTACATCACAATCACAACATATTCTCTTTTATACTGTCCTACAACATAATTAGATTAAAAAGCGCTTATATGAGAACCGATGCCAGCAAAACACCCCAAACCATCTATTTGAAAGATTACACGCCAGCCCCATTTTTAGCGCAAAAAATAGTGTTGCACTTTCAGCTGCTAGAAGAAAAAACCATTGTCACCTCAACCGTTGATTACCTTAAAAATGCGGCTAGTCAAAGCCAAGATTTAGTGTTGCATGGCGACCACCAAACCGTCACGCAAGTATTGCTCAACGGCCAAGCGTTTAAAGATTATAGTATTGAAGATGGCAAGATGACCATTGCCAACGCGGGGAGTATTGCAGATGGAAAGTTTGTACTCACTATCGCTTCTGAGATAGATCCAGCTGGCAACACCGCGCTTGAGGGTCTATACCAATCGCAAGGCAATTACTTTACTCAATGTGAGGCAGAAGGTTTTAGAAGAATCACCTTCTTTCAAGATCGCCCAGATGTGCTCTCGGTTTTTAAAGTGCGCATTGAAGCTTATAAAAAATCCCATCCAGTACTGCTCTCTAACGGCAATTTAATGGCAGAAGGCGATTTGGAAGAAGGGCGTCACTATACCGAATGGTTTGACCCTTTCCCTAAACCTTGCTACTTATTTGCGCTGGTGGCGGGTGATTTAGTACACATTGCGGATAGCTTTACTACTATGTCTGGCCGCAAAGTGGATTTACGTATTTATGTGCGCCCCGGCGATGAAACGCAATGCGGGCACGCTATGCAATCTCTTAAAAAATCCATGCGTTGGGATGAAGCAACCTATGGGCGAGAGTACGAGCTAGACCGTTTTAATATTGTCGCGGTGAGTGACTTTAATATGGGCGCAATGGAGAATACTTCACTCAATATTTTCAACACCGCGCTGGTGCTAGCGCAACAAGAGACTGCGACAGATGCTGATTTTATGAGTGTAGAAGGCGTGGTCGCCCACGAATATTTTCACAATTGGACTGGCAACCGCGTGACCTGCCGAGATTGGTTTCAGCTCTCACTCAAAGAAGGCCTCACTGTATTTAGAGACCAAGAATTTAGCGCCGATATGAATTCACGCTCGGTACAGCGTATAGACGATGTGAACGGTCTGCGCCGTATGCAATTTTCTGAAGACGCCAGCCCACTCGCGCATCAAGTGCAACCCGATAGCTTTATCGAAATCAGCAACTTTTACACCACCACCATTTACGAAAAAGGTGCGGAGCTCATCCGCATGCAACACACTTTGTTGGGCGAAGATACTTATCGCAAAGCCACAGATTTATACTTTGCGCGCCATGACGGGCAGGCGGTGACGATTAACGACTTTGTGCAATCGATGGCAGATGCGTCAGGCCGTGATATGACGCAATTCTTTTTATGGTACAAACAGCCAGGAACACCCACCTTGCAAATAAGTAGTCACTTTGATGCAGCACAGCAACGCTATTCACTCCGCTTTAAACAATCGCAACCTGACACTTCAGGTCAACACAATAAACAACCTCTGCATATTCCAATTGCAGTGGGACTATTAGATAGCCATGGCAAAGAGGTTCTCACCACACAAGTGTTAGAAATGACTGAGCGTGAACAAAGCTTTAGTTTTGAAGGGATTAGCGCTCGTCCAGTACCTTCTTTATTGCGCGGGTTTTCTGCGCCCGTCAAATTAGTCACCGATTTAAGTGATGAAGATTTACGCTTATTGCAGATTCACGATACTGATGGCTTTAATAAGTGGGAAGCAGGGCAAACGCTGGCATTAAGAAATATCGAACGCGTCATGACAAACAGCCAAGCCGACATCACCACATTTATTGCGGACTTTGGCAATTTAATTGCTCAAGGGTTAGATGCAACAACAGACAAAGCCCTGCTTGCTCGCGCCTTGAGTCTGCCAGAAATCTCCGTCATTGCACAAAACCAAGCCGTCATAGACCCAGCCGCCATTGATCAAGCGCGCACTTTTATCTTGACTGAGATCAAGCATGCGCACAAAGATGCGTTGGCAAAACTCTATGAAGCCAATGCTGACAATGGCACGTTTTCTATTACGCCTGATGCGATGGGCAAACGTGCTTTGCGAAACGTGGTGCTTGAACTGCTAACTGCGACCAAAGGCACAGGTTGCGCAGTGCGTGCTAAAGCGCATTACTTTAACGCCAACAATATGACCGACCGCGT
>NCGC01000080.1 GCA_002281475.1 Methylophilales bacterium 28-44-11
AATTGATTAATACAACGCGCTTGCATCGAATGGCAGGCGCGTTTTTGTTTATATAAGAGGTATATTGTGAGTTCAGAAACCGATTTACATCATGTCGTCATTGTAGGAGGTGGTGCCGGAGGTTTGGAGTTAGCCACGCGTCTAGGTGATTCTTTAGGTAAAAAGAAAAAAGCACTCATCACGTTGATTGATTGCACACGCACCCACGTCTGGAAACCATTGTTACATGAAATTGCAGCTGGCAGTATGGATCCTGATCGACATGAGCTTGAGTATTTAGCGCAGGCACATTGGCATCACTTTAGATTTCGTTTAGGGCGCATGGATGGCTTAAATCGTAGCACGCGAGAAGTAACCATCACGCCTTACATAGATGAAGATGGTAATGAAGTTATTCCTAGACGCACTTTTAAATATGATACGTTAGTGGTTGCAGTTGGTAGCACTACCAACGATTTTGGGATTAAAGGGGCCCGTGAGCACTCACTTGCATTAGATACACAAGAGCAAGCACAGAAATTCCATCGCTATCTTCACAATGCATTATTACGTGCGCAAACGCAGAATGTGGTGTTACAGCCTGGGCAATTGGAAGTGGCAATTGTGGGTGCAGGAGCAACAGGCGTGGAATTGGCGGCAGAGTTACATAACACCACGCGAGAACTTGCTGCTTATGGTCTAGATAAAATTGATCCTGATCGAGATGTGAAAATATCATTGATTGAGGCCAGTGATCGCATATTGCCAGCTTTACCGCCAAAACTATCTTACGCAGTCGATGTGGAGTTGAGAAAGCTTCGCGTGAATGTGTTTAATGGTGAACGCGTAACTGAGGTGTCTGAAAAGGGTGTCACTACACATAGCGGTCGTTTTATTCCTGCTGAATTAGTGGTATGGGCAGCAGGGATTAAAGCACCTGACTTTTTAAAAGACATTGATGGGCTTGAAACCAACCGCATCAATCAGTTGGTGGTAAAACAAACATTGCAAACAACGCTTGATGACAATATTTTTGCACTAGGCGATTGTGCAGCATGTCCTTGGTTAGGACATGATGGCAACGTACCGCCACGCGCACAGGCTGCCCATCAGCAGGCATCATTATTAGTGAAATCTATCAAAGCTCGTATTGCTGGTAAAGAAATAATGCCAGAGTACCACTATACGGATTACGGTTCTTTAGTGAATTTAGGCAGATATTCTACGGTGGGCAGTTTAATGGGTGCGGTGTCAGGTGGAAGTATGTATATTCAAGGGTTGTTTGCCCGCTTGATGTATCGCTCTTTATACAAAATGCATTTGATGGCATTGCATGGTGTCATGTCAGTGATTATGCACTCTATTGGACGCTTAATTTCACGCAGAACAGAACCACATGTAAAATTGCATTAGTTCAAGATACAAAAAGTAATTAGACCTAAATACGCGCTCATTTGAGCGCGTATTTTTTGTTGTAATACACCTTATTAATGATGCTCATGCTTACCACAATAAATAAGCCAAAAGTGATGATGATAAAATTCATGGACATATGGGCTTTGACCATGAGTAAATAAAAACCAAGCATAATTAAAATACCGATATGCTCATTAAAGTTTTGAACTGCGATGGAATGCCCTGCCCCAATTAAATGGTGTCCTTGATGTTGTAATAAGGCGTTCAATGGCACAACAAAATATCCACTAAGCACGCCAATTAAAAATAATAAAAATGCGGCAGCAATCCAATGCGTAACAAATATCATTGCAATCACCAATATCCCCATCACCACGCCTGCTGGTAAAACTTTAGTGGACTCTTCTAACCTAACATATTTAGATGCAATGATTGAGCCCACCGCAATGCCAACAGCCACAGTGGCCACCAATTGCGTAGAAGCCTCAATGTCGAAATTAAGTGCAAGGGCAGCCCATGCCAATACAACTAATCTTAATGTTGCACCTGCGCCCCAAAATAAAGTGGTGACTGCTAGAGAAACCTGTCCTAGTGGATCTTTCCAGAGAGAGATAAAAGCATGCCAAAAATCTTTGATAATATAAAACAAGCTCTTGCTTTCAAGACGATGTTCGATGGGAAGTTTAGGAATAAAGTAATTGAATATCGCCGCTAGTATGTAAAGCCCTGTGATCACATACAACGCAAAGTGTGGATTATCACTGGCTAGTTTACCGCCAATAATCGCGCCTGCAATAATTGCGGAAACTGTAGAGCCTTCCATCCAACCATTGGCTTTAATTAATAAATTGCTAGGTAATAGCTCAGTTAAAATACCGTATTTAGCAGGTGAATAGGCCGCTGCTCCAATACCCACAATGCCGTAAGCATATAATGGAGGCACGCCAAATATCATGGAAACACACCCTACCACTTTGATCGAGTTAGAAGCAAACATGACGCTACCTTTTGGAAACGCATCAGCAATTGAGCCCACGAAAGGCGCAAGTAAAATATACGAAATCACAAAAAACTGTTGAAGTAGCGGCGTGTGCCAATTTGGAGCTTGTAGCTCTGCGAGTAAAGCAATTGCCGCAAATAGCAACGCATTGTCCGCTAATGCAGACAAGAACTGCGCAAGTAAGATGATGTAAAAACCAGATTGCATTATTGTTGTTGAATAGCTGTGGATGCTATTTCAGGGTGGTCCCTTTGATGCTTAAGCACTGAGAGCATAGCATATTAATATTGATACTTCGTTTATAAAGACTCTGCAGCAAAATCTGCAAGCCTAGAACGCTCACCACGCACTAACGTGACATGACCATTATGTTGCCAACCTTTAAATCGATCAACAACATAGGTTAGACCAGAACTACCTTCAGTTAAATAGGGCGTATCGATTTGAGCAATATTACCTAAGCAAACTACTTTGGTGCCGGGGCCAGCACGTGTAATAAGCGTTTTCATCTGCTTAGGCGTAAGGTTTTGTGCTTCATCGATGATTAAAAATTTATGTAAGAAGGTACGACCACGCATAAAATTGAGCGACTTTACTTTAATGCGAGTGCGAATTAAATCCTGCGTTGCGGCACGCCCCCACTCACCAGCATCCTCATCAGTTTTATTCAAAACGTCTAAATTATCTTCCAACGCGCCCATCCATGGGGCCATTTTTTCTTCTTCTGTGCCTGGCAAGAAACCAATGTCTTCCCCCACAGGCACAGTCACGCGCGTCATGATAATCTCAGAATATATTTTTTTATCGAGTGTTTGTGTCAATGCAGCAGCCAAAGTGAGTAAGGTTTTACCCGTACCTGCCTGACCTAACAAACTGACAAAATCAATTTCAGGGTCCATTAACAAATTGAGTGCATAGTTTTGCTCGCGATTTCTGGCAATGATGCCCCAAACACTGTGCTTGGGATTGGTGTGATCTTGAACAACCTCAAGCACTGCAGTGTTGTCTTCAATCTTTCGCACAATCGCGTTAAATGGTTTATCAAATTCGTAAAAAATAAACTCATTGATTAAGAACGATTTCACCAATGGACCTGAGATGCGGTAATACATTCTGCCAGCTTCTTGCCATGACTCCATAGCTTTGCTGTGCTTTTCCCAAAAATCTTGGGGTAATTCACGAATGCCGGTATACAGTAAATCGCTGTCTTCGAGCACTTTGTCATTAAAGTAATCTTCCGCAGCGACACCCATGGCGCGCGCTTTGATGCGGATGTTGATATCTTTACTGACAAGTATCACTTGCCGATTTGGATGGCGTTGTTGTAAATCGAGCACCACACCAATAATTTGGTTATCGGCTTTGCTTCCCGCAAGGCCGGGCAAATCTTTAATGACTTGTTGCGTCTGCAAAAAGAGACGACCAGTTAAGTGTCGGTTACCGTTCACCGCTAGTGGACAACCTAATTCAAGATTGGATAGATCAGTACCCACAATTTCTTCTAGATGACGGCTAGCTTGGCGCGCATTGCGCGCTACTTCTGTTAACCCTTTTTTATTGTTATCTAGTTCTTCTAAAGTCACCATGGGCAAATAAATATCATGCTCTTCAAATCTAAATAAAGAAGAAGGGTCATGCATCAAGACATTGGTGTCTAGTACAAACAGTTTATTGGCTTCAGAAGATTTTTTGACCATAATTTAATGAGCTTAAGTGGATAAAGATTGAATATAAGAAAGTGCTTCATGAGCGTGACCATCTACCTTCACACCGCGCCACTCATGCACCAGCACACCCTGTGGATTGATAATAAAAGTACTACGCTCTATGCCTCGCACTTGTTTTCCGTACATATTTTTCATTTTAATCACATTAAAAATACCACAAGCAAGTTCCTCGGTGTCTGCTAATAGCTCAAAGGGGAAACTAAATTTTGCTTTGAAGTTTTCGTGCGACTTTAATGAATCACGTGAAATACCGAATATCTCAGCGTTGGCTTGCTGAAAATCACCATATGCATCGCGAAATTGCATGCCTTGCGTGGTGCAACCTGGTGTGGAATCTTTTGGGTAGAAATAAACGACTACAAATTTACCTAAATAGTCAGAAAGCTTGATGGTTTTGCCAGAAGTGGCAGGAAGTTCAAAATCTGGAACAGGTTGATTTAGCATAGTGTTTGTCATGTCTTAATGCATCCATTGTTGTAAAAAAAAAGGAATAAGGCAAGTTTAATCGTAAATAAATTTGCACGCATGATGGGACATTAAGAAAGGGAACGAGTTGCTAAAGGAAAGTACTATTGCGGAAGTGAGATTTTAATCAGCGTGCCTTGTGGTTGTGCGGACATAAACTCTACTTGCCCATTTAACACTTCGCACACTTTGAATGCAAAGGGGATGCCTAATCCAGTGCCAAACCGTTTTGTTGTCGGTCCAGGGCTCAACGCATGTGGGTTGGGCACAAAGGGCATGCCTGTGCCTTCGTCGCGTATTGTGATTTCGAGTAAGTGACGATTTAAAATCGCATTTAAATAAATTGTGGATTGCTTGGGAGATGCTTCGATTGCATTCAGAATCAAATTGTAGAGCACCTGTTCAAGCAGATGCTCATCGGTTAACACTTCCCCTTTGGCTTGGCTAATGTCCTTGACCAGTTTGATTTTTTTCTCACTTAACTTGAGTGCTAACGGTCCCGTTGCCCCTAATATGATATTGCTTACTTTGGCGGGGCTCAATTGTGGTTTGATCGGGTTGAGGTAAGCCAGAAGTGCGCCAGTCCAACGCTCTAAGCGATCAACGGTACTCATGATGCCTTGTAACGATTCACGCGTATCTTTATCTTGCTCTGGGTTGTCAGCAATTTGTGCGGTGGCGCGAATACTAGCGAGTGGATTTCGGATATTGTGTGCCAGCATAGGCACCAATAAACCTAGTGCAGCTTGCTTTTCGGTGCGGACAAGCGCATCTCGACTCAGTGATAAATCTTCGGCCATTTTGTTAATTTCTTGCGAGAGTGTGGCTAATTCTCTGGCTCCAGTTTCTGGAACTTTATGGGCAAGGTTGCCCGCACTGATTTCTTGGGTTGCATGCATCATCGCATTGATGGGATTGACGATTGCCTTTTTAAGAAACAAACGAGAAAAAAACAGTAAAACACCAGCCAATAATACGGGGATGCTTAAGATGGCTATCGCACTGGATTTGGCTTCTGCCAAACGCGTTTTGAGTTCATGTTGTTTCTGCCCCAATAATACTTCTGCTCGCTTGGATACATCTTCATATCGCGAGAAAATACCAGTTTCGATGTCCTTGTATAAAGTCTTTTGCGTATCGCTACTGGGACGCGCTTGGTAACGATAAAACAATGCCGGCGCTTCATTCACAAAAATACGATAATTTTGCTCAATTTCTGCAATGGCCTTTTTCTCTTCATCACCACTGGCAATATTTTTTAACTCGTCAAAGTGTTTAAGCACTGATTGGGTGTACGCATTATATTCATCTAGCGCCTCGCCATCCTGCAGAAAAAACGCATCAAATAACTCTTTCATTTGACGATACAAGTCGCCCCGCACTTGATAGATTTCTTGTACCAAAAGATTAATACGTTGTGACTCTTTGGAAGTTTTATCCCAAATGTGAATACCATAACCACCACTGATGACCGCCAACAAGATTAAGGCGATAAAAATTAACTCATGGGTGAGGAGTAGGTCACGTAACGATTTGGAATTGCGTGACTGAGACATATTAAGCGAGTTTAAACCCTACCGTCACAGTGATTTTATCGACATACCCACGTAGGATATCCTGCATGTATTGCTTGAGATTGGAGCGTTTAACGGCAGCCATCGCAGCATCATCCAATGCGCTATTGCCGCTAGATTCAGCCACTGCAACGCTGGTGACATTGCCTTCATCGTCAATACTGATCTCTAATTTTACATCGCCCTCTATTCCACGAGTTTCTGCAATTTTTGGATAGCGTTGATTACGTTTGAGCTCCCGTTGCACTTGATTTCGGTATGCGGATCGCGCGGCATCAATGTCACTTTGCGATGGGCCAGTATTTTGCGGTGGTTCTGGTGGAGGTGGTGGTGACTTTGGTGCTTCAAATGTAGGTTTGACCTCAGCTTTAGGCGCTACAGCAATCACTTCTGGTGGGGGCGATGGTGGTTGAGTTTCTGAAGGGGTTTCTGCAACAGGTTCGATGACAGGTTTGGGCTCAACCGCTTTTTCGATTTTCTTGATTGGTTTGGGCGTCTCTTTGATTGGCTCGGGTTCTACAGGCGTTGGCGGAGCTGGTGTCACTTCTGCAATAGGTTCTGGCGGCGTTGGCTGAACCAATTCAACGGTCAACTCTTGCTTGGGTGGTTGCTCAGTAGTGAAATCAAAGCTTGGTACCACGATAGCAATAAGCGCATGCAAAAGTACAGAACAAATGAGTGTCCATACAAGCAAATGCTCGTTGCTTTTTGAATGTGAAATCAGGGCTTCCAAATCGTGCTTTACAGTTAAATAACGTTAACCTTTGATTATACTATAGAAGATTTCCAAACGAGAAAGGCTGGTCTAATTGGTTGCTTGCAACCGTAATGAAGTGGTTATGTTAAATAATGCCTTCAAACAGCTGCACATTCACCATTGCGCCAGCAATGAGATGACCTACATCTTCTCCCAATACGATAAAACAATTGGCCTGACTCATACTGCTTAACACGCCTGAGCTTTGATTGGTTAGCGGCTTCACTTTCCAAGTCCCCTCTGCCTCATACAATACGCCACGCTGAAACTCAGTGCGACCTTGCGCCTTTTTGATTGCCTCGGAACATTCAACTTGAAAGATTGGAAATGGTTTTGGGGATGCACCCATCATACATAATAGTGCATCACGTACAAATTGGTAAAAAGTGACCATCGTCGCCACAGGGTTACCCGGCAAGCCAAAATAATGTGCGCTATGACTGGTTGTATGCACTTTACCATAAGCCAACGGCCGACCTGGTTTCATGTTCATCTTCCAGAAAAGTACTTCACCGTGCTTGGCGAGTAAGGCCTTCATATGATCTGCCTCACCCACCGAGACACCGCCACTGGTGATCACCACGTCATGTGTTGTTGCTGCCGAAAGTAAGGTTTGCTCTAATAGGGTCGGATTATCTGGAATTGCACCTAAATCTGAAATCTCCACACCAAGGCGCATCAACATGCCATACAGTGTGTAGCGATTACTATCGTAAATTTGACCTTCTGC
>NCGC01000081.1 GCA_002281475.1 Methylophilales bacterium 28-44-11
GCAGGCATTCATACAGCCTGAAATATTCAGTTCCAAATCGCCAATATCATGCAAGTAATCTAAATTATCAAATTGCATTTGAATCGCTTCAGCAATCGGTATACTTTTCGCATTTGCTAATGAGCAAAAGTCGCCCCCTGGGCAGCAAATCATATCAGTGAGCAAGCCAATATTAGGTGTGGCTAAACCTGTTGTACGTGCCTTTTCCCAGACTGCAAATAAGTCACTTAGTTTAACATCGGCCAAAATGAGATTTTGCTCATGTGAAGCACGCAACTCGCCAAAGCTATAGGTATCAGCTAAATCAGCAACAACATGCATTTGCTCACTTGAAATATCACCAGGTGGTTTACCATGTGGTTTAAGTGACAAAGTCACTGCACGGTAACCCGATTGTTTGTGGGCATGCGTACAACGCTTTACCCATGAGGCAAAAGCAGGGTTACTTGCAATGGCAGCATCAAAACTTGCATCATGCACTGTCAGTGCTTCATAGGGCATGGGTTCGAAGTATTGCGCAACGCGGTGGAGCTCAGTATCAGTAATGGTATTTGGACCATCTTTGATGTGTGCCCACTCTGTTTCTACTTGTTGTTTGAATGTTTCAATACCTAACGCTTTTACCAGAATTTTAATCCGCGCTTTGTAGGCGTTGTCACGACGACCATGCATGTTGTATACGCGAATAATAGCCTCGCAATATGTAAGCGCATGTTGCCATTCAAGATGCTCACGAATGACGGTGCCCAAAATTGGAGTGCGTCCTAGTCCACCACCCACCCATACTTTAATGGCGACATGATTTTGAGTGTCTTTGTAAAATTCCATGCCAATATCGTGCGCTTGCACAATGGCACGGTCTTGCTTGGTACCAGATACAGCGATCTTAAATTTACGGGGTAACAAGGCAAACTCTGGATGGAAGGTGCTCCATTGGCGCATGACTTCTGCCATGGCACGCGGATCAATCACTTCATCTGGCGCAATACTCGCAAACTGATCGGTGGTAATGTTGCGAATGCAGTTGCCAGAAGTTTGAATGGCATGCATTTGCACCGTAGCCAATTCAGCAAGAATTTCGGGTACATCTTCTAATTTTGGCCAATTGAGTTGCAAGTTTTGGCGGGTGCTAAAGTGACCGTAGCCTCTATCATAGCGTTGAGCGATATCACCTAATTTGCGTAACTGTTGGCTAGACAACATGCCATATGGCACCGCAATACGGAGCATAGGTGCGTGGCGTTGAATATAAAGACCATTTTGAAGGCGAAGTGGGCGAAATTCATCTTCGGATAGCTCTCCCGCAAGGTAGCGACGTGTTTGATCTCGGTATTGATTGACGCGCTCATCTACAATTTGCTGGTCAATTGCATCGTATTTATACATAAGTAATTGTGTTTCCTAACAGAGGCGATATTTTAATGTAAAACCAGTTTTAAGCCTACAAAAATCAGTATGGCAGCCAAGGCAATGCGAACCCAATGTTCAGCTACTTTGGAGCTCATATGGCTACCAAGATAAATGCCAGGTATCGAGCCGATGAGCAATGTGCCCAAAAGCGTGTAATCAATCGTGCCTAGAGAGGCATGGCCTAAGCCTGCGATTAACGTTAAAGGCACAGCATGGGCAATATCACTTCCCACAATCGTGGTAATTTTTTCTTTCGGATACAGCATGATTAGCGCTGTTACCCCTAATGCACCAGCGCCCACTGAGGTAAGTGTAACAAGTGCACCCAATACCACGCCTAGTATGACAGTCACATGAGGAACAAAACGTTCAGGCATCCAGTGGCCTTTGCTTGATAAGCGCATTAAGGTGTTTCTAAAGAGTACGGCTGCAGAAGTAATGATGAGCGCCACCCCCAACCAAAACTTGATGGCAGAAATTGCGGTGCTGGACTCAATATCAATCGTTTTCAAAAATAGGATTGTCACTATGGAGGCCGGAATGCTTCCTAAAGCAAGAAGTTTGACGATACGCCATTCAATGTTGCCAAGTTTGCCATGCGCAAAAATTCCGACGGATTTGGTGACGGATGCGTAAAGCAGATCGGTTCCAACGGCAACTGCGGCTTTGACATTAAAAAAAATCAGAAGGATAGGGGTCATGAGGGAACCGCCGCCTACGCCGGTAAGTCCGACTAAGAATCCCACCACAAATCCTGCTAGTATAAAATAATAGTTCACACTGCATGCTAACGTTAAGTTGAATAAGTTTGAATGCTAACATTTGAACTTATAGTTTATTAATAATATTTCATTATTTTTATATACTAATTAATTATAATGGGGTTTTCAGACATTGTTTAAAAGATGAAATTACACCAGCTCAAATATATTCATGAAGTTGCACAGCAAGGATTAAACATTTCTGCAGCAGCGGTCGCTTTACATACCTCCCAACCAGGCGTGAGCAAGCAAATTCAACTGCTGGAGGAAGAGCTAGGTTTGCAAATCTTTTTACGCAACGGCAAGCGTCTGGTGGGGATTACCGAACCGGGTCAACAAATTTTAACGCTGGCTGCGCAGGTAATGTTTGATATGCAAAACATAAAACGGGTCGGTGATGAATTTACCAGCGTTGAAACCGGTACGTTGACTATTGCCACTACGCATACACAAGCACGTTACAAATTACCCGTAGCAGTCCAACAATTTACACAATTGTTTCCTAATGTAAAACTGGCCATTCACCAAGGGAATCCAAGCCAAGTGACTGCGCAAGTCGCTAGCGGAGAGGCTGACATTGGGATTGCTACTGAATCGATTAGTTTAGATGAGCGGCTGTTGTGTGTGCCATGTTATGAGTGGAACCGTTGTCTAGTCATGCCACAAGCGCATGCACTAGCAAATGAACCGGCGATATCCTTAGAGGATATTAGTCAATATCCGCTGATTACGTATGATTTTGCATTTACAGGTAGCACGCTTGTATCAAAAGTATTTAATGATGCTGGCGTGACGCCAAACATTGTGTTTACTGCGATTGATGCAGACGTGATTAAAACTTATGTCAACTTAGGGCTGGGCATAGGCTTGATTGCAAGCATGGCTTACGATGAAAAGCGAGATGCGCCATTGCATAGCGTTGATTGCAGCCATTTGTTCCCCAATAGCACAACTTATTTAGGCTTTAGGAAAGATGCATTTTTGCGGGGCTATATGCTAAGCTTTATGCAATTACTTTCTCCGCACGTGAATCAACACTCTATTGAGGAAGCGTTAAAAGGGGCTTCATGAATCTTACCTTTCAGTCTGTATTGCTAATTGTGTTGATGATGCTAAATGCATGTGCAGGCATCAACAAAGTGCCTCACGATGCGCAACTAAAATCCCCACCCATCAAAGTGGTGGGCAAAGGCATGCCAGATATTGATTTGAATAGCGCGATCTATGAAGTGCCAGTGAAGCAAGGCGTGACTTATCAAGATGTAGTGGATAGCTTAAAATCAATTTCCGAAGGCATGAATTTTGTGAATCCAGCGAATTTTCCTATTGGAGAGCATATGAAAATACGCGGAGTTGATCCACAAGGGATTAAAGAAGTGCATAGTTTTTGTAATTTAAGTATGGGCACAGAAATTATTTTGGACCATCCTGAATTTTTGGTATTTGCACCTTGTAGGATTGCCGTTTATGAAAAGAAAAACCAGCTTTATCTTGGTTTAGACAGACCCACCTTTGATTTGAAAAGTGTTAAAAATCCCAGCGAACGTGCAATAAAATCAGCCCAAGAACTTGAGGATGCGCTTATCCAATTGATGGAAAAAGCAAGCCGAGGGGATTTTTAAATAACGTTTTTTAACTGTTTAAATAATGAATGATTGATATGACAACTCCCAATATCCGCATCGCAAAATCACAGGACTTTCTTCACATCTTGCCAAAAATGGCCAATCGACATGGGCTCATTGCAGGCGCAACAGGAACTGGTAAAACGGTCACCTTACAAACGCTTGCAGAGAGTTTTTCTGACCTTGGCATACCCGTCTTTATGGCGGACGTAAAAGGCGATCTATCTGGCATGAGTCAAGTAGGGGGTGGCAATGCCAAAGTGGATGCGCGTGTACAACAACTTGGCATGACTGATTATGCACCTAAATCCTCACCAGTTGTTTTTTGGGATGTCTATGGAGTAAAGGGTCATCCAGTACGTACCACCGTGGCTGAGATGGGTCCTCTGTTGTTGGCCCGCATGTTGAACCTCAATGATGTGCAAGCTGGGGTGTTAAATGCCATTTTTAAAATCGCGGATGATCAAGGATGGCTGCTGCTAGATTTAAAAGATTTACGTGCCATGTCGCAATATGCCGCTGAAAATTCAGCAAAATTTCAAACCGAGTATGGCAATATCTCTTCGGCAAGTGTAGGTGCGATACAGCGCGCCTTATTGCAGTTAGAAACCGAAGGGGGTGAGCTACTATTCGGCGAAACTGCTTTAAATTTAGACGATTTAATGCAAACCGATACGCAAGGCAGAGGCGTGATCAATATATTGGCTTCCGATCAGCTATATAACTCGCCACGCGTCTATGCCACATTGCTACTTTGGCTACTGTCCGAATTCTTTGAAAAATTGCCAGAAGTCGGCGATTTAGAAAAGCCGAAATTGGTATTTTTCTTTGATGAAGCCCATTTATTATTTAATGATGCGCCACAAGCGTTGATGCAAAAAATTGAACAAGTGGTGCGCTTGATTCGCTCAAAAGGGGTTGGAGTATATTTTGTCAGTCAAAACCCTTTAGATATTCCAGATGTGGTGTTGGGTCAGTTGGGTAACCGCGTTCAGCATGCGTTACGCGCATTTACACCGCGTGATCAAAAAGCAGTGAATGCTGCAGCAGAAACATTTAGATCCAATCCGAAAGTAGACGTAAAAACAGCCATCACGGAATTAGGAGTAGGGGAGGCTTTGGTATCGTTCTTAGATGAAAAAGGCATTCCAACCCCAGTGGAACGTGCTTTAGTCTGTCCACCAAAAAGTCGTATTGGTGCAGCCACAGATGCTGAAAGAGCCGCTGTGATACGCCAATCCTTAGTATATGGTGTATATGAAAAACAAGTAGATCGCGAATCTGCCTATGAAATATTAAAAAAACGTGCAGCAGAAGTTGCCTCTGAAGAGGCGCCAAAAGAAGAAGAGCAAGGCTTTGATTGGGGAGGCGTATTGGGTGGAAAACGAGCAAGTCGTTCAGACTCTGTACTAGAAAGCGCTGCTAAATCTGCTGCAAGAGCCATCGGTTCACAATTGGGGCGCAGTATTATTCGCGGAGTGCTGGGTTCCATTCTCGGAAAAAAATAAGCAAGGTAATCAAGCTTTACAAGATAATGCGTAGATCAAGTACGCTACATTTACCAAGTTTTTCATTTAGGGGTTCATATGCTTTCAGACATCGACATTGCCCAAGCCGCAACGCTTAAGCCTATTTCGATGATTGCAGAGCATTTGCAAATCCCCCAAAGTGGCTTGATTCCATATGGGCAACATATGGCAAAGATAAGTCAAACTTATCTTCAAACGCTACAACATCAAGCCAATGGCAAGCTTATTTTAGTGACTGCGATCAGTCCTACGCCAGCAGGTGAGGGCAAAACCACCACGACCATCGGCTTGGCTGATGCATTGAATCATATAGGCAAACGGGCAGTGGCTTGTTTACGCGAACCCTCGTTGGGCCCAGTATTTGGTATGAAAGGTGGTGCAACAGGTGGGGGGTATGCACAGGTGGTTCCCATGGAAAATATTAACCTACATTTCACTGGAGATTTCCATGCAATTACTGCCGCAAATAACTTACTAGCTGCACTCATTGATAACCACATCCATCAAGGCAACGCATTAGATATTCAACAAGTAACATGGCGCAGGTGCATGGACATGAATGACCGTGCCTTGCGGCGCATGACGCTGCATCAACATCATGATACTGATACTGGATTCGATATCACGGTCGCCTCTGAGGTGATGGCTATTTTTTGTTTGGCTGAAAACCTACAAGATTTGGCGCGTCGATTGGGGCGCATTCAAATTGGTGAAACGGGTCAACAAATGCCTGTTTTTGCATCTGACTTAAAAGCTGAGGGTGCAATGACGGCATTATTAAAAGATGCTTTTCAGCCCAACCTTGTACAAACACTAGCGCATACACCAGCCATCATCCATGGCGGACCATTCGCTAACATCGCACATGGATGTAACTCGGTTGTTGCCACAAAAACGGCACTGAAATTGGCCGATTATGTGGTCACAGAAGCTGGCTTTGGTGCAGACTTAGGGGCTGAAAAGTTTTTTGACATCAAATGTCGTTTAAGTAATCTCAAGCCTGATGTGGTGGTATTAGTAGCGACTATACGCGCATTAAAATACCACGGTGGGGCGGCGTTAAGTGCTTTGAATGAAGAGGATGTAGACAGCTTGTTACTTGGGCTGGATAACCTAAAGAGACATTTGCATAATTTGCACACCCTGTTTGGTATGCAAGTGGTGGTCGCGATTAATCACTTTACGCAAGACACGGCCGAGGAAGTAGCAGCATTGCAGCATGCGGTGAATGCGCTTGGATATGACGTCTGTATTTGCAAGCATTGGGCAGAAGGAGCGGCTGGAGCAAGTGTTCTTGCAGAAACAGTTGTGAAGTATTTAGCAGAGAAGTCATCTGCATTTCAAACGCTATATCCAAAGGCATTGCCTCTGGCAGAAAAAATCAGCACGATTGCCACTAAGTTATACGGTGCATCTCATGTGGAATATAGCCCGTTAGCACAAACACAATTGGTGAAGTTTGCAACGCAGTATCAGGATTACCCCGTGTGTATTGCTAAAACACAATATTCCTTTTCTTCTGATCCAGCCTTACGCAATGCACCAGTTGGTCATACACTCAAAGTCAGTGCACTACGATTATCGCGTGGTGCGGGGTTTGTGGTAGCGATTTGCGGCGACATCATGACCATGCCTGGTTTGCCAAAACAACCTGCCAGTGAACGAATGGATGTGTCTGCCAGTGGTAACATTGTGGGCCTGTCTTAAAAAAACTCTTATCATGATTACCCTTAAGCAGCCAGCAAGCGCTGACCAGACCATACAAAAATCGCGCTTTATTGCACAAGCCAAATCTTGTGAAACTGAACGCGAGGTGTCGCTTTTTTTAAGACAAATGGCATCCCAACACCCGACTGCACATCATTTAGCCTATGCTTATCGCATTAAAACGATGGATGGCGTCATTCCACGCTTTTCAGATGCAGGTGAACCCTCGGGCACAGCAGGCAAGCCGATTTTACAAATATTAGACGGTCAACAATATATCAACGTATGTGTGGGCGTGATTCGCTATTATGGTGGCATTAATCTGGGGACGGGCGGTTTGGTCAAAGCGTATGGTGGTACAGCTAAACTTGCTTTAGATCACGCTGGGATTATGCCGTTTATAGAAATGCAAGAAATGAAGATTACCATTAGTTATAAGCGTGTGGATGAACTGACACGAGAGCTAGCAAAACTAAAAGGTACAGTGTTAAACAAAGACTTTGACGACGCTGCGCATTTTATCGTGAA
>NCGC01000082.1 GCA_002281475.1 Methylophilales bacterium 28-44-11
TGAAACTCGATTACATAAATTGTTCAAGCAAACTTAATTTTACAGTAGATAACTGCAGGCAAGCATGTATGTGTTTGGATAATTACAATAATTTGTAGTGTTTTTTCGCTTTATGACTATAACAACCGCTTGAGGGGAAAACTTTGCCAACGTCATTCAATAATATCGCCCATGACAGGGTCGATCAAATGTTGTCGATTGCGCTATTAGCACAAGCTAAGCGCACCACCCATTCACATTCTCATTCCGATCATGATCAAACCATTGCGATGATTTCTATCATTGAGGATATTACTGGTGTTACGAAAGCTTACGCGATAGAAACGTTAGGCACGTACACCTTTCACAAAGCCGATTAATCGCTCTTCGGCTACTTAAAAACGTCGCATGCTTTTGCATGCGGCGTGTTTTTTATGAAAAATATTCGGCTAAACATGTTACTTCCACTCAAGCAAGCTTTCAACGTGGCCTTACATTGCTATTGGGAGAGCAATGTAGTTAAAAATCTGCATCCTGCTAAATTTAGAAAATTTTCATAGCCTCCATGTATTCGGCAAATTACCTAAGTTTTTTCTCCAAATACCGGTTTCTTTGCCATGACCAATGACACTTATAACAATAGATTTTTTACAAAAGGTTAGTCTATGCAACCAAAACTCACACCCTCACTTGATGAAATCAGCACTGCATATATTCGTGCAGGCAGTGTGTATATCAACGCAAAGATTGCCAAGGGGTTTTTTTCTAAATTCAGAGGGCTGTTATTCAAACCTGCTTTAGATGATAGAGAGGCACTGGTGATTACGCCTTGTCGTAGCGTACACACATGTGGCATGCATTACGCCATTGACCTTATATTCTTAAACAAGCAGTTTAAAGTCATTAATATTGAGCACCAATGCCAACCATGGCGTTTTTTTTATTGCAAAGGCGCTGTGCACACCATAGAGATGATGGGAGGACAAGCAGAGATGTTAAACCTTAGCATCGGCCAAACCTTTATCTTTTATCCTACATCGCTCGAATAATCGAAGCTTGAATTATTTGAGCTTGAATTAGCAAAACGACGGCGCCATAACGAAATAAAGATGACCCTGTAAACAAAAATCTGTAATTTATGGAGCGGGTGACGGGAATCGAACCCGCGTATCGAGCTTGGGAAGCTAGCGTTCTACCATTGAACTACACCCGCGTAATGGATTAAGTGTGAAACTAAATCCCATTTTACTGATGTCTTGTAAGCATGGCAAAGCAAATTACGAGATCTTGACAACACATCGCCTCATTGACTAAAACTCTAATGGGTCGATATCCAATGCCCATCTTATTTTTGATGATAGCTTGTGTGCACGCAATGCAGGTACCCAGGAAGCCATTACTTTCTGAAGATTTTGGCGTTTTTCTGCTTGTAACAATACATGCGCGCGCTCCAATCCTTTTAATCGCTCCATTTGTGGACGAACGGGATCATATATCAAGACTTGGTTGCTAATTTGACGCGCTTTTTCTGCTGCAAAATTTAAAAAATGTTGCACTTGTTGAAAATCAGTAGCCTCTGCTTTGAGCAATACAAAAAAACGAGACGGAGGAAACTGCATAGCAATACGTTCTTGTAATAAAGCATTTGCGTAGCTGGCATAATCCTGAGCACGTAACGCATGAAATAAATCATGATCAGGAAAACTGGTTTGTATTAATACTTCACCTCCAACACTGCCACGTCCAGCGCGACCAGAGACCTGCATGAGCTGCGAAAATAATCGTTCACTTGCACGAAAATCGGGGCTGTACAATGCGGTGTCAGTATCAATTACACCAACCAACGTAAGATTGGGAAAGTCATGTCCTTTGGCCAGCATTTGGGTACCGACCAATATATCGACTTCCCCTGCATACACTTGGTTTAACATATCGGTTAAGGCGTCTTTATTGCGCATACTATCGCGGTCGACCCGGGCGATACGGGCATTTGGAAACAAATGCGTTAAAGTTTGCGATAAACGCTGTGTGGCTTGACCGACGGGTTTTAAGTCTGTGTTTCCGCAACTTGGGCACTGCAAAGGAATCTTTTGTTCATGTCCGCAATGATGACACTTCAACCGCCGCTGACTTAAATGCACCACGAGTTTAGCCGAGCAACGCGCACAGCTGGAATGCCACTGACAGGCTGAACAGTGCAACACCGGCGCATAACCACGCCGATTGATAAAGAGTAAACTTTGCTCTCTACGCGCTAAACGCTCGCGAATGGCTTGTATCAACAATGGCGACAATCCGTTTTCTACTGGTGATTTAGCAATATCAATGCACATTATTTTAGGTAATTGAGCATCTGTCACGGCTCTTTCAGTAAGCGTAAGCAAACCATAACTTTGTTTTTTATGCTGACTTGCTGTAGCGTTATACCAAGTTTCTAACGAGGGTGTAGCGCTGCCAAGCACAATGGGAATATTAAGCTGCTTTGCCCGCACCATGGCTACATCTCGCGCATGGTAACGCATGCCGTCTTGTTGCTTATATGAACCATCATGCTCTTCATCTAGGACCATCATTTTGAGATGTGGCATGGGTGTAAAAACACTTAAACGTGTTCCGATGACAATTTTAGCTGTACCAGATTTTGCAGCTAACCAGTTTTGTAAGCGCTCACTCTCGCTCAGATTGCTATGCAATGTCACTAATGGATATTGACTAAGCCGTGTTCTAAAGCGCGCTTCAAGTTGTGGTGTAAGGTTAATCTCTGGTACCAATACCAATACTTGCGCGAGCGGTTCTGACAAAATGTTTGCTAGCAACTGAATATAGACTTCTGTTTTACCTGAGCCCGTAACGCCATATAGCAACCAAGGTTTAAACGCGTGTGGTGTTTCCAATATTGCATCTATTGCAGATTGTTGCTCTGCGTTTAGCACAGGCACTGCATGCGATGCTGGCACGGAAGGTTTAACTGCGATCACTTCCTCGGCAACTACATATCCCTCTGACACCAGCGGATGTAGCCATTTACGCCAAGATGTTGATATTGCGGACAACGCATATTCGCTCAGGTGAGTTTGGTGACTAAAAGCATCCATGATGCGTTGCAATACCAATTGACGCTTTTGAACATGTTCAGGTGGCAAAGCATGCTCTACGCGATAGATATAACTTTTGAGAGAAACCGCAGGTTTAATTTGGCGTAACCGCAGAGGAAGAGTGCTGATCAGCAATTGACCCAAGGGATAATGATAATAATCCGCACAAAATTGTAAAAGTGGGAAAATTTGCATATCCAATGCAATGTCATCAAACACATGGATGACCGTTTTGAGTTTTTCCAATGGCACTTCACTATGCTGATTGATCGCCATCACAATTCCCACCAATTGACGCCCAGCAAAAGGCACCACAACACGCTGACCTATTTGCACTTGAACATTATGATTGACATAATCAAACATGCGATCCAAAGGCACATCCAAAGCCACGCTTAAAATATTGGAAGTGCTGGAGAGTGATGACATAGTGTTGTTCACAAGGATTAATCTAATGGAATGGTGAAAATAGCGTAAATGACTGCTTAATTAGGTTAAAATATTGTTTTTTCGATACTAAAATTATCTAACACACTTTGTTTAGACGTCATTAAACAGCGAAATCCATCTTGAAACAAATTATCACAGATTTACTACTCCAAGCAGCAAAAACCATCATTGACGATACGGCGCATCTTACCATTACCCTAGACCGTCCTAAATCCAATGAGCATGGTGATTTTGCAAGCAACATCGCCATGCAATTAGCCAAGCCGCTGCGCCAAAATCCAAAAGCAATTGCTGAGCGTATTGTGCAGGCGCTACCGTCCAGTTCGATTGTGCAAAAAGTGGAAATCGCGGGCGCAGGCTTTATTAATTTCTTTTTAAGTGCGGCCTCTAAACAGGCAATTGTCAAAGAAGTGCTAAGTGCAGGCTCTGCTTTCGGTAAAAATAACGCTGGGCAACACCAAAAAGTGCAAGTTGAATTTGTATCTGCAAACCCGACGGGTCCATTGCACGTTGGTCATGGACGTGGAGCAGCGGTAGGTGATTGTTTGGCGCGTTTATTGGACGCCAACGGTTGGGATGTGACACGTGAGTTTTACTATAACGACGCCGGTGCTCAAATTGATAACTTGGTCATCTCAGTACTCGCTCGCGCCAAAGGCATTTCCGTTGATGACCAAGCCTTTCCTGAAAATGGCTATCGTGGCGACTATATTGTAGACATTGCCCATGCATACTTGGCAAAAAACACAGTGGTTGCAGATGATATGCAAGTCACTGCGAGTGGCGACCTCAACGACATCGAATCTGTACGCGCATTTTCTGTCGCTTATTTACGGCATGAGCAAGACTTGGATTTAAAAGCGTTTCAAATTCAATTTGATGTGTTTTCACTTGAAAGTGCGCTTTATACCACTGGCAAAGTGGAAAATACAGTACAAAACTTAATAAAAAGCGGCCATACCTACCCATTGGACGATGCACTTTGGCTAAAAACCACTGACTTTGGTGATGACAAAGACCGCGTGATGCGTAAAAGTGATGGTGGCTATACCTACTTTGTGCCTGACGTTGCCTACCATCTGGACAAATGGAACCGCGGCTTTAAGCGTGTGATTAACGAACAGGGTGCAGATCATCACAGTACCATTACGCGCGTGCGTGCCGGGTTGCAGGCACTTGATGTGGGCATTCCACAGGCTTGGCCAGACTACGTGTTACACCAAATGGTGACGGTGATGCGTGGCGGCGAAGAAGTGAAGCTATCGAAGCGTGCAGGAAGTTATGTGACCCTGCGAGATTTGATAGACGAAGTGGGATGTGATGCCACGCGTTACTTTTTAGCAGCGCGTCGTGCTGATTCTCAATTGGTGTTTGATATTGATTTAGCGCGTGCACAAACCAATGATAATCCTGTGTATTACATTCAGTATGCGCATGCACGTATTTGTAGCGTATTAGCCCAGTGGGGTGGCGATGTGTCTAGTCTGCAACAAGTAGATTTAGGCCCATTACACTCGGCGAGCGAAGCCACGTTAATGCAAAAATTAAGTGAGTACCCAGAAATTGTCAGCAATGCGTGCCAAGAATTATCACCGCATAGTATTGCCACTTACCTAAAAGAGCTAGCGAGTGATTTACACAGCTATTACAATGACACCAAATTTTTAGTGGATGATGTGCCAATAAAACTTGCAAGAATGGCGCTCATTGCGGCCACCCAGCAAGTGTTGCACAACGGTTTAACGTTATTGGGTGTCTCCGCACCCCAAAAAATGTAGAGGAAATGGCATGAGCAGAGATTACAAACCAAGCCCACAAAAAAGTAACGGAAGCAGCAAAGGCAGTCCATTTTTATCTGGCCTATTGGTCGGCATATTATTAGGCGTAGGCGCTTCTGTAGGATTGACCTTGTATTTAAAAGGCGATGGCAACCCGTTCATGGCTCATTCAGGCAATGTTGAAGAGAAAAAAGACAAGCCTAGTAAGCAAAAGGTATCTGAAGTAACCGTGAAATCCAATGGTGGGGATCAACAAGTGCAAGACCCAAATAAATTTGATTTTTATACTATCTTGCCAGAAACAGAAAGTAAGGTAACTGAGCAACAGGTAAAAAACAACACCACGACAATTAAATCGGACAATTACTTCTTGCAAGTGGGTGCGTTTGAGAATGAAGATGATGCCGATAATATGAAAGCTAAATTGGCATTACAGGGTTTTGAAGCGGTGGTTCAGACTGCAGAAATCCCAAATAAGGGTATTTGGCATCGCGTGAGAGTGGGCCCTTTGAGCGATGCAGAGCAAATTAACAAAGTGCGTGGGGATTTAGTGTTGAACGGATTTAACGCAGACCTTATCAAAGTACATACAGAGACAAAAACCGAATAGCATTGTCATCGAAACGTGACAAACATACGTTACTATTTTTGACGATTTAATAATCTTAGGAAAACAAATGAAAAAATTGTTTGCAAGCTTACTATTACTTTTAAGCACCCATGTTATGGCTGCAGAGCCTCAAACCGGTCAACAGTTTGATGCGGTAGCTCAAATCATTCCCACCGATGCACCAGCAAAAATCGAAGTCTTAGAAATTTTTTGGTATGGCTGCATTCATTGCTACCAAATGGAAAAACCACTAAATGCATGGGTAAAAAAATTACCAGCGGATGTATATTTTAAACGAGTGCCTGGTTTACCTAATGCAAGTTGGGCGCCGATGGCCAAAGCTTTTTATGCAATGGAAACATTAGGCGTGCATGAAAAATTACATCCATTATTGTTTGAGGCGATTCATAAACAAAAAACATTGAATCCAGCTGACGAAAAAGCTGCGATTGAATGGGTAATCAAGGCCAGTGGTTTAGACCGCATGAAAGTGGAACAAGCCTTTAAATCTTTCACCATTAATACGAATCTTAACCGTGCGGCGCAATTATTTAGAGCTTCAGGTGCCACTGGTGTGCCAAGTTTGATTGTGGACGGAAGATACATTACTTCTAGCACCATGAGTGGCGGTAATGAAGAAGCCATTAAAACAGTAGATTTTATTATTGATAATGTGCGCAAAGACAAAGCGGCAGCTGCCAAGAAAAAATAAGCGTTGTTTACAAGTCTTGTGAATAAAAAACCCGTTATTGCAACGGGTTTTTTTATGTCTAAGTAAAACATGAAACGGCTAAGATTGTTTTTTCATCAGCAATAATCGTCCGATAAATGTTTCGGGTAACTCTAAGCCCGTCACCAAATAACTCATGTTGCGAATATCGTTAAGCAAAAAGTTTTGTGTTGCTTTTGCGGTATCTAACCCACAACACAAGTAACGGTCACCCAGTTTTACTTCAGCATTTAAATCGGGTAGTAATATTTTTTCATCATCACGCACCAACATAATTGGCACAATCGCCAAGTGTTCTTCTCCATTCGATGGGTTCATTGTCAAATGGTGTAATTTAATAGTGTGACCTTGCGCAAGCAATTCACAAATAGCACTGGCATGGGTAGGCAATATGCGTACGCCCCAAGTATCGGGCGCTTGTTCGCCTACGGCCATGACTAATCGAGCAATGACCGCGTTTGCCCAACTATTGCTTTGTAAGCGGGATAAGTTTAAAAAGGCCGCTAACATAGGTGAGACCATATATGACAAACATGCATGTGCGATGATATCGCTCGGCTGCATGGTGATGTCCGCATTAAAATGCTCAAATAAGGGTTCATTGATTCTGCGGTTTTTACGAATCACCACAAATAAATTTGGGTTCATTTCCAAGGCAGTCATGACGATGGATAAGTTATTAATGTCATT
>NCGC01000083.1 GCA_002281475.1 Methylophilales bacterium 28-44-11
CCGTTATTTGATTAGCCAACGCTACATTTCGATCTGCCACTTGCACAATTTCAATGGTAGTGCCCAATCGACGCTCAATTTCTGCATGATTACGTGTAAGGACGGTATACGTACCTCCACCTACTGTGCCAATACCTAACAACCCTACTTTAAGTGCTTTCATACCCTACATTCAACTTTCATTATTTTTGATGCTTCTTGCGATAATTTTCTAAGAATCTGGCAATGCGTTGAATTGCCTCGGTTAAATCGTCTACGTTGGGTAAAAATACCACGCGGAAATGGTCAGGTTTTTTCCAATTAAAGCCTGTGCCTTGCACTAGCAGTACTTTTTCTTCCAGCAACAGATCTAAAATAAACTGTTGATCGTCCTCAATCGGATAAATCTTAGGATCTAATTTGGGGAATAAATACATGGCTGCTTTAGGCTTCACACAGGTCACGCCTGGAATAGCTGTCAGCATTTCATATGCCAAGTCTCGTTGCTTACATAGGCGCCCACTTGGTGCTACTAAATCATGAATACTTTGATAACCACCCAATGCTGTTTGAATGGCCAATTGCCCAGGCACATTGGCGCACAGACGCATGGAGGCCAACATATTTAGGCCTTCAATATAGTCTTTGGCATGTTTTTTCTCGCCAGAAATCACCATCCACCCAGCACGGTACCCGCAAGTGCGATAGTTTTTAGACAACCCATTAAACGTGACAAATAACACATCATCCGCTAGCGATGCCATGGAAATATGCTCATTGTCGTCATACAACACTTTGTCGTAGATTTCGTCTGCAAAAATCACCAAGCCATGATGACGCGCGATTTCAATGATGCCTTCTAGCGTCTCGCGTGGATACAAAGCACCGGTCGGATTATTCGGATTAATCACTACGATGCCGCGCGTATTGGCAGTGATTTTAGCCTCTATGTCTTTTAAATCAGGCAACCAACCTGTGGCCTCGTCACACAAATAGTGACGTGCCGTACCACCCGCTAAGGTTGCAGCAGCTGTCCACAAGGGATAGTCTGGCATCGGCACTAACATTTGATCACCGTTATTTAACAACCCTTGCATCGCCATTACGATGAGTTCTGACACACCATTACCGATAATGATGTCATCAACCGTCACTCCAGCAATGCTCTTGCTTTGGGTGTAATGCATGATGGCTTTGCGGGGTTCAAACAATCCTTTGCTATCTGTGTAGCCACCCGCTTTGCTCATGTTACGAATCGTGTCTTGTTGAATTTCTTCTGGTACTTCGAATCCAAACGCAGCAGGGTTACCAATATTCAACTTGATAATACGATGGCCTTCGTCCTCCATTTGACGCGCACGTTGCAGGACCGGGCCACGGATATCGTAGCAAACATTATTAAGCTTATTAGATTTGTTGACTGGCTGCATATGGACTAGAATTCGCCTAGTAAGCGACAAGCTTCACTGGCACACATTAAAAATCTTATTTTACCTTAGAAAGGCTTTGCTCTTCAATGAAAGAGAAGCCTGAAGCACCCAACACGAGCGCGTTACGATGAAACTACATTTAACCACAGCAGAAAAACAAAATTTAATCACAGGCTACGGCGACGATTTCATTGAAATCAATCGCCAACGCTACAATACCCACATCATTGTCACGTCAGAAAACTTATCAGATGAATGGGCAGAGTTGTCTTTACATACGTTGGAATCGCACCATTTTTCCGCACTCGCACAAAGTAAGCCAGAGGTAGTATTGCTTGGCACCGGCACTCGTCATCAGTTCATCCACCCAAAACTGCACTCATCATTAACGCTTTTAGGTATACCGCTTGAATGTATGACGACTGCAGCAGCATGTAGAACTTACAATATTTTGATGAGTGAAGGCAGAAACGTGGCGGCAGCCTTATTTTTGAAATAACACTTAACGACGTGTGACTAAACAGGCGTTATTGTTGGGGCGTAAGCGTGATTTTCAAACCTTGATCAGTCACCAGCATGTCTTTAGGTTGATACAGCGTGGCGCCTGATTTTAAATCTTCGGGCTTGACTGTATACAGGGTCAGTCCATCTAACAATTGCCCACCCACTTGCTTTGCCAGTGCTTTCATTACTTCGGCCTGTTTACTGTCTAGCCCATCTAAATGAAAGCTTTCAATTTCTGGTGAATCCAACACCACACTATTGGTAGGTGCATCAAAGCGTAATTTGCCAGAAATGCCTAATTTTCCAGTTTGAGATTCATTGAATAATTGACTACTTAATTGTGTGTCAAATGTTGTATGCATGCGGCCTGTGTTTTGATCAAATTTCACCAACGCATTGGATAAATTCACATCAAAAATCTTCATGAGCGAGAAAGGAATAGCCAAACGCTCGTTGAGTTTTTGCTGGATTTGCGCTTCTGTCACACTGACTGTTTTATCACCCAAGACCGCACAAGCGGAATAAAGAAAACACAAGCCAGCCACTACGCTACTTTGCAATATCTTTGTTAACACTGGAGACAATCTCAATTTAATCATTAATGCACCGCTGCACGTTTTAATGTGTTACTAAATGTGATTGCAATGGCAAAGTGATGATGATGGTCTAGCGATCTAAATGTTTAGTGGATAAAGTCAATGTTGCATTCGTCCCACCAAATCCAAAGCTATTCGACATGGCAGTTTCAATTTTCACATTATCCAAACGTTGACGCACAATATTTAAGCCTTCGGCAGCCGGGTCAAGTGTTTCGATATTCGCAGATGCCGCAATAAAATTATGTTTCATCATCAGCAAAGTATAAATGGCTTCGTTGACCCCTGCAGCACCCAAGGCATGGCCAGATAATGACTTAGTCGATGCAATCGCTACTGGATTTTCTACCCCAAACACTTCACGAATGGCTTCAAGTTCTTTGGTGTCACCTACAGGCGTGCTGGTGCCATGAGTATTGATGTAATCGACCTTATCAACGCCCTGCAATGCCAATTGCATACAGCGCACAGCACCTTCTCCACTTGGCGCCACCATGTCGTAACCATCAGAGGTAGCACCGTAACCCACTACTTCGGCATAAATATGTGCACCACGTGCTTTAGCATGCTCATATTCTTCCAACACCACAATGCCACCACCACCTGAGATCACAAATCCATCGCGGTTGGCATCATAGGTTCTTGACGCTTTTTCTGGCGTATCGTTGTATTTGGTCGACATTGCGCCCATCGCATCAAACAAGTAGGACAAGGTCCAATGTTCTTCCTCACCACCGCCTGCAAACACAATATCTTGTTTACCTAATTGAATTTGCTCAACGCCAGCCCCTATGCAATGCGCACTAGTAGAACAGGCAGAACTGATACCGTAATTCACGCCTTTGATTTTAGCACCCGTAGCCAATGTCGCCACAATACCGCTACACATGGCTTTGGTTACCATGTAGGGACCCACTCTGCGAATACCTTTTTCTGCAAGCAAAGCATTACTTTGCTCAATACTATCCGTTGACGGTCCGCCACCGCCTACAATAATGCCGGTACGCACATTCGACACCAGATCCTCACCCAGACCAGCATCGGCTATGGCCTCCTGCATGGCTAACCAAGCATAAGCATGTCCTTTGGCCATAAAGCGCAATAATTTACGGTCTATCAACTCTTCAATATTTAAGTTTTTAATAGATCCTGCCACGTGCGAGCGCAGACCGCGCTCAGCATACTCTGGCTGGTAAGTGATTCCAGATTGACCTGCTTTTAAACTTGCAAGCACTTCATCTTTGTTGTTACCAAGGCTAGACACTATCCCTAACCCTGTAATGACGACGCGACGCATTCAGTATTCCCCTGCTTTAATCTTATTTTAAAAATTATCGGTAGTAGTAAACAAACCTACACGTAGATCATTGGCCACGTAAATTTCTCGTCCATCTACTTCCATCCGCGCATCGGCAATTCCCATCACCAATTTGCGCATGATAACCCTTTTTAAATCAATGTGATAGCGTACTAATTTTGCCTTTGGTAGCACTTGTCCAGTAAATTTCACTTCACCAGCTCCTAATGCACGCCCACGGCCTGGCCCGCCTTTCCAGCCTAAATAAAACCCAACCAATTGCCACATCGCATCCAAGCCTAAGCAGCCAGGCATGACTGGGTCACCAGTAAAATGACAGTCAAAAAACCAAAGATCGGGTGTCACATCGAGCTCGGCAATGATTTGTCCAGCATCATATTTACCACCTTCTTCAGTGATGGAGACGATGCGATCAAACATCAACATGGGAGGCAATGGTAATTGTGCATTGCCTGGTCCAAACAGTTCCCCCCTCCCGCATTTCAGTAACTCTTCTTTGGTAAAGCTGTTTTGTTTAGTCATCATGAATTTATAATCTATTTAGTTTCTTATGTACTGCATTAATAATGTATATTTTACAGTGTTCTAAAGCTAATTTTAGAAAAGAACCGTGTTGTTTTAATATCGCAAGTTAAATTATCCACTATTTTGGTCGTGGCTTAAACTTTTGATGCATATTTCTCCGTTATTTTGGCCCTTCAATGGAAGTGGTTGGTATAAGCAGGCATGTTTAAGATCAGTTGGACAGACGCCAAAACGTTGTTTGAATGCACGACTAAAGTGTGAAAGATCGTTGAAGCCCCATTTAAAAGCAATGTAAGAGATTGAATGCTGACTTGCGGTAAGCATTTCCTTTCGGCATTTGTCTAACCTACTGGCCCACACATAACGCATCAAAGAACAATCCTGATCTTTAAATAAATCATTGATATAGCGCGCTGAAAAGCCTGTACCGGCAACAATCATGGCAGTATCAAGCAAAGCGTTTGTTAAATGATGATCCACAAAATCTTTTACTCGTCTTAATGAAATGGACCGACTGCGGGAAAGATTGAATTGTTGTGGGCGTACTGACTGAAGTGCCAAGGTCAGCAAATCTAATGATGGTTCTGAAAGCGCGTAAAAAGTAGGTGACGCCATATGCTCAGCCTGCTTAGCAGCAGACTGAATAAATTGCGTTGCTACCGCGCCTACACCCATTTTCCCTGACACCTGCAACGCAGTACATTGCTCAACTCCAGCCATGCGGTCACGCATCATGTTGCGTGGCACAGACACCAACAGTTTTGAAAATCCAGAAGTGGAATGAATGCGATGCGGTCTGGTGGCATCATATAGCGTCATGTCCCCAGGCTGCAGAAACACTTCCCTACCGTTTTGTTCTAGTAGATAACTTCCAGAAAGCAAAATGACGGCTAAATAATTATCTTGGCTTTCTTTGTAAGGTTCGGCCGTCAAGCGCTCTATGGTTAATCCGTTGGAATGAATCACCGATAAACGCAGATTTTCCCAGGTATAAAACGTGGTTTCATTGAATAGATTACCGACAGTAGGCGGGCTAACTTTTACACGGGTATATTCTTGACAAATCATGTCTTGCAGCCATTCACGTCGCTCTCGCAACGTAATGTCAGCAGTGGAAAGTCTAAGCCCTTTTTCAGATAACCCAGATGCATTTGACAACGTCTGATTCAACAAAGCCTGATTTGATAACCCTTGCATTGGTTTTGTCATCTTTAATCACCTGTGAGTGCCAGCAAAAGAAATATGTTAGAAGCTGTGTGTGCATAAGTAAATGATTAAACCACCGTTTCAGTCAAGTCATCATGCCGTTTGAGCACTGCAAATTCAAGTGAGCAACCTTACACTGTACAAAACAATGAAATGGGATATGAAAAATGCAACCAATTGACAAACATGCAGGCAATATCGTGCTAATTCGTGGAGCTGCTTTGTGGATGCTGATGGCACTTTTGCTGGCGTGGTGTATGGTCGGTTTAAACTTTGGCGTGCCACCGTTAAAAACAGTATTTGCGGGAAAATTTGTGCGATTGCTACAAGCGCATATTGATTTCTTGCTGATGAGTGCCCTGATTTTGGGCTACTACGCGACAAAAGTACCACAGCCCTGGACTGTTCGCTGGGCGATGGTAATTGGCGCATTTACCAACTCCAGCCTATTTTTATTGATGGCAATATTTCCCGTGTTTGACAATCCTAAAATCCCGCCGCCACAGACTTTTCAAATTTATTTGTTTGCCAGCCTCATCACCACTAGTTATGGGTTTGGCAAAGGGGCGGTCATTATTTTTAAATCTACGTTTAAACAATAACTGTGCGTCAAACACATTGGCACAATTTATTTAATCGTTTTAATCATCCATTTTTTAATCGTGAAGTCACTTTACTTGCTTGCGCATTTTTGATGTTGCTGGGTGCAATTGCACAGCCAAATATTCATATCTCGCGCACGCAAAAAAACTATTTATTCATTGTCGATGTGACACAAAGCATGAATGTTAAAGACATGCTGGTTGATGGCAAACCCAGTACACGGCTTGAATATTCGAAACAACTGATTAAAGATACAGTGAAGTCTATGCCGTGCAGTACGCATGTGGGCTTAGGCATATTTTTTAAAACCACCGCAACTTTACTCTATACGCCTATGGAGACCTGCAGCAATTACCATGAAATCTGGCACAGTATTGATCGATTAGATTGGCGCATGGCTTCACAGGGCAATAGCAATATACGTGTCGGCTTGTTATCCATTGCTTCCTTACTGGTGACCAGCGATGACAATATTGCACACATTGTTTTTTTGACAGATGGCCAAGAAGCACCACCGCTCAATATTTTCAGCAAAACCAGTTTAAGCGATTGGCAAGATCAACATCCATGGACAATAGTGGGCGTGGGTGGCAAGACCCCATTACCCATCCCAAAATTGGATGCGAACAATGCTGTGATTGGCTATTGGTCCACCGATTCTATCAAACTCAACCCAGCCTCCAATGTGGATGAAGGCCATCATGGTGGAAGAGACAACACCATCGCTACCGAACCCTATGAATATTATTTATCGCAGCTAGAAACGTCGTACTTAAAAGAATTGGCGATGAACATACATGCGCAATACATCACAGCAGGTACAACACAGCAACTTATCCAAGCATTAAATCAACAACCAAGACAATTGCAGTTTCAAACCAAGCTTGCATTAAAACCGATACTTGCATTTTTCGCTTTGATTTTTGTGATTGCTATCTACATGCCTGATATGAAAAAAACAGCCGTCAAACGCCTCAAAAAATATTTTGATTGAATGTATACAAACCTGTATACACTTTTTAAAAATTCATTTATATT
>NCGC01000084.1 GCA_002281475.1 Methylophilales bacterium 28-44-11
AGCGGGCGACAACGTAGGTGTTTTACTACGTGGTACAAAACGTGAAGAAGTGGAACGTGGTCAAGTATTGGCAAAAGCTGGTTCTATCAAACCACACACCAAATTCACAGCGGAGATCTACGTGTTGGGTAAAGATGAAGGTGGTCGTCATACACCATTCTTCCAAGGTTACCGTCCACAGTTCTACTTCCGTACGACAGATGTAACGGGTGCTGTTGAATTGCCAGAAGGTACAGAGATGGTGATGCCAGGTGATAACGTATCAATCACGGTAACATTGATTGCGCCTATCGCGATGGAAGATGGCTTACGCTTCGCAATTCGTGAAGGTGGTCGTACCGTCGGTGCAGGCGTCGTTGCTAAGATTATTGAATAATTTGTAATTTAATTAAAGCGGCAGGCTGAAGTCTGCCGTTTCGCTCTTTATAAGGAAAAAACATGGCTGCTCAAAAAATTCGTATTCGCTTAAAAGCATTTGACTATCGCTTGATTGATCAATCTGCTCAAGAGATTGTTGAAACTGCTAAGCGTACTGGCGCTGTAGTAAAAGGCCCAGTGCCATTGCCAACACGTATTGAACGCTTTGATATTTTGCGCTCACCGCACGTCAATAAAACTTCGCGTGATCAGTTTGAAATCCGTACCCATCAACGTTTAATGGACATCGTTGATCCAACAGACAAAACGGTAGATGCACTGATGAAATTAGATTTGCCTGCAGGTGTGGATGTAGAAATCAAATTGTAAATACTAATGTAGCGGTAGTTTCAATACCGCTATATATTCTTTGAATTCGAATTAAGTGTTGTAAAAAAATTCTGGGTTCGGTATAATCCGCGCTCTTTCATGAAGTCGGTCAATTGTAATCGGCTTTTTAACTTATAAATAAGGAATCGATCATGAGCTTAGGGCTTATTGGTCGCAAGGTCGGGATGACCCGCATTTTTACTGATGAAGGCGCAAGCATTCCAGTAACGGTGTTGGAGGTTGTTCCTAACCGCGTGACACAGATCAAGACAGTCGCAAGTGATGGCTATACAGGCCTTCAAGTCGCTTACGGCGAACGTCGAGCAAGCCGCATCAACAAAGCGCTTACCGGGCATTATACCAAGGCAGGCGTTGCTGCAGGTGCAGGCATCAAAGAATTTAACGTTTCAGCAGAAGTGCTTAACAACTATCAAGTTGGCGGCAACGTAACTGTTGAAATCTTCTCAGCTGGCCAGATGGTGGATGTGACCGGTACGTCGATTGGTAAAGGGTTTGCTGGCGCGATTAAACGTCACCACTTTAGTTCAAATCGTGCGTCACACGGTAACTCACGTTCACATAATGTGCCTGGCTCTATCGGTATGGCGCAGGATCCTGGTCGAGTATTCCCAGGTAAGCGTATGCCAGGTCATTTAGGTGATGTCAAAGTCACAACACAAAATCTAGAAATAGTGCGTGTAGATGCTGAGCGTAACTTGTTACTCATTAAAGGTGCAATTCCAGGCTCTAAAGGCGGCGACGTGATTGTGCGTCCAGCTGTCAAAGCGAAGGGAGCTAAATAATGGAACTCAAGTTAATTGATAACAACGGCAAAGCAACCAAAAAAGTTGTGGCTGTTTCTGATGTCACTTTTGGTCGTGAGTTTAACGAAGCACTGGTGCATCAAGTCGTAGTTGCTTACATGGCGAATGCTCGTACAGCTACACGCGCTCAAAAAGGCCGTGATACTGTAGCGCATACAACGCATAAGCCTTACGCTCAAAAGGGTACTGGTAATGCACGTGCGGGTATGACTTCAAGCCCAATCTGGCGTGGAGGTGGTCGTGCTTTTCCTAACTCGCCTAATGAAAATTTTAGCCATAAAGTAAACCGTAAAGCTTACCGTGCTGGTATGCAGACCATACTTTCTGAGTTGGTACGTCAAGAGCGCATTGCTGTGGTTGAAGAGTTTAAAGTTGATTCACCAAAAACCAAACAGTTTGTTGAGAAAATTAAAGGCCTTGGCTATGCTGATGGCGTTTTAATCTTGACTGACGGTTTTGATGAAAATTTATATTTGTCATCACGTAATTTAACCAATGTGATGGTTGTTGAAGCGCAATATGCGGATCCAGTCAGCTTGGTGCGTTTCTCAAAAGTATTGGCAACTGCTGGCGCAGTGAAGAAACTTGAGGAGATGCTAGCATGATGAACGCTATTACGAAAACTCAAGACCGTTTGTTGCAGGTAATTCTTGCCCCGCAAATTACTGAAAAAGCAACTTACATTGCTGACAAACACCAACAAATCGCATTTAAAGTTCGCACTGATGCTACTAAATCTGAAATTAAAGCTGCAATTGAGCTTGTGTTTAAGGTGGAAGTGCAAAAGGTAGCGGTCATTAACGTAGCTGGCAAAGTAAAACGTGCTGGTAAACGTGTTGGTCAACGTAACGACTGGAAAAAAGCGTATGTAAGCTTAAAACCAGGTCAAGAAATTAACTTCGCAGCGGGCGAATAAGGAGAGAAGATATGGCATTAGTAAAAGTCAAACCAACTTCCCCCGGCCGTCGTGGTGTACTTAAAGTAGTCACACCCGACTTGTATAAAGGCAAGCCACACGCGCCGCTGTTGGAAAGTCAAAGTAAAAACGCTGGTCGTAATAATAACGGCCGTATCACGACACGTCACCAAGGTGGTGGTCATAAGCAACATTATCGTATGATTGATTTCCGTCGCAATAAGGATGGAATTCCTGCGAAAGTAGAACATATTGAGTATGACCCAAACCGTACTGCTCACATTGCATTGCTGTGTTATGCGGATGGTGAGCGTCGTTACATCATTGCTCCACGTGGTATTGCTGCTGGTGCACAACTCATTAGCGGTGCTGAAGCGCCGATTAAAGTGGGTAATGCTTTGCCTTTGCGTAATATTCCAGTAGGTAGCACAATTCATTGTATCGAATTACAACCAGGTAAAGGCGCACAAATCGCGCGTTCTGCTGGTACCTCAGTACAGTTACTTGCGCGTGAAGGTGCTTATGCTCAATTACGTTTGCGTTCAGGTGAGGTTCGCCGCGTACATGTAGATTGCAAAGCAACTTTAGGTGAAGTGGGTAACGAAGAGCATTCATTACGCTCAATCGGTAAAGCTGGTGCAATGCGCTGGCGTGGTGTTCGTCCAACCGTTCGCGGTGTGGTAATGAACCCGGTTGATCACCCGCACGGTGGTGGTGAAGGTAAAACAGCAGCTGGTATGAATCCAGTGAGCCCATGGGGTGTTAAAACGAAGGGTTATCGTACACGTAGTAATAAGCGTACTGATAATATGCGTATTAGTCGTCGTCCGAGAGGCGTAAGGTAATCATATGGCACGTTCAGTTAAAAAAGGTCCATTTGTTGATGGTCATTTGGTAAAAAAAGTAGAAGTAGCTGCGGCTGCTCGCGATCGTAAACCAATCAAAACTTGGTCACGTCGTTCTACAATTTTGCCAAATTTTATTGGTCTTACTATTGCTATTCACAATGGTAAGCAACACATTCCTGTGTTGATTTCAGAAAACATGGTTGGTCATAAACTCGGTGAATTTGCGTTAACACGTACGTTCAAGGGTCACGCGGCTGATAAAAAAGCGAAGAAATAAGAGGCTAATGATGCAAGTTACTGCAATATTAAAAGGCGTTCACCTCTCTCCGCAAAAAGCGCGTTTGGTGGCTGACTTAGTGCGAGGCAAAAAAGTAGATCACGCACTCAACATTCTTAACTTTACACCGAAAAAAGGTGCAGAGATTATTAAGAAAGTAGTTGAGTCTGCGATTGCTAATGCTGAACATAATAATGGTGCTGATATTGATGAGTTGAAGGTGACTTCAATTTATGTGGATAAAGGTATTGTGTTAAAAAGAATCCGTGCTCGCGCAAAAGGTCGCGCTGGGCGTATCATCAAACCAACCTGCCACATTCATGTGACAGTCGGCGACTCAAAGGCATAACATGGGACAAAAAATTCATCCAATTGGGTTCCGTTTGAGTGTTCAAAAAAATTGGGCCTCACGTTGGTACTCAAACAGCAAAAACTTTCCAGCGATGCTGCAAAGTGATATTAAAGTTCGTGAATTCTTAAATAAAAAATTAGCAAGTGCTGCCGTCAGTAAGATTATTATTGAGCGTCCTGCTAAAAATGCAAAAATTACTATTTATAGTGCCCGTCCAGGCGTTGTAATTGGTAAAAAAGGTGAAGACATTGAGTCATTGCGCGCAAGCTTGCAAGGTTTGATGGGTGTTCCAGTGCATTTGAATATTGAAGAAGTGCGCAAGCCTGAAATTGATGCCACATTGATTGCACAATCTATCGCGCAACAATTGGAAAAACGTGTGATGTTCCGTCGTGCCATGAAGCGTGCGATGCAAAATGCAATGCGTTTAGGCGCTCAAGGCATTAAGATCATGAGTTCGGGTCGTTTGAATGGTATTGAGATTGCGCGTACTGAATGGTATCGCGAAGGTCGTGTGCCACTACATACATTGCGTGCTGACATCGACTACGGTGTTGCAGAAGCTTTAACTACCTACGGTATTATTGGTATTAAAGTATGGGTATTTAAAGGTGAAGTGTTCGGTGATAATGCGCAAGCTAATCCAGCGCAAGTTGCTACTGATGCAGAACCAGAAAAAAGAGTAAGAAAGCCGAGGGCTAAAGATGCTACAACCGTCTAGACAAAAATATCGTAAGATGCAAAAAGGCCGTAACAAAGGCATTGCAACGACAGGTAATAAAGTAAGTTTTGGTGATTTTGGTTTAAAAGCGATTGGTCGTGGTCGGTTGACTGCACGTCAAATTGAAGCTGCGCGTCGTGTAATGACACGTCACATTAAACGTGGTGGTCGTGTATGGATTCGTATTTTCCCAGATCAACCAATTTCGAAAAAGCCAGCTGAAGTGCGTATGGGTAACGGTAAAGGTAGTACAGAGTACTACGTTGCGCAAATTCAGCCTGGTAAAATGTTATATGAAATGGACGGAGTTAGTGAAGAGCTAGCACGTGAAGCGTTTAAATTAGCTGCTGCAAAGTTGCCAATTGAAACGACTTTCATGACACGTCAAATTGGTAGTTAAGGAAAGGTAAGCGATGAAAGCCACCGATTTAAGAGCAAAAACCTCTGATGAGTTAAATGCAGAACTAATTGAGTTGCGTCGTGCGCAGTTCTCATTACGTATGCAGTTGGCTACGCAGCAATTAAACAAAGTAGATCAGCTAAGTAAAGTGCGCAAAGACGTTGCGCGCGTTAAAACTGTGTTAGCTGAGAAAGCGAAACAGGCATAATGATGACAGAAACAACCAAAGTTGTACGTAGCCTAAGCGGTCGCGTAGTGAGCGACAAAATGGACAAAACAGTGACTGTTTTAGTTGAGCGTAAAGTAAAGCATCCTACCATTGGTAAGGTTGTAGTGAGATCCAATAAATTTCATGCGCATGACGAAACAAATCAATGTAAAGAAGGTGATTTAGTAACTATCGTTGAAAGTCGTCCATTGTCTAGAACTAAGACATGGGTGGTAAGTAAGGTCGAAGTTAAGTCATAAAATAGTTTCATTTTCATCTTGCACAAGATGAAAGCTATCAGTTATAATGTTGGACTTTTCGGCGCTCGTGTAAATTAATATTTAGTTTACACATAAAGCAAGCGCCCCAATACTGACCGTGGTCTACTGGCCGTGTTGAGATTTAAAATCTTAATAACGGCCGGTGTTGGTTAAAACGGATTAAGTTGGAGATTACTCTCATGATTCAAATGCAGTCTCGGTTAGAAGTTGCCGATAACACTGGTGCTCGTTCAGTTCAGTGTATTAAGGTGCTTGGCGGTTCAAAACGTCGCTACGCTAGTATTGGTGACATTATTAAGGTCAGCATCAAAGATGCTGCGCCACGTGGACGTGTTAAAAAAGGTGAAGTCTATAGTGCTGTAGTCGTACGTACAGCCAAAGGCGTACGTCGTCCAGACGGTTCACTTGTTAAATTTGACACCAATGCCGCTGTTTTACTCAATAACAAATTAGAACCAATTGGTACACGTATTTTTGGGCCGGTTACACGTGAATTGCGTAGTGAGCGTTTCATGAAGATTGTATCGCTTGCGCCTGAAGTGTTGTAGTCATAGGCATAAGGACAGATAAGATGAGCAAAATTCATAAAGGCGACCAAGTAATCGTCAATACAGGTAAAGATAAAGGTAAGCGTGGCACAGTGTTACGCTTATTGGATTCAGGCCACGTTGTGGTTGAAGGTATCAATGTAGCGAAAAAACATGCTAAGCCAAACCCGATGAAGGGTGTTACTGGCGGAATCGTAACAAAGGAAATGCCTATGGATATTTCTAATGTTGCTTTGTTTAATCCTGCAACGCAAAAGGCCGATCGTGTGGCTTTGAAAATGTTAGATGACGGCCGTAAGATTCGTGTATACAAATCTAACGGTGAATCAGTGGACGCATAGGATAAATTATGGCGCGTTTAAAACAGTTTTATAAAGACTCTGTCGTTAGCAAGATGACAGAGCAATTTGGTTACACTTCTGTCATGCAAGTGCCTCGTATTGAGAAAATCACCTTAAACATGGGTGTGGGCGAAGCCGTTGCTGATAAAAAAGTGATGGAACATGCGGTCGGCGATATGGAAAAGATTGCTGGTCAAAAAGTGATTGTGACCAAAGCTAAAAAATCAGTGGCAGCATTTAAAATTCGTGACGATTATCCTGTCGGTTGTAAAGTTACTTTACGTCGTGAGCGTATGTACGAATTTCTTGATCGTTTAATCACAGTTGCTATTCCACGTATTCGTGACTTCCGCGGTATTTCAGCGAAGTCATTTGATGGTCGTGGTAATTACAACATGGGTGTTAAAGAGCAAATTATTTTTCCTGAAATCGAATACGATAAAATCGATACGATTCGTGGTATGAATATTACGATTACTACAACGGCTAAAACGGACGAA
>NCGC01000085.1 GCA_002281475.1 Methylophilales bacterium 28-44-11
TAAATACCGCGGTGCAGGTACGTTTGAGTTCTTGTATGAAAACGGCGAATTCTACTTTATCGAAATGAACACCCGTTTGCAGGTTGAACATACCGTAACTGAAATGATTACTGGCATTGATCTAGTGCAACAACAAATCTTTGTTGCCGCAGGTGAGAAATTACAGTTCCGCCAGCGCGATGTTGAGTTACGTGGTCATGCCATAGAATGTCGTATCAACGCAGAAGATCCTTATAACTTTACTCCATCTCCTGGCACGATTAGTCGCTTTCATATGCCAGGCGGGCCAGGCGTTCGTATTGATACGCATGCTTACGGTGGTTATGTGGTACCGCCGTATTACGATTCGATGATTGGTAAACTCATTACGTATGGTGCAACACGTGATCAGGCTATTGCGCGTATGCGCATTGCATTATCGGAGATGTATGTTGAAGGGATCAAAACCAATATTCCATTGCATATCGATTTGATGGCAGATGTCGCGTTCCATCTCGGTGGTACCAGCATTCATTACCTTGAACAAAAATTAGGTATTCCTAGTAAGTAAATCTTGAGTTGGTTATTACTTAAAATTCAGGCAAACGATAGCAATGCAGACACACTCAGTGATGCATTGATGGAGTTGGGCGCATTATCTGTCAGCATTGAGGATGCCAACGCTGAGACAGTGGCGGAACAAGCCATCTTTGGTGAACCAGGCGACCCACCGCCTGGGATTTGGCAGCAAAATGTGGTCACCGCTATGTTGCCGTCTGATGCAAATGTGTTAGAACTATTGGGTCAGTTAGAGCAAGCAACGGGGATGCGTGGCTTTAGTTATCTCACTGAAGTGATTGAAGAGCAAGACTGGGTGCGCTTAACACAGTCTCAATTTGAGCCTATTCACATTACCCCCACTCTCTGGATTGTGCCTACTTGGCACGAAGCGCCTGAGCAAGATGCAATTAATATCATATTGGACCCCGGGTTAGCTTTTGGTACTGGCAGCCACCCCACGACACACTTATGTTTAGAGTGGCTCACGCAGCAAACCAATCTTCAAAAAGTCCTCGATTACGGCTGTGGTTCTGGTATTTTAGCGATTGCTGCTAAAAAATTAGGGGCGACAGAAGTGATAGGCGTAGATATCGATCCGCAAGCAGTCATAGCAAGTAACTACAATGCGCAAAACAACCAAGTGGAGATTGCTTTCTACGATTCCAATGCCTACTTACATGAAGCATACGATATTGTCGTGGCTAATATATTGTCCAGCGCGCTCATGGTACTTGCTCCAGTCATTGCAAAATCTTGCAAATCTGGCGGTAAAATTGCATTGTCAGGTATTCTCGAAACGCAAAAAGAAGCGTTAGCAGAGCAATACAGCGAGTGGTTTGACGTGGATGAACCCGTGATTAAAGAAGGCTGGGTTTTACTCACTGGGACAAAAAAATAATATGCCATTGGTCACTTCCTGCCCTCAATGTAATACACAATTTGTGGTGACCAAAGCGCAACTCAAGGCTTATGAAGGTCAAGTACGCTGTGGCACTTGCCAGCACGTGTTTAATGCTAAAGCGTTTTTAATCAAACAAACGCGCCCAAAGAAATCAGCGCCCACTAAGGTGGAGGCTGTACTAAGCGAAATATCGCTTAATCCTGATACACAAACAGATTCCATAGAACACATTGAAATCACGACACCCGCTCATCTTCAAGGTCAGTTGAATGAAGTAGTAGGCAATACCGCATCAGACAACACCGAGGTTGCTACAAGCAATAGTGAATCCAACGAAAGCGGTTATCAAACGCCAAGCTTTTTAAATGATCTAGCTGCAGATGAACCAGTGGATAAACGTTGGAGACGGAAGCATTTTAGTTGGCCCGTTTTCGTAGCCTGTGTGTTGCTATTCGTCATGCTGTTGGGTCAAACTATTTATCACATGCGCACAGAAATTGCCGCACACTACCCCCAAGCAAAGCCTCTACTTAACCAAGCATGCCAATATTTATCATGTACTGTCCCACTACCACAAACAATTGATTTATTGACGATTGATGATTCAGACATGCAAGAACATTTGAATTATCAGCATGTGTTAGTGTTTTCTAGCACGCTGATTAATCATGCTAACTTTGCCCAAGCTTATCCCAATATTGAGTTAACGCTGACCAATACTGAAGATGAACTGGTGTTAAGACGCACTTTTAAAGGCCATGAATATTTACAGAATCAAGCGTTGGTCAATACTGGCATCGGTGCTAAAGAAGAAATACGAATAAAACTGCACTTGAATACGACAGATATTGCTGTGGCGGGGTATCGAGTATCACTGACCTACCGATAAAATAGCTAACAGGTGAATAGCATCTCATGAATTTCATGAGTGAGATTTACGCAATTAGCACACGTTGTTTTTAAGCTCCACAGGTAATATTCGTTTATAGATTGATTCAACAACAACTTAATTGGAGAAATATTATGTGGACAACACCAGCAGCTACAGAAATGCGTTTTGGCTTTGAAGTTACAATGTACGTTTGCAATCGTTAATATTTAATCATTAATTGGTTGTTAAAAAAGCGCCCTAGGGCGCTTTTTTGTTGCCTGTCTCTTTTAAATACACATGCTTTCATGTTACACACGATAAGCAATACTTACTTCTGTGTACGTACTTATGATGTCAGTTATTGTATGCGTTGATTGGCTTCTCTAACCGACTCAATCAACTTTTCAATGGCGGCTGTTCTGACAAAGCTTTTGCGCCAAGCAATGGCAATTCTACGGGTAGGCGCTGGATGGATAAATGGCACGACCCTGACGAGTGGATTTTGATAACGCTCTACTGTGGCTGAAGCAGGCAGTACAGTAATCCCTAAATTTGAAGCGACCATATTACGGATAGTTTCGAGTGAGTTACCTTGTAAAATCTCACCCTTACGCGACAACTCAGGACAGGCTTGCGTGACCTGATTACTAAAGCAATGTCCACTGTTCAGCAACAACACTTTTTCATCGGACAACTCCACAGGATCAATGGCTTTACGTGTCGCCCAATGATGATCCAGTGGCACCACGACTTTGAATGCTTCGTCGTATAACACCTCGATTTGAATACCAGGTACATTAAAAGGCAAAGCAATAATGGCTGCATCAATCACACCGTTTCTGAGCTGTGTTTCAAGGTTGGCGGTGAGATTCTCTTCTACTTCTAACGGCATATCAGGGGCTGAGTGACGCAAAATGGGGATGATCTCAGGCAACAGATAGGGTCCAACAGAATGAATCATGCCTAGTTTAAATAAGCCATGCAAAGGATTGGTACCTAACTTTGCCATCTCTTTTAAGCGAGCAGCTTGCTCAAGCACTATATTGGCTTGTTCAATAATTTTTGCACCGACCTCCGTAGGCGTCACTTCGGAACGGCTACGCTCAAAAATGGATACGTTTAGTTCCTCTTCTAACTTTTTGATACCCAAGCTTAGCGCGGGCTGCGTGACAAAGCATTTTTCAGCTGCCCGCCTGAAATTTAGCTCTTGTGCAACGGCCACTACAAACTTTAGCTCGATCAGTGTCATGGGAGGTTTATCTGGTTTATATAAGATATGCATAGCATAATATGATTAATTTAATTTATCAATAACATCAAGACATACAATTATACAAATTAAACAGCCCCATTTAGAATGCAACACATGCAGTTCAATCACGTCACGTTTAGGGAGGCGCAACATGCAAACTTTTTATCAAACCACTAGCCAAGTATTTTTAGAGCTTTTAGCAGGCTATGCGCTGAGTTATTAGAGCGCAAACATGCATAGATTTTAAATGCCACATCATCAATCAAACCACTTAACAATTCATTCACATCAACAACAAAGAAAAAGGAGTTTTACTATGGAGAATACACCCTCTTCTATTGGCAAATGCCCAGTGATGCACGGCGCGAATACCAATACCACCTCAGCAGTCGCAAGCATGGGCTGGTGGCCTAATGCGCTCAATTTGGACATCCTGCATCAACATGACAGCAAAACTAACCCGTTGGGTGAAGACTTTGATTATGCTGAAGCATTCAAAAAATTAGATTTAGCCGCTGTAAAAAATGACTTAAAAACGTTGATGACCGACAGCCAAACTTGGTGGCCTGCTGACTGGGGCCATTACGGTGGTTTGATGATTCGATTAGCTTGGCACGCTGCAGGTACTTATCGTATTGCAGATGGGCGTGGTGGTGCTGGCACTGGCAGTCAACGTTTTGCACCATTAAATAGTTGGCCAGATAACGTTAACTTAGACAAAGCACGTCGCTTACTTTGGCCCATTAAAAAGAAATATGGCAATCAGTTGTCTTGGGCCGATTTAATTGTATTGGCTGGCACCATGGCGTATGAATCAATGGGCTTAAAAAGCTTTGGTTTTGCTGGGGGGCGTGCTGATATTTGGCATCCAGAAAAAGACATCTATTGGGGTTCTGAAAAAGAGTGGTTAGCTAAATCAGGTTCCGAAGGTAGCCGTTATTCTGGTGAGCGCGATTTACAAAATCCATTGGCTGCTGTGATGATGGGTTTGATTTATGTGAATCCTGAAGGTGTAGATGGCAATCCAGACCCTTTAAAAACAGCACATGATATTCGTGTCACCTTTGCACGCATGGCCATGGACGATGAGGAAACTGTAGCACTGACTGCTGGTGGTCACACTGTAGGCAAAGCGCATGGTAATGGCAATGCGGCAAACTTAGGCCCTAGTCCAGAAGCCGCAGAGATGCATGAACATGGCTTTGGTTGGAATAACCACACGAGCCGTGGCGTTGGGCGTGACACAGTGACTAGTGGCATTGAAGGGGCGTGGACCACACACCCTACGCAATGGGACAATGGCTATTTTGACATGTTGTTGAATCACGAATGGGCACTCAAAAAGAGTCCTGCAGGTGCATGGCAATGGGAGCCTGTGAATATCAAGGAAGAAGATAAACCGGTCGATGTGGAAGATCCATCTATTCGCTATAACCCTATCATGACGGATGCGGATATGGCCATGATCGCAGACCCTATTTACAGAGAGATATCTGAACGTTTTCACAAAAACCATGCATATTTCTCTGAAGTGTTTGCGCGTGCTTGGTTTAAATTAACGCACCGTGATTTAGGTCCAAAAAGTCGCTATTTAGGTCCAGATGTGCCAAAAGAAGATTTGATTTGGCAAGACCCAGTTCCGTCAGTGGATTACACGTTAAGCGATATTGAAATTGCTGAACTGAAAGCCAAATTGTTAAATAGTGGTTTGAGCGTGGGTGAGTTAGTGGCAACAGCGTGGGACAGTGCACGTACATTCCGTGGTTCTGATTTCCGTGGTGGTGCCAACGGTGCACGTATTCGACTTGCCCCACAAAAGGATTGGGTAGGCAATGAACCAGCAAGATTACAAAAAGTATTAAACGTACTGGAAGGTGTGCAGGCTGGCTTGAGCAAAAAAGTCAGTTTGGCCGATTTAATTGTGTTGGGAGGTACGGCCGCAATAGAAAAAGCCGCGCGTGATGCAGGCGTGACAATCACTGTGCCGTTTACACCTGGCCGCGGTGACACCACTGATGCTATGACCGATGCAGAATCATTTGCGCCCTTAGAGCCTGTGCATGATGGATACCGCAATTGGTTGAAAGGTGACTACATTGTATCAGCTGAAGAAATGTTGTTAGACCGTACACAGTTAATGGGTTTAACTGCACATGAGATGACAGTGTTGGTTGGCGGCATGCGCGTGTTGGGGACTAACCATGGCGATACTAAACATGGGGTGTTTACTGATCGTGAAGGCGTATTGACCAACGACTTTTTTGTGAATTTAACCGATATGGCCTACACATGGAATCCAGTGGCTAAAAATCTGTATGAAGTACGTGAACGCAATTCTGGCAAAACCAAATGGACTGCAACCAGAGTTGATCTAGTGTTTGGTTCCAACTCGGTACTGCGCGCTTATGCTGAAGTGTATGCACAAGACGATGCAAAAGAGAAGTTTGTACATGACTTTGTAGCGGCATGGACCAAAGTAATGAATGCGGATCGCTTTGATATTTAACCAAGCTATGTAGTCTCTTCACGAGCACCTTTTAACATAGGTGCTCGTTTTTTGTGTTGGGCTTACAATATCAACTGCTACAGGTATTTAATGTCAAATATATTCAACAGCTTGAGGAAAACCCCATGAAATCTTGGATGTGCACTGTATGTGGTCTTATTTATGAAGAAGAAAAAGGTTGGCCTGATGATGGAATTGCACCGGGTACACGATGGGAAGATGTTCCTGCCGACTGGGCATGTCCAGAATGTGGCGTGAGCAAAGCCGATTTTGAAATGCTTGAATTTTAGACTGGCATTCACACGCAATAAAATCAGGGCAAAGCCATTGAGAATCTAACTGAATTGGTTAAAATGTTGTCCGCAGTTATTTTGTTTTTAGACCACGCATTTTAATGAAGGAAAGCGCAAATGGATATTCAAGGAGCCGTAGGCATTTATACGTTGATTGGTATTTTAGTAGTGATTGGCGTAGCGCTCTATGCATGCGCTAAAGTTGTGAAATAAATACTGGCGAGAGAGATAAATCGTAAAGTAAAAGCATAAAGGCGCATCTGCGCCTTTATGCTTTTATCATGTCCGGCTTAGCTTTTTATGAAACGCTTAGCTTGATGATGGGTGGTATTCTATCTCACTTAAATAATGTCTTTGCTTTGAATTTCCCACCGCTTTAACCACTCTTTGAAGTCGTTTTCCGGCATCGGTTTACCCATCATATAACCTTGTCCATAATCGCAACCCATGTTGACGAGCAAGTTCCACACCTCAATATTTTCAATGCCTTCTGCCACCACTTTAAGATTTAAGTTGTGCCCCAAATCCACGGTGGAACGCACGATGATGGTATCGTTTTCACTATTGGCCATGTTCATGACAAATGATTTATCGATTTT
>NCGC01000086.1 GCA_002281475.1 Methylophilales bacterium 28-44-11
AATATTTGTGATAACCAACATCATCAACAACAATGGGATAAACTGCAAATGGAACATCTTGAATGGTTGACGCAGTGACATGTGTGTATCTTTACAATTATTCCTAATGTTGTTTGACCCAAACATAAGGGATAGGTTGTATTTAAATAGTCACTACAAAATTAGAAGTACACAGAGGATTTTCCAGTGAAATCTTCGCATGTGATAAGTGTCGATCACTCCACGACTTTTAAAGCTAATGCTTACATTACCGGTGGTTGACCCGATAACTTTTCAATACGATCTTCTAATTCACCAATATAGGCAGCAAGCGTATTGCCAGATTGCTCCATGTAGGTTTGAAATTCATGTTCGAGCCTGTCAATTCTTGCCAAAAGCACTTCTTTAGCGTCACTATGTTGCATAGATTGCTTGGTTAATCCTTCATCTAAAAAAGTGCGCAACTCAGTGAATCGAGAAGCTTCTGCTTGATCAGCCAGCTCTCTATTCTCTTGTAGCTCCTTAGAATGGCGGCGTGCCTCAAGCAACACTGAACCCTGAAGATATACAACGTACATCAGGAACAGAGTTGTCACTATGGCTAAAAGCCCAAGCATGATAAGACCCAATGGCATATTGACGGTGGTGTAGCCAAGTGAAAGCTCAGTAGTTGAGAGGAACACTCCCCAATTTAAAGCCGCAAAAGCAGCGATTAAAGCGAATACAATGAGTAACAGCAAAGATTGCAGTTTCATAATAAGACTCCTAGATAAACGAACAGGAATGATGAGTATAGAGCTTATTGAACCTTTGCGTCCAAATAACACTTACGTGAATGATTAATTAGACAAAGTCGTTGTGCTTAGAGAAAACTAGCTAGTGGTTGCTTGAATGACCATGCTGATGGGTTGGATAAACGCGAACTAACAGTACTTTTGGCCCACTCATTTTTTTAACCACCACATCAAATTGATCAAAATGAATGCGTTGCCCTTCCTTTGGCAATTCAGTTAACTTCCACAATATTAAACCTGCCACTGTGTCAGCTTCTTCCGAGACAATATCAATGCCCAATGTACGTTCAAGCGTGTTAATGGGTAACGTGCCTTTACCTAACAGTGAGCCATCATCTAGCTTGGTCCACTCACTTTGCGATTGCCTGAATTCATCACTGATATCGCCCACCAAAGCAGACAACAGATTGTCTAGTGTGATAAACCCTATGGGTGGATTGCCTTCATACGCCACCAGCGTTAAATGCGGCGCACCCTGCTGTAGTTGGCGAAACAGCTCAGTGGCAGGCGTGTCTGGTGTGACAAAATTGACAGGTCTGATTATGCTTCGGATATCACTAAAAGTAGAGTCTTTGCTCATTGCAATAAACAAGTCTTTAACATGCACAATCCCAACCACAATGCCGTTATCAGACACTAATGGGTAACGGCTGTAGCGATGCTGCGCAATACGCTGCATATTATTTTTAAATGTATCGTCCGCTAGCAATACCCTTGCCTCTTGGAAAGGATGCATTAAGTCAGAGACCACAAGTTCTCTAAAATCTATCGCCTGTGCTAATACTTTCCATTCCGTGGCACTAAAGTCCGCATCAGGACGAGAGCTACGTAAAATGATTTTCAGCTCTTCAGGGGAATAATGCGCATCATGGCCATCTTTAGATTTTAGCTTCAACGCATTGATAACAAAGTTAGAACTCTGGTTAAGCACCCAAATGGCAGGAAACATTACCCAATAAAAAGCGAACAATCCTGGAGATGTCCATAATCCAACACGCTCAGACATGCGAATCGCGAGTGTTTTTGGCACTAATTCACCCACTACAATATGTAAGTATGAAATAGTAAAAAATGCGATGACGAAAGAAATACCATGGATTAATTTTTGGCTAGTCACACCAATATCCACTAAAACAGGCTCTATTAATGCTGCAAATGCTGGCTCACCCACCCAGCCTAATCCTAACGAAGCCAAGGTAATGCCGAGTTGGCATGCTGATAAATAAGCATCCAGATTACTATGTACTTTGACCAGCATTCTGCCACGCCAACCTAAATTTTTGGCAATAGCGCGCACACGCGTGCTTCGCAACTTCACTAAACCAAATTCTGCAGCAACAAAAAATCCATTTAAAAGCACTAACAAAAGCGCCATCAAGACCAACAAAAAATTTCCACTCATGATTGATTGCCTTTGTTCTTTTCACCTACAAACTGCTTATAGACAATCTTGCCATCGCCTTGATGCAATATGGAGGAAAAGTAAATGATGCAAGCAGGATCAAGATTTGATGTCTCCAAACCTTCGACTGTAATCAATGCACTTTGGATACTGTCAGGATTAGGCAAAGAGTGGATAATTTCCTGATCTAGCTGTTGGGGTTGTTCGCGCAGTGCCAAAGCTAAGCTAGGCAGAGAGGCTAATACTAAAGAGAAATCTGAGCCTATATGAACATTTTCGCAAAAACTCGATACATCTTCTGGTTCAGAAAATCTGCTACTACAGCTTGCAAGGAATAGGATGAGTAAAAAGAGTAATGACCCTTTTAGTAAGTTGGGCATGATATATAGATTATAAAGAATCATGGATTATCTCATTTAAATAGTAATGGTAACTAGTATTCATCAAAGATAACCATACACATGATGCATATGCAACGTGGTGATAAATGCAAGAAACAATATAGAAAAGCCCAATTTTCTCCTTTATCCACCGCTTAATGACTGAAAGATGTACAAGGTTGCCTCCTCAGGCACTCGCTCAGAAAGTTTGATTTTATCGATGACGATATTGTTGTTGATGCTGAGATTGACATGCCGACGCAGTGCGCCTCGTTCATCTAATACGTAGTCAGTGAAACCAGGGGCAATTGCATTGATTGCAAACAGCACTTCTTCAACCGACCCAGCTGGCACATGGATGTCGCGATTGTTTAAGTGCGGAAAGAATCGATAAAGATGCTGTGTCATTTCTACACGTGGCATGGCTTATCCAAATCGAACGGAGTAAATGGGTGGGAAATTGCTCCCTAAGCATTGCCATGTTTCACCCCGATCCTCAGACAGGTAAACGTTACCAGTAGTGCTGCCAAAACATACATCATCACCTGATACATCAAGACCGTGTCTCAACACAATATCGTAAGCGTTCTCTTGTGGTAATCCTTTTCGAAACGTTTGCCATGATTGGCCACCGTCGGTCGTTCGCGCGACAAACAAGCCACCCTTAATCGCCATCCTTTCTGAATCTACGTTTGCCGGCACTACCCATGCGGTGCGGCCGTCTTTGATATCAGCAGCAATGGGAAAGCCAAAATTCACACCAAGGTTAGGCATGCTGACCTTATGCCAACGCTTGGCGCCATCGTCACTGTAAAAAACCCCACAATGGTTTTGCTGCCAAAGATGATCTGGCTGTGCGGGGCAATGGGTGACAAAATGTGGATCATGCCCCCACTCTGATTCAGGATTTGGAAGGTAGTCCATCAACATGCCGCTGTTTCTGGCTTGCCAACTTTGTCCTCCATCGGTGGATTCAATCACTCCAGCGGTGGATACTGCAACATATAAATGATGAGCATCGCGTGGATCCACCACTATCGAATGAATGCCAGGTTCAAACACGCCATAATCAATACTGGCCGGGGTTCCGTTCCACTGGTTTACAGTGGTTGCATCCCCAGCAAACAAATCACCACCGCGGCTGTGATGACTCCATAACGGGCGGTTAAGCGTCCAACTGTCGCCACCATCATCGCTAAAAAACAATCCCCCAGGGATAGTGCCGGCATAGAGCCTATTGGGTTGATCAGCATGTCCAAACGCAATATTCCATATTTTGAGTACAGTGGCATCCGCATATTCTGGCTGCGCGGACGGTGAATTGGGATTGAAATCTGGGGTAGGTAAATATTTTACAATGTAGCGTGCACCTACAGGGTATTTGAGGGACCTTAACTCCTCCCAAGTTGCACCACCATCGCGAGAGCGTGATAACTTAGGCCCCCAATGTCCGTGATCCAACGATGCCCAAAGGGTGCCATTACGCGGATCACGCGTCGCATAACATACGGGCACTCCTGCATGGACAATAGGGCGCGGGCGCCAATGCGAGTCTATTTTGTCAACAATAATGGTGCCCTTGCGCGTACCCAATATCAGCATATCAGACATCCAATCACCCTCCTTATGCATGTATTACTTTATAAAATACATCATCCGTTTGGAGCAGAGACAGCACACTACATCTAATTAAATTGTAATTGAAGACTACGAGGTTTGCGATATCAACGGTTAAGTTACTTTATGACAAGCGTTTGCATCATCTTACCCTTTGAATTCACCACGATGCGCATGAAAAACATTGATTGACGACATGAAACCAATAGTACATTGCTCTGCGTGATTACTCATGGATGGGCATACGCGCGAGTTGTTCTGGTGTGCCATGTTTGAGTACATACTCCCGAATCATATGGCGAATAACTTGTGACGAGGTCATGTCACGTCTTGCGCATATTTCTTCAAATATCTGTTTTTTGGTCGGATCTATAAGGAGAGTCAGTCGTGCTGTTCGGTTTTCCATAGCGGCATAAAGTTTTATTAAATGTTAATTGTATGTTAATCTAATTAACATTAATCAGCAAACCAATTGTGTATATGATTGCGATACTCGAAGCCAAGCGTGCAGGGCTGCTCTCCAAAGAACATTGGCTCAATAATATTCTGGCAGGTGTGATCGTGGGTGTGGTAGCGCTCCCCTTAGCCATGGCATTTGCCATTGCTTCTGGTGCAAAGCCAGAACAAGGGTTGTATACAGCGATAGTTGCAGGTGGCCTCACTTCGTTATTGGGTGGGAGCAGATTGCAAATCGCTGGGCCAACAGGGGCGTTCATTGTTATCTTAGCTGGCATTACAGCTAAATACGGCATCCAAGGCTTACAGGTAGCCACCCTCATGGCAGGGGTCATATTGGTGTTGATGGGCATGACAAAATTAGGCGGTGTCATCAAATATATCCCAGACCCCGTGATTGTTGGCTTTACCAGTGGGATTGGCGTCATTATTTTTGTTGGACAGTGGAAAGACTTTTTTGGATTGTCGCCAATAGCTGCTGAGCATTTTCATGAAAAATTCTGGCATTTGTTACAAGCTTTGCCCAGTTTAAATGAGCAAACCACGGCGCTCTCACTCTTCACACTGGCTACACTACTATTATCACCCAAAGTGTTTAAACGCATCCCCTCTCCGCTGGTCGCGATGACACTTGCTACCTTAGTACAGTGGTATGTTAATTTTGATCATGTCGCTACCATCGGTAGCGCTTTTGGTGGCATTCCGCAAAGCTTGCCACCATTTGAAATGCCTTCCATGCCTTTTTCGGAAATCTTAAAACTGATTGGTCCCGCCTTCACCATTGCATTGTTGGGAGCTATCGAATCATTGTTATCTGCAGTAGTGGCTGACGGTATGGCGGGCACTAAGCATGATTCAAATCAAGAGCTGGTGGGTCAAGGGATTGCCAATATATGCTCACCCTTATTTGGTGGTTTTGCCTCTACTGGGGCCATTGCACGCACTGCCACCAATATTCGCAATGGCGGCACCAGCCCATTGGCAGGCTTAGTGCATGTTGTCACCTTGTTGATTATTGTATTGGCGCTTGCACCCTTGGCTGCACATATTCCGCTCTGCGCGCTCTCTGCCATTTTGTTTGTAGTGGCGTACAACATGAGTGAACTGCACCGTTTTTCTCACATGGTAATGACGGCACCCAAATCAGATACCGCGGTACTCCTGATTACTTTTCTACTGACTGTATTTGGTGATCTAGTGATTGCTGTGAACATTGGCGTGCTATTGGCTTGCTTATTATTCATGAAACGCATGTCTGAATCTATCGTCATTGCTGAGCAAACCCCATTAGATTTAATTGCAGAAACAGGTACGCAAGATTTCAAATTGCCACCGAATACAGTGATCTTTAATATGGAAGGCCCTTTTTTCTTTGGCGCTGCACAGCACTTAGAAAGTGCGCTTGAAAGCGCGCATAAACATGCAGACGTCTTGATTTTACGGCTGAGCAAAGTACCGTTTATTGATGCTACAGGCATGCAATCACTTTGGGATTTATTAGACGCCTGTAAGCGACATCACACGCGATTAGTGTTAAGCGAAGCAAGACCCAATGTACTCGAGAAACTCAAAACGGCTGGGTTAGTAGAGCAACTGGGCAAAGAAAACGTACTCTCCACCATCCATCAACTCATGTAATTTATTGAAAGTATTTCATGACAAACAGAGCATTAGTGATACAAGACAATCATCATCAGACATTTGACAATGATGCCTTCATGCAAGCAAGAAATCTCAAGGCAGAATATTGCAACTCGGGAACAGATGCATTACATGCAATAAAAAGTCATCGTTATCGCTGCATTCTGGTGTCGATGGACATGCAAAAAGAAAATCCAGTTGAAATCATAGGTGCGCTCCGCCATGCTGAAAACACCTCTGGCTTATCACCTACCCCCATTATTGTTGCAGGGAAAGACTTTAAACTCACACAATCGGATATTGGCCGTCTAAACATCAGCGCGCAAATTCGGTCGCATCATTTAAAGTAAACGTGCGCGATGTTAAATAGTTTGCCATCCAGTTTCACCATAGCCTTGTATCAAATGACGTTTGATCAAAATCCAATCATGTAATTAAAATAAGCCGTGGTGGACCCAGTGCGTTGAAAAGGTAATTGTTGGTAATAAAAGTCACCTGCAATACGCTGACGTTTTGATACTGCGTAATAAGCCCCAGCAGAAGCGACTGCCCGTGTGCGTTGAATATTGTCGTTGAAGTTTTCAGAGGTCAGGCCACTGATACCTGCTGAGGTTGCCACGTAGTCCTCTACTCGATGTTCTAAATCGTGCTCAACACCTAAACTTGCAGTGAGTGTGGTTTTGGGCTGTATAGGCATCTTGTTTAATTGTGGTATGACGTAAAGCCAAGTATGGGCGCAACAAGGTTTTATCATTGTAAGCAAAAGCATAACTTAACTCGCCCACATAACTTTGTGTGGTGATATCAGTGGCGCCCGTACCTGCTTCTGAAGTACCTACCACATCACGTGTAGTTTTGACGTTTTTGTCTTGATAAGCATTGGCTAATTTGATTTGATAACCCAAGCCAGTGGCATGTTGGTTCCATACTGCAAACACCCCCATCAATGGATTTTTATTAGAGACTTTGATCCCATTAGGCGCGTTGTTGTTTACATTTTGGTCTAAGAACCCACCAATTCGGATATTAGGCGTGGCTTTATATCCCACCACCACTACTGCACTGGTGCTACTAAAGTCAGGATTATCGACAGTGGTGTAACGCCCACCTCCAGAAATACACATGCCTTTACTATCAAACAAATTACAGTCATAAGTATTCATATTGGCAAAATTTGAGGAAATAGCGGCGGCGTTAAACACACTGCGTAATTTTTGGGCTGAGTTGCGAATTGAGGCCTGTGTATCGACCATGGAGGGCCCTGCTAAAAACACGAGCAGATCCCAACTATTGGGAGTCGTTTCACTCGCCACCAAACTGTAGCTGTATCCGTTGTAAGTGCCGTCACCCCCTGTGACGCTAGAAAGAGAGCTGAACCCATTTAGTACATTAAGGTATCGATTTTCTGCAACGATAGACGCGTTCACGCCAGCCACCAAGGTTGTGCCAGTATTGCCATAAATATTAAAGGCCATCGTGCCTGGCTGATTAGGTGCAGTGAGTTGACCATAGGTTGAAGGGTCTTGAATAATAATGTTGTAGCTGAGTGGTAGATATCCAACCAGTGTGACTGGAGTGGATGCCGACCCACTTTGCCCTTGCAGATTATTAAATACATTGATGGAAGGTGCTGGCGTAGTGATGTTGCCAATACTGCCAAAGCCTCCAGTAATACTGCCTACATTGGTTAATGAGGTAATGGTGCCTTGATTTGAAATCCCATATCTGACTGTTGCTGTAATTTGTCCAAAGTTAACGACATTTACGTTACCGCCTGATTGATTCCATAAGCCCCATTGGTTATAGGTGTAAATAGTGCCGTTGTTGACCAGTGATGTAGAGGTAGCACTGCCCAACACCACCACCGCCCTGCCATTCACCCCAAACCCTGCATCGTTAGATACAGTCACACCAGTGTTAATGGTGACGTCAGCACCTGTATCTAATGTGAGTCCTTTGACATTGCCACCATCACAATCTGCGCTAATGACTACGGTAGAGGTCACGGTAGTGCCTCCATTACATAAGGCATATGCTTGTTCTGTGTGCATGGTAGCAAGCAGCACAGTAAGCGCCAACAACGCACCGACAGTCGCTTTACGACCACCTACTACATTGAATTGATTCACCTTGTCATTACTTGAAGGCAGTGCTTGACCACCCATTTGATTAAACCACATAAAACTCTCCTGTTATGTGATTAATTTACACTTAAACATCCTTTGGATAGTTCAATGAAGATGCCGTTTAATTGTGCTAATCATTCATTTGATATTAGATGCTATGCGAACGTTTTTTTACTTCGAGATGAGAGGCGTAACTGATAAGACTTTTCAGCGCAAGAAAAATTTTCACTTCTGATATCCATACACGCTTTTAATCAATCATCTTGCCTGCAACCTCCTACTAAAACGACTAGCAGGACAGCCATGATAGGATTCATAACGCAGTGGCAATAATTTTGGTTTGGAATTTAGCGTTTAATTTAAGCCTACTTAACATCGCTTTTTGTTAGAAACAGCGTCATAACACTGTGTTTTCAACACCGTGCTAGGTGATTAAATTGACCTGCACATTGACGACCATCTTGGTGGACATTAAACCTAACCCAATAAAGCTTCCGGACACAGGCGAGACCGTTTCTGGGTTGCGCGCCACCGCCACTGCGATGTGCCGGTTGCCAGTGACTTCGCCAGAGGTCGGATCAAACCCCTTCCACCCCGTGCCTGGTAAATAGACTTCGACCCAAGCGTGCGTCGTGGCATTACCCACTTCTGTCGCGGGTGCATGCAAGTAACCACTGACAAAACGGCTGGCTAAACCCAGGCATCGACATGCCTCAATCAGCAGCGTGGCATAATCTCGACAAGACCCACTGCGTTGCATTAACGTCTGCGCTGGCGTTTGCACGCCTGCCTCTTCCCGAATTTGATAACGAAACTGCTGACTGATGGTCTGATTTAACAACATGAGTAAACTCACGGTTTGCATGCCA